>DAIUEQ010000190.1:0-6624 GCA_036845025.1 Xanthobacteraceae bacterium | reverse complement strand
ATGACCAGGCCGAGCAACACGTACATGACGCCGATGTGCTTGTGATCGACGCTGGTCAGCCACTCGCGCCACAAATAGGGCCACCAGCCCTTTATGGTGATCATGACCAGGACCGCGAGAACGACGATGCCGACGACGGCGCCACTGAGCAGCGGCAGCGGCTCATTGAACGGAATTGCCGACCAGCTCAGCCTGCCCAGCACCTCAACCTCCCTGCTGCGTGCCGCCCATGCCGGCGTTTCCCGGGCCCGTCATGGTGCGCTCGAGGATGTGTTCGAACAGCTTCGGGGCCACCGAGCGATAGGTTTTCGGTGGCACGTCTTTGCTTGGCTTTGCCAACTCGGCATAGCCGGCATCGTTGAGCCCGGATCCGGTGCTGCGCGCCTGTGAAAGCCAGGCGTTGAAATCGGCGGCCGGCACCGACTTCACGACAAATCGCATCCAGGAAAAACCGTCGCCGCTGAAATTCGCCGACAAGCCCGGATACTCACCCGGGGCGTCGGCGAGAAGATTCAGATGCGTGACCATGCCACCCATGGTGTAGATTTGGCTGCCGAGCTGCGGCACGAAAAATGAATTCATCACTGTCGCCGAGGTAAGTTGAAATTCAATCGGCGTAGCGGCAGGGATGACCAGCTGATTGACCGCGGCCACTCCCAGATCGGGGTAGATGAAGAGCCATTTCCAATCGAGCGAAACGACTTCGACGCGCACCGGATTGTTTTTCGCCGCGATCGGCGCCCTCGGATCGAGCTGATGAGAACCGATCCAGATCACCCCGCCCAACAAAATCACGGTCAAGGCGGGAATCGACCAGACGACAAATTCGATACGGCCCTCATAGGATTTGTCCGACGCGCGGCTGGCGCGATCGTTGGATGCCCGATACCACCAGGCGAACGCCAAGGTCGCCAGGATCACGGGAACAACGACGACCAGCATAATCGCCGTTGAATTGATGAGGATAAGGTGCTCCGCGGACGCGATGGGGCCTTGCGGGTCGAGCACGCCGGCGGGCGCGCAGGACGTGAGCAGGATCGGCGCACCCCAAAGGGGCCAGCGAAGAAGGCCTGTATAATGAAAGTAGCGAGGCCGATACGTCGCGCTAGTCATCATGCCGGGATCGAGACGCGCACCCTTCCTCGATCTCTCCCTGTTTAGGCGTCAAACGATGTTAGGCGCTTTGCAAAACGCGAGCCATTGAAAACATGCTAGCGCGTGCGGTTCATACCGGCGCCGAGAGCAACGTCGATGGGCCCGGCTTGCATGCCGTCTGACATAGCGCCAGCCCGAGACCGCAAAACGCCGCGCCCGCGTTTAGTCCCAATCCGGCCGGCCGAAGCCCGCGGGGATAAGACGGCGGCCGGCGTGTGACAGCGCGGTGATATTCGCCATCTCGCCGTCGCTGAGAGAGAAATCGAAAATCGCAGCGTTTTCGGCGAGCCGCTTAGCTTTGCTGGTGCGGGGAATGACGACGATGTTCTGCTGCACGAGAAAGCGGAGCGAGACTTGGGCCGCGGTCTTTTTGTGCGCGGCGCCGATCCGCGCCAGTATTTTGTCGCCGCCGGCCTTACCCTGAGCGATCGGGCTGTACGCAGTCATTGCCATGCCGTGCTTGCGGCAAGCGGCCAAGACCTTCGATTGATCGAGATAGGGATGGCATTCGACTTGATCGCAGACCAGCGGTTCGGTGGTCGCTTTCCACGCCGCCTCGATCAGCGCCACGTTGAAGTTGGAGATGCCGATATGCCGGGCCAGCCCGTCACGCTTGACCTTGCATAACGCGCCGATTGTCTCCGGCAGCGGAATTTGCGGGTTCGGCCAATGCAGCAGTAAAAGGTCGACCGTGGTCACGCCGAGCCGGGCAAGACATTCGGCCGCCGCGCGCGGAAGATCGGACGCGGAGAAATGCGCCGGCCAGATTTTCGTGGTGAGAAATACGTCCTCGCGCTTGACGCCGGAGGCTTTCAAGCCTTCGCCGACAGCGCGCTCGTTATCGTACATTTCCGCGGTGTCGATATGGCGGTAGCCGAGATCGAGCGCCGCTTGCACCATCTCAGTGCAGACGCGGCCGCGCAGATCCCAGGTGCCGAGACCGAGCAACGGTATGCGCGCGCCATGGGCGCTCACTGCCGGAACTTGGTCTTTGCTGACAGTCACTTTTGAAGTGTAAGCGTTCGGTGCGCGCCCGTCACCGGGCCTTACCGCCGAGTACGGCGAAGGCCGCTTGCGGCGCGTGCTCGATCACCTTGAGCAAGGCACGGGCCGGACCGCGCGGCGAGCGCTTGCCCTGTTCCCAGTTGCGCACCGTCTCCACTGGAACACCGATCTGCGCGGCAAAAGCGGTTTGCGTAAGCCCGGTTTGGCCGCGCACATTACGTGCATAAGCCGCGTCGAGGAAACGCCCGTTTACCGAGAGCGTATCGCTGCCGAGACGGGGCGACTTCGGTTCGGTGTCGGTATAAACAACTGCGCGTTCGCTGCCGTCCGGCATGATCTCAACCAAACGCCCATCGGCCTTCAATCGCACCCGCAGCATGGCGGCAAGCTCCAGCCCCTTGATCAGCCGCGGCACCATAGCTGATTCGTCCTAAATTCAATGGGTTAGAAATACCAAACCAAGTCTGTGAAATGGTGCCGACGAAAAGTTCATTGGATGATTAGGCCGGCGGCAGACTAGGCCGTTGCCCCGGTTGAATCGTTGCAGTATCGAGCGCTTGGGGGCGTGGCGAATTCCACTAGGCGATGTCGTAATGGCGCAAATCGAACCGGGCGCGCAGGAAACGCGTCGCCGCGCAATTTTGGTTTGGGATTTTCCGACGCGGCTGTTCCACTGGGCAACGGCGGCGCTCATCGTGATCGCCTACATCACCTACCGCTTGGGCTGGATGGATTGGCACGCCTGGGCGGGAGACGCAGTCCTCACCCTCGTCGTGTTTCGGCTGCTGTGGGGATTTTTCGGCAGCGACACGTCGCGGTTCTCGCGCTTCGTCGCCGCGCCGCGCGCCGCATTCGCTCACCTGCGCCGCCTGTTCCTTCGCGAGCCCGATCGTCAAGTCGGCCACAACGCGGCCGGCGGCTGGATGGTGCTTTTGCTTCTCGCGCTCGTTCTCGGCGAGGCAGTCAGCGGCGTCTACGTCCAAAACGACGTCGCCAATCAGGGACCGCTGAGCGACATCACTCCGGCGCGCATCGCCAATGCGATCACCGCGAGCCATTGGATTTTCTGGGACGCGCTGCTCGCCGCGATTGCGCTCCATATTCTCGCGATCGCGGCCTATGCCACAGCGAAGGGACAGGACCTCGTCCGCCCCATGATTACCGGGGTCAAGATGCTGCCGTCCGGCGTCGAACCGCCGTCGGTCGCCAGCCCGTTACGCGCCGCGGCATTGCTCGGCGTCAGCGCGCTCGGAGTAGCGGCGCTGGCGAATTTCCTGTGACGCTCCGGCGCGCAGGCCGCGCTTAGCTCTTTGGCGGCATCACCTGGCCGCGGATCTCGCCGCCCGGATGCGCTGCGGTGTGCACGTTGATATACAACTCGCCGGCGGACAATTGCTGCGCCTGCTCCGGCGTCAGCGTCGCCTCGCCTTTGATCGGGCTATCGGTCGAAGCACCCTTGGCGGCGAGCCAGATCACGACCGGGCCGTTTTTGCCCGCGGCCGCCGGCCCGTGAAAGTGCGCCATGGTGGCCGGACCCGACAGCCCGCTATAGGTGACATTCCACGTCAGCGCCCGCGTCGCCGGATCATAAGTCATATCCGCGCTGCCCTTGCCGGACGTTTCGACCGGCGGCACCTGTTGCGCTCCGGTGAGATCGACTTTGAAACTTTGCGAGGCGGCATTGGCCGACGCGGACCAGGCGAGCGCGCCGGCGGCGCAAGCGGCGAGAATGGCAATACGACGAGACATTAAATGCATGGGTCATCTCCCTAGAGGTTTGGCGACTATACCCGCGAAACGCGCCGGCCAAGTCTCACAGCCGCGTGAGACCGGGAACTGTGCCCGCTTTCCTCAATCGCCCCAATAGGCTGCGGCAAGCGTAACGGTGCCGCGCTACACGCCGATGCCGCCAAGCCATCGGGCCAAGCGAAACGGCGGCGCTTTGACGAACCCTTCGCGACCCGACAAAACTACCCGTTTGGCGGCACGTTCCCGCAATGCGTAAGGAGGTATTCGGCATGACTAAGCTCATTCGCGGTGGCACCGTCGTCAACCACGATAATTCGCGGCGCGCCGACGTCTTGACCGACGGCGGCACGATTGTCGCCGTCGGCGCCAATCTGCAAGCGCCGTCCGGAGCCGAAGTCATCGATGCCGGCGGCTGCTTCGTCATGCCGGGCGGCATCGATCCGCACACCCATCTCGAATTCGAGTTCATGGGCACGGTGACCGCCGACGATTTCGAGTGGGGCACCAAAGCGGCGCTGTCAGGCGGCACCACGCTGGTCGTCGACATGTGCATTCCCTCGCCCGGCCAATCCATGCTCGCCGCCTATCAGGACTGGCGGCGGAAGGCCGAAGGCGCGGCCAGCGATTACGCTTTCCACATGGCGGTGACGTGGTGGGACAAGTCGGTGTTCGACGAGATGGAGACCGTGGTCAAAACTTACGGCATCAACACCTTCAAGCATTTCATGGCGTACAAGGGCGCGCTGATGGTCAACGACGACCAGCTCTACAATTCGTTCGCGCGCTGCTCGTCGCTCGGCGCCATGCCGATTGTCCACGCCGAAAATGGCGATCTGATCTGGCACCTGCAGCAATATTATCTCGGCACCGGCATGACCGGGCCGGAAGGCCACGCTTACTCGCGGCCGCCCGCGGTCGAGGGCGAAGCGACCAACCGCGCCATCATGATCGCCGACATGGCCGGCTGTCCGGTCTATATCGTCCATACTTCGAGTCGCGACGCCCATGAAGCGATCGCGCGCGCCCGCGCCGCCGGCCAGCGCGTCTACGGCGAGCCGATCATCCAGCACCTCGTGCTCGACGAGAGCGAATACCGCAACAAGGATTGGGAATATGCCGCGCGCCGGGTGATGTCGCCGCCGTTCCGCACCAAGGAGCATCGCGACAGCCTGTGGGCCGGGCTGCAATCGGGCTCGCTGCACGCGGTCGCCACCGACCATTGCGCCTTTACCACCGAACAGAAGCGGCTCGGCCGCACCGACTTCACCAAAATCCCCAACGGCACCGGCGGGCTTGAAGATCGCCTGCCGGTGCTGTGGACCGCGGGCGTCACGCCCGGCCGCCTCACCAAGGAGGAATTCGTCGCGGTGACGTCCGCCAACATCGCCCGCATTCTCAATATCTATCCGAAGAAGGGCGCGGTCGCCGTCGGCTCCGATGCCGATCTCATCGTCTTCGATCCGAAAGCCAGCAAGACGATCACAGCGAAGCAGCAAATCAGCCGCATCGACTATAATGTGTTCGAAGGTTTTAAGTGCACCGGCCTACCGCGCGCCACACTGTCGCGCGGCGAGGTGGTGTGGCTTGACGGCGACCTGCGCGCCAAGGCCGGCGCCGGCCAATACGTGGCGCGCGATCCCTTCCCCGCCGTGCATGTCGCCAATTCCGAGTGGCGCGAACTCAACGCCCCGCATCCGGTCGAGCGCGTGCCGGTGACGCCGTAAGTTTGCCGTCGCATCGCTGCGAAGAAACGGACGGCCCCCATGACGTCACCCTTCATTGCCGCAATCGAGACCCGCCTGCGCCAAGCAGGATACGATGTCTCGCTCAACGTCGAACTGCCGGCCGCGGCCGAGTCCGGCGCCCGGCACGGTTACGTTCCGGTTCGGGCCGCGTTAGTCGCCGCGAGATTCTATTTTTGCTGGAAGTGTTTCTCGTATATCTCGCAGAATATTTTCGTCGCCGAACTGCCGGACGCCGGCGCCGCGCAGCTCGACAACCTGTCTGCCGCGGGCGCGGCCTTCAGCAGGCAAAAGCACTCGCCGGTGTCTTATTTGACGGCCGAGGAGAAAAGCTGGTCGCGAATGGGCCCCGGCGGCACTGCGCAACGGATCAAGGCGCGCGGCAGCTACATCGTCATCCCGGTCGTGATCACCAAAGCGCCGCGCCCGGATATCCTCGCAAGCTGCGCCACCAAGCCGCGGCTGACCATGCCGATGTTTCGTTTGCCGGTCGTTATCGATGCCGACAGCGGGACCCTTTCCTATTACCGCGGCCGCGCCGTCTGGGGCGGCGGCGTTCTTTCCGAGATGCGTTCAGTGGTGTCGCAATTCATCGCGCCTGCGGTCGCAGTCGCGGCAACGATGGCGTGATGGAACGGTAGAGGTGCGCTCTTTCGCCCTCCCCTGGAGGGGAAGGGTAAGATGACGACTAGTAGGAGTTGATGATGCCGCCTGCACAAAACCTCCAGATCAATCCCCAGCGGCTGTGGGACACCATCATGGAGACCGCGCAGTTTGGCGCCACCCAAAAGGGCGGCATCTGCCGGCTCACACTCACCGACCTCGACCGCAAGGTGCGCGACTGGTTCAAGGCGCGCTGCGAGGCGTTCGGCTGCACCGTTTCGGTCGACGAAGTCGGCAACATGTTCGCGCGCCGCCCGGGACGAAACAACGCGCTCGCCCCCATCGCCATGGGCTCGCATCTCGACACCCA
>DAIUEQ010000189.1:0-6862 GCA_036845025.1 Xanthobacteraceae bacterium | reverse complement strand
TCGCCGACCGCAGGCGCGAAGCGGACCATCCGCATTCGCTGGTGGTCCGCTTTCCGGCGAATAATCCGCTTCAACTCGATTGCGGCGTCGATCTTGGGCCGTTGCAGATCGCTTATCAGACCTACGGCACACTGAACGCCGAGCGCAGCAACGCGGTTCTGGTCTGCCACGCGCTCACCGGCGATCAGCACGCAGTCAACGACCACCCGGTGACCGGCAAACCCGGCTGGTGGGAAACCATGGTGGGGCCGGGACGCCCGATTGATACCAGGCGCTATTTCGTCATCTGCCCCAACGTGGTTGGCGGCTGCATGGGCAGCTCCGGTCCGGCATCGACCAATCCGGCGACCGGCGCGCCCTGGGGTCTCGACTTTCCGGTCATCACGGTGCGCGACATGGTGCGCGCCCAAGCGATGCTGCTAGATCATATCGGCATCGAGTCGCTGTTTGCGGTCGCGGGCGGCTCAATGGGCGGCATGCAGGTGCTGCAATGGGCCGCGAGCTATCCCGCGCGCGTGTTTGCCGCCTTACCGATCGCGGCATCGACGCGGCACACGGCTCAGAACATCGCCTTCCATGAGGTCGGACGGCAGGCCGTGATGGCCGATCCTGATTGGCGCGGTGGTCGCTATTTCGCCGAAGGCACTAACCCGCGTCGCGGGCTCGCGGTCGCGCGGATGGCCGCGCACATCACTTATTTGTCCGACGCGGCGATGCATCGGAAATTCGGCCGGCGTTTTCAGGATCGTGACAATCCGACGTTCTCGTTCGATGCCGACTTTCAAGTGGAGTCGTATCTGCGGCACCAAGGTATCACCTTTGTTGAACGCTTCGATGCCAATTCCTATTTGTATCTGACACGGGCCATGGACTATTTCGATCTCGCAGACGACTACAACGGCGTTGCGGCGAATGCGTTTCGTGCGACGCCGACGCGGTTCTGCGTTATTTCGTTTACCAGCGATTGGCTGTTCCCTACGGCCGAATCCCGCGCCGTCGTGCACGCGCTCAATGCCGCCGGTGCGCGCGTGTCCTTCGCCGAAATCACGACCGATAAAGGACATGACGCTTTCCTGCTTGAGGAGCCTGAATTGTTCACCACGGTGCGGGGCTTTCTCGATGGTGCGGCGGCAGCGCGCGGACTACAGCCGGCCGCGAGGTAAACATGCTCACGCGGGTCAAACAGGACCTCACCATGGCGGAAGCCGCGCGCAGCTCGGGTGGCGCGCGCATCGACTTGCTTGTCGTTGCCGACATGGTGCAGCCGGGCGCGCGCGTGCTCGACGTTGGTTGCGGGGACGGCGAGCTGTTGCGCTTGTTGGAGACGCGCGGCGTCGACGGCCGCGGCATTGAGTTGTCACGCGAAGGCGTGAACGAATGCGTCGCCAAAGGCCTCGCGGTCGTGCAAGGCGACGCCGACACCGACCTTGAAAACTACCCCGATGACGGCTTCGATTTCGTCATCCTGTCGCAGACGCTACAGGCCACTCGGCGGCCGCGCGTCGTGCTCGAGCATATGTTGCGCATCGGCCGTCACGCCATCGTGTCGTTTCCCAATTTCGGGCACTGGCGGATAAGGATGCAGATCGGACTGGGCGGCCACATGCCGCATACCGACAATCTGCCCTATGCGTGGTACGAAACGCCCAACATCCATTTCTGCAGCATCAAGGACTTCCGCCAGCTTTGTCAGGTCGCCGGCGCCAAAATCGAGGAAGCGGTAGTGCTCAACGCCTGGGGCCGACGCATGCGGCTAAAAATGCCGTGGTGGTTCTGGAATCTGTTCAGCGAGCAGGCGGTGTTCTTGCTGAGTCGCCGAGGCTAGAGCGGGCGCCGTTTCCCCGTCCGCCGATTTTGCCGCCGCGCTTCTGCAGGTATAACAGGCGGCGCGGGCCCGTAGCTCAATGGTTAGAGCCAGCGGCTCATAACCGCTTGGTTGGAGGTTCGAGTCCTCCCGGGCCCACCACCTCGGAATTGCTTGGATACTGATCGCCGTCAATCTGATGCGCGCGGCACTGGAGAGCTGCCACCGCGGTTGGGGCCAACGTACGGCCCACAAACCTCAGAACGTGTTTTGCCGTGCGCCGCACTCTTTGCACGTAAACTCCACGCGCACTTGCCCTGGAGCGGCCAAGACGCGGTTCGGCGCGCCGCACTTCCCGCATTTACTCTCGATACGAGTCTGGCCCCGTTTAACGGTGAGGGAGTTACGCTCCAACGCCTCTTTCACCAGACGTTCGGTTTCGGCGCGCATCGCTTCCTTTGACATTTCATGCCTTCTTGGATTCTGCACGATAGGTCATACACGGTGGGGCCGCGTTCACAAGCGGCATTGTTCTCCTTCATCCCCGAGACTATCTTGAGCCCGCATTAGCGGAGATTAAAATGGCAAGTGGCACGGTGAAATGGTTCAATTCGCAAAAGGGTTACGGATTTATTCAGCCGCAGGGCGGCGGGAAGGATGTATTCGTTCACATCTCGGCTGTCGAGAAGGCTGGACTAGGCAATCTCAACGAAGGCCAGGTGGTCGAATACGAAGAAGTCGCGAACAAAGGAAAGACATCAGCGGAAAACCTCAAGGTGCAACGCTGATTTTGCCGAAAGGACAGGGGCACATTAACGAGCCTCGGCCGGTCCGGTCCTGGTTCTACCAAGAAAGCCAAATCATTCGTCGGACTTCCTCAATAGATAAGTGTCCATGATCCAGCCCTTTCGAGTTTTGGCTTCGCCTCGCCTCTTCTCGATGTCGTGCATGACCTCCGGCAAATTTCCCGACACAAGAATTTCGTCCTCGGTGCCGATATAAGCGCCCCAATAGATATCGATCTCCGGGTCCTTCGCGTTTTTGAAAGAGCATTCGGCGTCAAGCATCACTACGACGTCGCCGAGGGTGTTGGGTAATCCTTTGGCGATGTTGCGGCCTGTCGTGATGTGAATGGATTTACCGATGCGGTTCAGCGCGATCCTGTGTCGCGCCGCTAGCGCCTGCACGCTGCTGATGCCGGGAATAACTTCGTATTCGAAAGCAACGCTTCCTTTCGCCGCGACCCGCTCAATAATGCGCAGCGTACTGTCATAGAGGCAGGGGTCGCCCCAGATCAGGAACGCGCCGCATTCGCCCTCGCCGAGTTCCTTTTCGATCAATCGTTCGTAGATCGCGGCCCGTTGCTCGTGCCAAGCCTCGACCGCCGGTGCGTATGACGCTGACGTTCGATCCCGGACCGGATCTGCGGACTCGATGATCCTGTAAGATTTGTCCGTGATGTAACGCTCGCAGATCTCCCGGCGCAGGCGGAGCAAATCCTCTTTCTCCTCGCCTTTGTCCATCATGAAGAAGACGTCGACTTGGTTGAGCGCATTGATGGCTTGCACGGTGATGTACTCGGGGTTGCCCGCGCCTATACCAATAAGGAACAGCTTCTTCATTGCAGTCTCCGTGCTGGCGGCTCTCCGGATGCTCCAAGAACGGGCGCGATGGATTTGCCAACAAAGGCATTTAGGTCGGGGGCGCTGTCTTCCCGGCGCGCAAGAGCTTTTCCACTTGCGGCAGGCACGTTGGGCAAAGACAGTCTTTGAGAATTCCGATCGTGGGCGGCGTCGGCAGCGGTAGCCGATAGCTTTCGTTCATACACCAACATGCCGTCACATCGCTGCGCGAACACGTGAATTCGGCGCCGCAATTCTCGCATACCACTCGTCTTGGACCCGCTTCCATCCAGGCCATCGTACCGGTGAAACGAAGCTTGCTCGCTCAAAATTCGCTATTAGTGTCCATGATCAGAGACCGCCGGTGGCAAAGGTTCGGCGCAGACGATTGACGACCGGGCGGTTCATTGAGCATTGTTGCCGTGGCTTCTCAAGGTAATTTTGGATCACAAGCGGCAAGCCCTCGCTCCAGGGAGAACGCTATGCTGTCCGCCTCGACCGATCATCTCGGCGACCTAACGCCCGACAAACGCTTGCATGCCCTCGGCATAATTTTGCCGCCGGCGGCGGCCGCGGTCGGCGATTACGCACCCACCGCTATTATCGGCAACCTTCTGATGACCTCCGGTCAGTTGCCGTGGGTCGCGGGCGACCTCAAATTTAAGGGAAAAATCGGAGCAGACTTGACGGTCGAGCAGGGATACCAGGCGTGTCGCCTCAGTGCGCTCAATGCCGTTGCTCAACTGAGCGCGACCCTCGGCAGTCTGGACCGGGTCAAGCAAATCGTTCGTCTGGAAGGTACGCTCAATTGTGCGCCGGGCTTCACCGATCAGCCGGCCGCGCTCAACGGCGCTTCGCATGTAATCAATGAAATTTTTGGACTGCGGGGACGCCATACCCGCATGGTTTACTCGAACCACGAAATGCCGATGAATTGCGCGACGCTCGTGGTGCTCTACGCCGAGATCGTGCCGCCATCCGATAAGACAACGCGGTTTAGCGCTAACATCCGCGTGTAGTTTCTCTCGGGCTGGGTTGTCGAAGGGAATATCTTTGCAGCGGAGGCGTCGATGATTGTCACGTTTCTGCGCCATGGGTCGAATGCGTGGCTGGCGCTCGGGCTTGCCGTGCTGACGGTGGCATTCGCAGCGAGGCTACTCCCGTTTTCGCTATTTTGGCTGGTTATAGGTGCACTTACGTTCTACGTCAGCGAGTACGGATTTCATCGTTTCGGCTTCCACGCCGAACCCTCGCGCTTTGCTTTTATCCGTAAATTACAGCACCGGTTGCATTATGATCACCACACCGAGCCGAACCGGCTTGATCTGTTGTTTTTACCGGTGTGGTTCCTCGCGCCCAACCTGGTGCTGACCGCGCTCGGCTTCGCAATCATTTTCGGATGGCAGGTGGCTGGATCGGCAATATGCGGCGTGATGCTCGCCATATTCCACTACGAATGGGTTCACTATGTCGCGCACATTCCCTATCAGCCGCGCACGCGGATTGGACGATGGATCAAGCAATATCATCTGCGTCATCACTTCATCAGCGAGAGGTTCTGGTTTGGGGTCTCGAATCCTTCCATGGACTTTATTGGGCGCACCTACAAAGTCGCGACGCAAGTGAAGCGTAGCGCAACGACCCGCAAACTTTTCGGTTAATCGCAAGATGGCGATGAGTGGCACACCCGAACTTGACGCTGTGATGCTGCGCCGGCTTGCCGCGCGCATTCGTCTGCAGGCGACCGAGATGGTGGCCATCCAGGGCTTCGGTTACCTCGGGCAGGTGCTTTCTTCGGCGGAAATTTTCGCCACGTTGTTCGGCGGCGTCATGCGCTACGGTCACGACCGTTTCGTGCTGTCGCCGGGCCATTACGTCATCGCGCTTTATGCCACCGCCGCCGAAATCGGCTTGCTCGATCCGCAAGCGCTTGCGACGTACGGAAAAGACGGCTCGATCCTGGAAGCGATCGGCAGCGAACGTACTCCGCTCGGCGACCTCGTCTGCGGCTCACTTGGACAAGGGCTTTCCGGTGCGGTCGGCTTCGCGCTGGCCGCCGAGTTTGCCGGCGAGGATCGAGACGTCTTCGCGTTTCTTAGCGACGGTGAAATGGAGGAGGGGCAAATCTGGGAGGCGGCGATGTTCGCCGCGCATCGACAATTAGGCCGCTTAACGGTTGTGATCGATGCGAACAATTCGCAGGTCGACGGCCCGGTCGACTCGGTCACCACGCTCGAGCCTCTAGCCGACAAATGGCGCGCGTTTGGCTGGCGCGTGGCCGAACTCGATGGTCACGATGTCGAGGCATTGTGGCGTGCGTTTTCCGCGCGCCACGACGGTCCGGAGCCCTTCGCCATTGTCGCACGCACGCAAATCTTGGGAAGATTGCGCGCCATTCCGCCCACGGTCGACGGCCATTTTATCAAGCTCGATGCCGCTCTGAAGGCGGCAATCACATCGGAACTCGAGGCCGCGATTGCGTGAGCCGCCTTACGCGACCGTCCTCAAGCCTTACGGCGCGGCGCTGGTCGAACTGGCGCGGCAGCGGCCTGAAATTATCTGCATCGGCGCCGATCTGACCAGACAGACAGAGACCGATCTGTTCCGTGACGAACTGCCGGACCGTTTCGTCAACATCGGCATGGCCGAGGCCAATATGATCAGCGTTGCCGGGGGTCTGGCGCGGGCTGGCCGGGTCGTCTTTGTCAACACTTTCGGCGTCTTTTCTACCCGCCGATGCTTCGACCAGATCGCGATGTCGGTCGCTTACCCGAACCTCAACGTCAAGATCGTGGGGTTCATGCCGGGCCTTTCCAGTCCCGGCGGCCCGAGCCACCAAGCGATTGAGGACGTCGCCTTGATGCGGGCGCTGCCGAACTTCACGGTAATCGAGCCCGCCGACGCCGTCGAAACCAAACAAGCCGTCGCCGCTATCGCCGCGCGTCCCGGCCCGGTCTATCTACGGCTCAAGCGTGGCGAGATTCCGGTCATCTTCGATGACAGCTACCGGCTTGATTTACGCAAAGCGCAAATCGTCGTCGGTGGTGAAGGCTGTGAACTCTGCATTGTTGCTTCCGGCATGATGCTTTCCGCCGCGCTCGCCGCGGCGCGCACGCTCATCGAAAACGGGGTTAGTGCCGCGGTACTTAACGCGCCGGTCATCAAGCCCTTCGACGAAGCGACAGTTCTGGCCGTGGCGCGCGCGAGCCGCCTTGTCATTACCGCGGAAAACCACACTATTATCGGAGGACTGGGCTCCGCCGTCGCCGAAGTATTGGCGGAGGCGGGTCTTGCGGTGCCGCTGCGCCGCATTGGCATCGCCGATACGTTCGCTGAGGCGGGAAGCCGTGAATATCTGTTTGCCAAATATGGATTGGGCACTCAGGACATCGTCAACGCCGCATGGGACGGGCTCAAGATCAACCGGCCGCCACCG
>DAIUEQ010000188.1:0-6900 GCA_036845025.1 Xanthobacteraceae bacterium | reverse complement strand
ACCAGCTTGCCGTCGCTGTATTCAAAGCGCCGCAGCCGGGACAAGAACGACAGGCCGAGGAGGTTGTCGCTCAAGGCTTCGTCGGGAAGCACAACAGCGGCCACGTCACGGACCAAGAGATCGCCGACTTCCACGGTGTCGAGCTGCGTCGGCGCCGCGCGCACCGTGCCGTTCGCGGTTCTCACCTCGGCGACGAATTCACCGGGCGAAGGGTGGATGCCGAGCCGCGCGGCGTCGCTAGCGGTGAGCGCAATCACCGACGCGCCGGTATCCACCATGAAGCTGAGACGTCCGCCGTCGACCTGCGCGTCAACCTGAAAGTGGCCGCGCGCATCGCGCGGCACCACGACCGACCGCGCGTAATTCGACACCTTGTCCTGCGCTACGGAAGCGGGAGCCGCCCGTGAAGCCGTCGCCACGCGCGGAGCCGGCGCGGCCCCTGGGGCAGGCGCAGCAACTTGCGAGGCGTAGCGCGGAACGACCATCGCGGCCGCCATCGCCAAGGCGGCAAAGACGATTAAAGGACGCATGTACGAAACCGGATTCCACCAGTGCTAAACGGCGCATTTCAGCACGCCACGGCGAACGTCCCGCTAATACGCGCGCGCACCGGCCGGTTTTGCCCGGCAATGGTCAGCCGAGACTTAAGGATTTCATTCGCAATTTAACTAATTCTCATTGCGGAATGATCGGCAGCAACAGATGCGAAGGCCGCCGCTCGTCGTGATAAATCTTGTGCAGAGTCGTTTTGCTGCTGCAAATATGCGGGGCGATATATTCGACATTGGTCGCGCCAGCGACACCCGTCGGCATGTCGGCACTGGCGATCTCCAGGCAAAGGCGATGCCCCCGGCGGAACAGATTGGCCGTGGCCATGATTTCAATGTTGTATTCGTTGATCTCTCCAGGGACGATCTTCTTCTGTGCACTTCGGGTCAACGGATGCCATGGCCGCCATGGCTTCGATCGCGCCGCGTCGACGGCGCGGTGGGAAGCCTTGAGCCAACCGCGGGTTAATTCCCGCTCGGCCAAATTCTCGGGTATTTCGCGTTCGCCCTCGCGCACCGTACGTACTGAAACGTCTGGGCCTACATCCTTAAGCACGGCGAACCAGTTCGTATCGTCCTGATCGATCGCGGCATGCAAATTCAGCACCGCCGGTCCGACCATGACGATATCGTACGGCAGCGGCTCCGTCAGGTAACGCAACTTCGCGACTTTATTGGTCTGGGTGGGCGGCATTTGCACGAATGCATCGGGCGGCAGTTCTTCCTCGGCGCTCGCTGGGACGAAGGGATGGACCTGCAGGCGCTCCCAACTGTTGAGGTAAAATTTCGTCCACTGCGTCTCCGGTAGCGGCCAATCGGCGCCGGTGCGCCACTCGTTCGCTCCCATCAGCCAATAGCGCACCGGCGGCTCGTCCATAACGCCGGTGTCGATGCCCTTAAGCCAATGATCATACCACCGCAGTATCTCCGAGTGCATGGTATGGAACGGCCGCTCCAAGTGTGTCGGCCCGGCAAAGAGCAGCTTCTTCGGCGCTTTGATCTTTTCGAAATAGCTTTGCGCACCGTTGAGGTGGGTTTTGTAGGTATAGCCGTACCAGCCGGCGCCGGTGTAGGCGGGGATTTTGATGCGCTCGAACGATTGCTCAGCCGCGCGCACAACTTCTTCTTTGTCGTACGGATCGATCAGCATCTCGAAAATGGGCGGCATGTGCTGGCCGCGCTGGGTGATCACGTTGTAGAGGTGCGGATACATTTTGTAGTCGGGATTGTTCATTGCCTCCCGCCAGTAGGCTTCTTTCTCGGGCGGCAGCGCGCCGGGTTTTCCCTTGTTCTGATGAATCGCGGAGAAGTGCGCGACCAGATAGCGAAACAGATGTATCATCGCGCCTGGATATTCCTCGCGGAAGCTGCCTAGTGTGCCGTAGGCCCCGCGCGGGTCGTAAGGAAAGATCGCCTTGAGGTGCGGCGGGTTCTGCCGTGCCGCGTGGAATTGCTCGGCGCCAAATCCGGAAATGCCCACCATGCCGACATTGCCGTCGCACCAGGGCTGGCCGGCGATCCATTCGATCAGATCATAGCTATCCCATTCGCGGCTGCCGCCGCCCTCGGATTTGCCTACGCCGCGCGGCGAGCCAATGATGTGCACGTAGCCGCGGGAAGTCAGAAATTTGGTGTCGCCGGCTTCAATGGGACCCATCCACAACGACGACCAGCTTGGCTGCGGCGGCAGGACATCCTTGATATCCGGTCCCTGAAAATCCTTGTTGTAGATCGCAAACGCCAACAGGGCGGGAAATTTCTCGTCAGCGTCAGGGCGGTAGATATCAACCGAAAGATTGACGCCATCTCGCATCGGCACGACGACGTCTTTCTCGGTGATCATGGCGCGGTAAGCCGGTGCGCGGTCATACGCCACCGGAGGCACATCGTTCCGACCCGGCAATCCGGCGGCTGAGCGTGTACCTTCATCCATCTTCTTTTCCTCCCTATGCATCTACAGGCCGTCGCCATTTGGCGAACGCGGCCGTGTTTGAAAATCCGACAACGGCCGAGCTAACGCGCTCGCAGCTCCGCTTTCACAGTGGTGGGACTATCTGTTCGCTTCTTAAGGATGGCAGCGCAAGAGGCCGGTCCAATCGCAATAGCCAAAGCCTACTCGGCAGCAGCCGAACGAATGGCGCGAACAGGCGTAGACCTGATAGTTGAACCCGCAGTGGTCCGAGCAATAGGGCCGACCGCTCTCGACATCGTAGGCGCAATGGTTGCGCAATCGTGGCGGCAGTTGCTCCGGCGTTTGCCAATCGACCCGTTGTAGCAATGATGGCGGCGCGGCCGGCGGCGCGGTGGGCGCCGCGAAGGCGCTGAAAACCATCGCAAAGATTGCAACCACAGCGAACGCAATTGTTTTCATGGTACTCCGTCCGAAGGAACTGTTATTGACGGCGCATCGACCAGCACCCGCTCCTGGTCCGTTATCGGTTCGCGCTCCCTACCTACCGCCGCAGTCGCGACGGGTAGCGTAACGGTGAAACGCGAGCCTCCACCTTCCCTGCTCTGCACCTCGATACGCCCGCCATGCAAGTCGATCGCAATCTTGACGAGATAAAGCCCGACGCCCGTCCCCACGATACCGGAGACATTGCTGCCACGGTGATAGCGCTCGAACAAGCGGCCGATGTCGGCGGCAGGTATGCCAATTCCGTGGTCGACGACCGCCACCAGGACCGAGTCGCCGGTGACAGCAGCATCAACTTCGATCGCGCCGCCGGCGGGCGAATACTTGACCGCATTGGACAATAAGTTGCTGAAAACCTGAAACAGCAACTTCGCATCGGCGGTTACCGGCAACGGCACTGTCGGCGTAAAATGCTCAACAATCTGTGCGCTCGGCACCATCTCGCGGTGTAGCTGACAGACTTCGTGCAAAAGCACTGCGACGTCCATTTCGGCGGGCTGGAAATAAAGCTCGGGACCGCCGTCGATGACCCGCGCGGAATTCAGAAGATTATCGATCAAATGGGTGACGCGCAGCACCGCCGCGCGGATCTTACCCGCTCGTTCGTCGATCTGTCCGGCGCTTATCGAATCTTTCATTTTGCTCAACCGCCGAGCGTGTCCGTCGATAATAGTCAGCGGCGTGCGAAACTCATGAGAAGCCATGGAGACGAAATTTCGTTGCAGCAGGGCAAGACGCTGCTCCTGCGCCAGTTGCTCTTCCAGCATCGCTGCCTGGCGCGCCAGAATGCGCTGGCTGCGAATGAGTTCGATGGCGTTGTTGCGAAAGACGACCGTCGCCTGAGCCATTTCGCCGATCTCGTCGCGCCGATCAGTCTCGGGAATTTCGGTATCGGTGTTGTTGGCCGCGAGCTGCCGCATGCGGTCCGCCAAATTCAGGAGTGGAGACGAGATCGAGCGCGTGACGTGGATGAGGCCGCCGACGACCATGACACCGGCTATCACGATGCCGAGCAGGATAAGCCAAAAGGCCTGCCGATACGCCGCGCCTAGGCGATCACTCGCGCTCTGCGCGTTGGCGACGGCCAGGTCCGTCAGCCGATCGAGTGCGTCGCTCGCCGCGTCGTAGGGCCCGCGAGAGGCGGTTCCGTACATTGAGAGTGCTTCGGCCTTGCGGTCACTTCGCGACAGCACGAGTATCTGATCGACGATTTTCCTGTATTCCCGCCAGTGAGCTTTGAACTGATTGTATAATTCGGTTTCGGTCGCATCGTGTCGAATGCGCTCGAACGCGCGTTCGGCATCTGCAATCGAACGATCAAGCGCCGCCATCCGCCCTTCGCTCGCCGCGCTCTCGGCCGCATCCGAAGACAAGAGGTTGCCGCCTTCGAAGGCGCGAAAGTCGGAGGTAAAATTGTTGAGGTCGCCGAGTACACGGGTTTCAGGCAACCACAGCTCTGCGACGTCCGCAGACAAATGGTTGAAATTGTTCAGCCGCCAAATGCTAAACGATCCGAGAACCACGACCAGCAGAAAGAAGATCAAAAACACGCCGGTGAGATGAACTCGGATGGAGTACGGCTGCCGCATGAGAAACCATCGGTGCGCGGTATTGGGACGTAAAAACTGCGATTCGTCGCAGTGCCCCGTTCACCGAGACTTTATATATCAATAGACTAGGCCGCCAGCGACTGAAGACGCAATCGGTTCGCCGACCCCCTACTTTCCGCGTTGCCCGGGCAAGTGTTAACTCCCATATGAAGGCTTGGCCCGATCATGCCCGAAGCGCAAAAGAACATACTTTGCATTGAGGACGACAAAGAGACCGCGGCCTTAATTGCCGAGGAACTGGTTGATCGCGGCTACACAGTTACTTTGGCGCACGATGGCCGCGAGGGCCTTGCCGCCATCCTCAAGACCATGCCCGACCTCGTTCTTTCCGACATCAGTATGCCGGTGATGTCGGGGTTCGAAGTGCTGGAGCGGCTGATAGGCTTGGCGCCGCGGTTCGAAAAAATGCCGTTCGTGTTCCTCACCGCGCTGACCGATCGGGACAACGAGCTTAAAGGTCGGCGATTAGGAGCGGATGACTACGTTACCAAGCCGATCGATTTCGAGGTGCTCGACACTATTCTCGCTGCGCGTCTAGCCGGTGTCGCCCGCACCGGATTATTGCCAAACCTTGCCAAACTGAACGATCGCGAAGTGGAGGTGCTCACTTGGGTAGCGCGCGGCAAGACGTCGGCGGAAATTGCGCAAATCGTCGGCCTGACCAAACGGACGGTCGATTTTCACATTGACAACGCACGGACAAAACTGGGCGCCGCAACCCGGACTGAGGCCGTCATCAAAGCCAATAGCGGACGTCTCATCGAGCCGTGATGCCCGAAATTCAACGGCGTCGGTGCGTTCAGTAGAGGCGCTGACGCGGACGACGTCGCCGGCGGAGCCTCATGTAGGACAAGCTGCGCTCGAAGAGGAGCGATGGTGACCCACCGGCTTTCCCGAATCGCCGCGCTCCAAGCGATATCCGATCCCGGATTCGCTGATGATCAATTGCGGATTTGTCGGGACGATCTCAATCTTCTGCCGCAGCTTGCGCACCAGAATGCGAAGATATTGAATGTTGCCGGCAGGATTGCCCCAAATCTCGCCGATCAGTTGCTGATGGGTCACGACTAATCCGGCGTGCGCGGCGAGACCGTGAAGCAGCGCGTACTCCTTTCGGGTCAATTGCAATCGACGCCCGTCGAGCGTTGCCATTCTCGACATCAGATCAACGGAGAGAGGCCCCGCTTTCACCACCGGCTCTCTATCGGCGCTACGCATCTGCCGGCGCAGCATGGCTTCGCTTCTTGCTAACAATTCCGCGATGCCAAACGGCTTGACGACGTAGTCGTCAGCGCCGCCTTTTAGCAGACGTACCTTTTCTTGCTCATCAGCCTGGATCGAAAGTACGACGACCGGAATGTTCGACCAGGAACGGAGCCGTTCGAGCACCTCTGCGCCATCGAGGTCCGGCAGATTGAGATCAAGAACGATCAGATCCGGGCTGTTCATTGTCGCGGCGCGAAGCCCGGCGGCCGCATTTTCAGCCTCCAACACCGAAAAGCCGTGCAACTCGTAGCCGGCGCGAAGAAACCGTCTGATCTGCGGCTCGTCGTCGATGACCAGGACCTTAGTCATCGATCGCCTCCGCGAGTTCCGCCATATCCCGCGCAGCGGACGGCAGACGCAGCGAGACGGTCGCCCCAAGGTTCGGACCCCGACTTTCGGCGTGCAGACTGCCGCCGTTAGCGGCGACGAACGCGCCGGCAATCCAAAGGCCGAGGCCGGAGCCGGCGCCATCTCTCGGTCGCCGGCCGGCCAGCGAGTGTTTGCCCAAACTGCTCTGTTCGTCCGCGGTCAAACCGCTTCCCTGATCGCGCACCGATAACACCACTCCTCCCTGCTGGTACCGGCCGCTGACGGCGATCTCCCTCCCGATCGGCGAATATTTGGCGGCATTGTCCAAAAGCTGGCCGAGAGCTTGTTCGATCAGCACTGGATCGACGTGCACCAGCGGGAGATCGCCGGCGAGATCAAGAGTGACGTGGTGCGCTGACAGCCTGCTTTGCTTTTGATTCAGCGCCGAGCTGACGATGTCATGCGGGTCGGTCCAAATCAATTGTGGAAGCACGCCCTTGGCGCTGATGCGCGTAGCGTCAAGCAAATTGCGAATCTGGTTGTCGAGTTGAGATGCTTCGTCACTAATCGCGCTTACCAGGGCGGTCGTCCGCTGGTCGCCGGTGATCGCGGGCATTTCGCTAAGAACACTGCAGCTGCCCACAATGGCGGCGAGCGGCGTGCGCAATTCGTGGGAAACACCGCCGATCAGCGCGTCGCGAAGGATCTCGGTCCGGTAGCCGATCGTGGCCTGTTCGATCGCCTCCTTTAC
>DAIUEQ010000187.1:0-6977 GCA_036845025.1 Xanthobacteraceae bacterium | reverse complement strand
GCTCCACTAGCGCGTGCGGAGCACGACATGTCGATCAATGCAATCTACAAGGGCCCCGACGATCTGCCCAGCGTGATCGCGGTCTTTCCGCTGCCGGGCGCCTTGCTGCTGCCGCGCGGACAAATGCCGCTCAATATTTTCGAGCCGCGTTATCTGGCGATGATCGACGACGCATTCCGCTCCGGCACTCGGATCATCGGCATGATCCAACCGGATCCGGCTCACCCGGGACAGGATGAAAACAAGCCGAACTTGTTTGGGGTCGGCTGCGTCGGCCGCATCAGTCAGCTCGCCGAAAGTGGTGACGGGCGCTATCTCGTTCAGTTGACCGGCGTCGCGCGCTTTCGGGTTGAAGAAGAACTTGCCCTCGGCACGCCTTATCGGCAATGCCGCGTGACCTTTCAGCCATTCGTCGACGACTTCACCGCGCGCAAGGGCGAAGACGAGGTCGACCGCAAGGCAGTGTTGCGCGCGCTGGCTGACTTCCTCAAAGCCAACAATCTCAAGGCCGACTGGGGCGGCATCGAAAATGCGCCCAATGAAGCGCTGGTAAACGCTCTGGCGATGATGTCGCCTTACGGCCCGGCGGAGAAACAGGCCCTGCTCGAGGCGCCCGATCTAAAAATGCGGGCGGAGATTTTGATCGCCGTGACTGAAATTGAACTGGCTAAAGGCAAGACCGGCGAGACCCCGCTGCAATAAAGACAGCCAGAGACGATCGATGGAAATCATTCGCAACGGTTCGACCACAACGCTGTCAAACGAAGGAGTGCACTCGGAGCAACTGGTGTCTCCCGAGAATTCGCCTTCCCGCCGGGTCACTATTACCCGCGTGACGATCTCGCCGCAGGCGGTCAACCCGCCGCACCGGCACCAAAGCTCCGAACAAATCTGGGTGGCGCTCGCCGGCCGCGGCACGCTGCTGCTCGACCAGCAACGCACCGAACCGTTCGGCGCCGGCGACGTCGCCCGCTTCGCCGATGGCGATCTTCATGGCTTGCACAATACCGGCGACACGCCGTTCATTTATATTGCCGTGACCTCGCCGCCGATCGACTTCCGTGCGTCCTATGCTCACTCTTCCGACCGTTAAGATCAGCCATAGATCATCCGGAGCCCGCCATGCCGCCCGACCACGCCGCCGACACCGTCGATCCGAAACTTCTGGAAATCCTGGTCTGCCCGCTCACCAAGGGCCCGCTCGAATACGACGCCGTGAATCAGGAGCTGATATCTCGATCCGCCAAGCTCGCCTATCCAATCCGCGACGGCATACCGATCATGCTGCCCGAAGAAGCGCGCCGGATCGATTAGGCGTTATCGGGCGTTCCCAATCGTCAAAGTGAAGGGGCAAAATCCGTGATCAAAGTCTGGGGGCGAAACACGTCCTCGAACGTGCAAAAGGTGATGTGGGCGATAGCGGAAATCGGCCTGCCCTACGAGCGAATCGATATCGGCGGGCCGTTCGGCCAGAACCGCGATCCGGACTATCTTGCCAAGAACCCGAACGGCCTAGTGCCGACGCTCGAAGAGGAGGACGGTTTTCTACTCTGGGAATCCAACTCGATTGTGCGTTATCTCGCGGCCAAGCACCGCGCCGAAATACTTGAGCCCGCCGATTTGCAGCTGCGGGCGCGGGCCGGCGCGTGGATGGATTGGCAGCTCAGCGTGCTCGGGCCGGCGATCACTCCGGCCTATATCGGACTCATCCGCACCCCCGCAGAAAAGCGCGACCATGCAACGATCGAGGACTCGAAAAAGAAAACAACCGCCGCGATGACCGTTCTGGACGGCGCACTCGCCAAGACAGCTTTTGTCGCCGGCGACAATTTCTCTTACGGAGACATTCCTGCCGCGGTCATGGCCAATCGCTACCGCCAGCTGGTGCACGAGCGCCCGCCGTTGCGGAATTTCGAGCGCTGGTACGCGGCTATCGCCGCGCGGCCGGCCTTCCGGGTTCAAGTCGCGGCGGTGACGCTCGCGTAGACGTCATTCCGCCGCCGCCCGCGTGGCGCCGGATTGCGCAGAGACGATGTAATCCATCGCCACCTGCACGCCGCCCTTGTTGTGCGGCACGCCGGCAAGCTTCAGCGCCATTTCGGTAGCGCCGAGCGCTCCGATCAACGTGGCATCGTTGAT
Source organism: Xanthobacteraceae bacterium (assembly GCA_036845025.1). GTDB lineage: Bacteria > Pseudomonadota > Alphaproteobacteria > Rhizobiales > Xanthobacteraceae > BOG-931. The sequence continues at coordinate 4,838 of DAIUEQ010000187.1, read as the reverse complement.
GTCGCCGAGATGGCCAATGCGGAAATATTTTTTGGCGTAAGGTCCGAAGCTGGCTCCGTACGCGATGTTGAACGTATTGAGCGCAATGCCGCGGAAACGGTCGGCATCATGGCCATCCGGCAACAGCACGGCGGTGACGGTTGGCGAATAGTATTGCGGATCGCGGCAAAGAATCTCCAGGCCCCAGGCACGCACGGCGCGGCGGGTCGCTTCGGCGAGCCGGTCATGCCGCGCGAAAACATTGTCGAGGCCTTCCTCGTGCAGCATTTCGATCGCCGTATCGAGGCCGTACAGCATTTGCGTTGCCGGCGTGTAGGGGAAGAAGCCCTGCTTGTACATGTTGAGCATATCGTCCCACTGAAAGAACGATCGCGGTAGTTTTGCCGTCTTCGAGGCGCGCAGCGCCTTCTCGCTTATCGCGTTGAACGACATGCCGGGCGGCATCATCAACCCCTTCTGCGCGCCGCCGACGGTGACGTCGACGCCCCACTCGTCGTGACGGTAATCGGTCGAGGCAAGCGACGAAATCGTGTCGACCAGGAGCAGCGCGGGATGACCGGCGGCATCGATCGATTTGCGAATGGCGTCAATCGGCGAAAGACACCCGGTCGCGGTTTCGTTGTGCAGCACGCACACCGCTTTGATCTCGTGCCCCTTGTCCTTTCGTAGATGCTCCTCAATAACCTTCGGATCAGCGCCGACACGCCAATCGGTCTTGATGAATTCCGGCTTGAGTCCGAGCCGCTCGGCCATGGTCTTCCACAACGTGGCGAACTGGCCGGTTTCGACCATGAGGACGCGGTCTCCGGGCGAGAGCGTGTTGGTAAGCGCCGCCTCCCACGCACCGGTCCCGGTCGCCGTGTAGATGATCACCGGCTGTGTCGTCTTGAAGATGGTCTTGACGCCTTCCAGCACGCGCTTGCCGAGCCGCGCGAATTCCGGACCGCGCTGGTCGATGAGCGGCATATCGATCGCCCGCATGATCCGGTCCGGCACCGGCGTCGGTCCTGGAATTTGCAGGAAGTGGCGTCCGGGAAGACGCGAAGCATTTTGCGGCATGACTCGAAATTCCTTCGGACGCGAGTGTTGGGAGGCTTTGGTGGAGTTAATCGTCTTTGCGGAAAGCACTCTCGAAGTCCCGGCTGCGCCGGTCCTAAGGCGCCTCGGCGCGGCTTTGATCCCTGAATGCGCCGTTGCGGTCAAGCCTCTTTGCTGCCGCAGGGCTTAAGGGTTGGGAAATGCCCCACGTCTCCGTGGGCCGTTAACTCTCCTGGGCCAAAGCGCTCTCATGCCAGCGGCGCAGCGCCAGATAATTGATCAGCGACAGCAGATAGAAAATGGCGATACCGGTGAGCGAAAGAAGCAGGAGCGCCGCGAACATGCGCGGAATGTTCAACCGGTAGCCCGACTCCGCAATACGGTAAGCGAGGCCGGAGCCGGCGCCCGCGGAGCCGGCGGCAATTTCCGCGACCACGGCTCCGATCAGAGACAGACCGCCGGCAATGCGCAGGCCGCCGAGAATGTAGGGCAGTGCCGAGGGCAATTTCAGGCGGCGCAAAATCTGCCAGCGTGATGCGCCGTAAAGCGCGAACAAATCGGCGAGGTTGCGGTCGACCGAACGCAGTCCGAGCGTAGTGTTGGCCAAGACCGGAAAGAAGGCGACGATCCAAGCGCAGACTAAAACCGCGGCGTGCTGCGGCAGATAGATCAACAGCAGCGGCGCCACGGCCACGATCGGCGTGACTTGCAGAACGACGGCGTAAGGGTAGAGCGAGTATTCGAGGAACCGCGACTGATTGAACAGGATCGCCAGGAAGACGCCGCCAAAAGCCGCCAGCAAAAAGCCTTCGACCGTCGTGGTCACCGTCACCAGCAACGACCGCAGCAGCAACTCCCAATCGGTGGCGAAGGTCTGCGCGATGAGGTCGGGGGCCGGCAGCACATAGGGCGGGATATTCTTGTACTGCACCACGGCCTGCCAAGCCGCTACGCCGAGCGCCAAGACGACGATCGGCAGCACAACACGAAGAGGCCGGTCGCGCCGCTCGCGCGCGCTCACGATTGGCCTCCAACCGCCATGGCGACCGCGAGCGCTTCCGACGCCCGCCGGCACAGCGCCGCATATTCAGCCGAGGTACGAAAGCTGCGGCCGCGCGGATACGGCGCATCGATCATGACCTCGGTGGAAATGCGGCCCGGCCTCGCCGCCATCACCAACACGCGATTGGCGAGGTAGACCGATTCAAACACCGAGTGGGTGACGAAGATGATAGTGGTGCGCAACGCGTCCCAAGTTTGCAAAAGATCGTCGTTGAGTTTGAAACGCGTGATCTCGTCGAGCGCGGCGAACGGTTCGTCCATTAAAAGAATTTGCGGCTCGGTGACGAGCGCCCGCGCAATGGAGACGCGCATGCGCATGCCGCCGGACAATTCGCGCGGGTAAGCCCGCCCAAAGGCGCCGAGCCCGACGCGATCGAGCGCGGTTGCGACTTGCTCAATCCTGGCGGCGGCGCGGACCCGCTTGAGCTTGAGCGGCAACGCCACATTGTCGAAGACCGAAGCCCAAGGCATCAGCGTCGGCTCCTGAAACACAAAGCCAATCCGGCTTTTGCTCGCGCTCGCGGCCGCCGCGTTATGCCATTCGACAACGCCTTCACTTGGCTCGGTCAGTCCGGCGATGATTCGGAGCGCAGTCGACTTTCCGCAACCTGACGGTCCGAGCAACGCGACGAACTCGCCAGGACGCACCGCGAGATCGAGCCCAGCCAACGCGCGCACGCCGTTAGGAAAGGATTTGCCGACACCGCGCAGTGCAACGAGCGGAGAATGTTCATCAGCGGTCGCAGGCGGCATCGGTTCGCTATCGCTTCGGCCGCAGATCGAGCCCGACCTTCTTATTGACGAAACGCAGCGTATAGGACTTGCGATAATCAAGTGTCGCCTGGGCGACACCGGCGCGCACCATCTTGTCGAAGAAATCTTTCATGCGCGCGTCGGTCATGGCGCCGACGCCGAGCGTCAAGGCGTCGCCGGAGTCGACGATACCGTATTCCTTCATCTTGGCGACCGAGTAGCTCAAGAGTTCGTCGGTCATCTCCGGATTCTGTTCCTTGATCAGTGCGTTCGCCGCTTTGTTGTCGCCGTAGATGTAATTGTACCAGCCGATGGTCGACGCATCGACGAATCGCTGCACCAGGTCGGGCTTGTTGTCGGCGAGATCGCGCCGCGTTTCAATCAACGTCGAATAGGCGGAAAAGCCCTGATCGGCCAACAGGAAAATTCGCGGAGTAAAGTGACCTTGATGCTCGATGGCGAAGGGCTCCGAGGTGACGTAGCCCTGCATCGCGCTATGCGGATCAGCGAGAAACGGCTGTGGATTGAAAGTGTAAGGCTTGACCTGATCTTCCTTGAAGCCGAAATCGGCCTTCAGCCATTGATAATAGGTCGCCATTCCCTCCTTGGAGACGAACAGCGTCAGCCTTTTCAGATCGGCGAATTTCTCGACGCCCGCCTCCGGGTGCGCGATGAGGACTTGCGGATCCTTCTGAAACAAGGCGGCGACCTGGAGGGTCGGGACGTTATGCGCGACCGCATCGAAGCCCTGCAGCGTATTGGCGCTGAGGTAAAAATCGATTTTGTTGACGAGGAGCAGCATGCGGTTGTTGGCGTTCGGCCCGCCGGGAAGAATGGTCACGTCGAGGCCGTATCTTTTGTAGGTCCCATCGGCCAGCGCCTGGTAGAAGCCGCCGTGCTCGGCTTCCGCGACCCAATTTGAACCGAATGTGACTTTATCGAGCGGTTGCGCGGATACTGGTCCCACCAGGGCTGCAGCCGAAACCGCAAGTCCCGTTAATAGGGCGTTCAGCGCAACGGTGAATTGCATAGTTGCTCCTTTCTTGCGGCAACGCGAGAATACCGCATGATCTCGGAAAAAGCCTGCCTCAGGCCTCACCAAAAGAGGCTCCAGTTTTCGATTAAAGTCGCGCCCCGACAGCCGGCATCGGGCGGAAAAGAGCAATGCCGATGACGCTACCAAAACGCGCCTGGACGGACATGACCTGGGAAGAGATTGCGGGCGCCGGCGAGGCAGCGCGGCGGTGGATCGCGGTCTTGCCGCTAGCGGCGGTGGAGCAGCACGGCCCGCATCTGCCGCTTGGCGTCGATAGCTTCATTGCCGAGGCCTATCTGTCGCGAGTGTTCGAGGTCTTGCCTGGCGACCTGCCGGCGACATTTCTGCCGCTCCAGCGTATCGGCGTCTCGGTCGAGCATGTTGAATACGCCGGTACGCTGTCGCTGTCGGCGGCGACCGCGGTCGCGGCTTGGACCGAGATCGGCGAAAGCCTTGCCCGCGCGGGGCTGCGCAAGCTCGTTCTCGTCACCAGCCACGGCGGCAATGTCGCCGCGATGGAATTGGTCGCTCGCGATTTGCGCGCGCGGTTCGGCATGCTCGCTGTCACCGTCGGTTGGCATCGCTTCGGCTATCCGCCGGAAACGTTTTCCAGCGAAGAAGCAAGACACGGCATTCACGGCGGCGACATCGAAACGTCACTCATGCTTGCTGCCCGGCCGGATACCGTGCGTACCAACAAGGCGGCGCGCGCCGCGCCAGCGAGTCTCGACATGGCGCGCGAATTCAAGTGGCTGAGCGCGAGCCGCCCGGCTGGATTTGCCTGGATGACGCAGGATTTGCACGCGACCGGCGCGCTGGGCGACGCCACGCTCGCGACCGCCGCCAAGGGTGAGGCCGCGCTCGCCCACGGCGCGCGTGGCTTCGTGGAATTGCTGCAAGAGATCGACCGCTTCGATCTATCGAGGCTTAAAGAGGGACCGCTGCGGTC
>DAIUEQ010000186.1:0-7028 GCA_036845025.1 Xanthobacteraceae bacterium | reverse complement strand
TAAGCGCGACGCCATGCTCGCATTCGTGCGCGCCAACGGGCTCAACCGCATTATCACCTCCGGCGGCCGCGAACCAAAGATTGGTATCATCACCACCGGCAAGAGCTATCTCGATGTGCGGCAAGCGCTCGACGAGCTAGGTATCGACGAGGTCGGGTGCAACCAGCTTGGCGTTCGCCTCTACAAAGTGGGTTGCGTGTGGCCGCTCAGCCGGCGGGAGCTTGCCGAATTCGCCGCCGGGCTCGACCTCGTTATTGTCGTCGAAGAGAAGCGTTCGCTCATCGAGGTGCAGGTCCGCGAGGAGTTGTATGGCACCGCCAATCAGCCGCTTTGCATCGGCAAGCGGGATGAGCAGGGCAATTGGCTGTTTCCGGTCAAGGGTGCGCTCGATCCCAACGAAGTCGCGATCTGTATCGGCGAGCGAATCTTGAAGTACCATCGTCACGACGAAATCGCGCAGCGCGTAGCACGCTTGAAGGAGTTCCAGCGCATCGCCGCGGCGACGCGCGATATCGCGCAGCGCATTCCGTATTTTTGCTCGGGCTGTCCGCATAATTCATCGACCGTGGTGCCGGAAGGCATGCGCGCTTATGCCGGTATCGGCTGCCACTTCATGGCGCAATGGATGGACCGCTCGACGCTCGGTTACACGCAAATGGGCGGCGAGGGTGCGAATTGGGTCGGCGAGGCGCCATTCTCCAAGCGCGGGCATGTTTTTCAGAATCTCGGCGACGGTACCTACAACCACTCCGGCTATATGGCGATCCGCGCCGCCATCGCGGCCAAAACCAACATCACCTACAAGATCCTGTTCAACGATGCGGTGGCGATGACCGGCGGCCAACGGAACGATGGTGGCCTTACTGTGCCGCAAGTCGCTCGTCAGGTCGCTGCCGAAGGCGCCAAACGTGTTGTTGTCGTAACGGACGAGCCGGACAAATACCCGCGCGACACGCTATGGCCGAGCGGGCTTACCGTTCATCATCGCGACGATTTGATAGAGGTGCAGAAACAGCTTGCCGCCATTTCCGGCGTGACCGTGCTGATCTACGACCAAACATGCGCCGCCGAAAAGCGTCGCCGCCGCAAGCGCCACACTTATCCCGACCCCGAAAAGCGCGTCATCATCAATGACCTCGTCTGCGAGGGCTGCGGCGATTGCGGCGTGAAATCGAACTGCGTGTCGGTACAGCCGCTGGAGACCGAATGGGGCCGGAAGCGGACCATCGATCAGTCGAGCTGCAATAAGGACTTCTCCTGCATCAAGGGATTTTGTCCGTCCTTCGTCACCGTCCACGGCGCGAAACTCAAGAAGGGCGAGGGAGTTGCCGCCGACCATGAACTGGCGGCGCTGCCTGATCCGGAGCTGCCGGCCATCGACCAGACCTACAACATTATTGTCACCGGGGTTGGCGGGACGGGCATTGTCACCATTGGTGGCATCTTAGGCATGGCCGGCCATCTCGAAGGCCGCGGCGTTGGCGTGCTCGATATGGCGGGTCTCGCGCAGAAGGGCGGCGCGGTATTCAGCTACATTCGTTTTGCCGAGCGGGCCGATGATATTCACGCCATCCGCGTTGCCGCCGGCCGCGCCAATCTCGTGCTCGGGGGAGACATCGTGGTCTCCGGGACACGCAAAATCCTGGCCGCGGTCAAACAGGACACCACCGTCATGGTGGTCAACACCACCGAATTCCTGCCCGGTGAATTCACCCGCAACGCCGATTTCTCGTTACCCACCGAGCGGCTTAAGCGTACCATCACCAACGACGCCGGCCGCGACAACGCACACTTCATCGATGCCACGAGATTAGCGACGGCTTTGTTCGGCCAATCCGTCGGCGCGAACATGTTCCTCGTCGGTTACGCCTACCAGTTGGGAGCGCTGCCGCTATCGGCCGCCGCCATCGAACGCGCCATCGAGCTCAACGGCGAGGCGGTTGCCATGAACAAGGCGGCATTTCACTGGGGTCGCCACGCCGCTGTCGCGCGCGAAGAAGTCGAGCGCATCGCGGCGCCTACGCCCGGTACGGCGAGCGACTCGGGACGAACGTCGGAATCGCTGATCGAGACCTTGGAACGGCGAGTAGCGTTTCTGACCGACTATCAGAATGAGGATTATGGGAGCCGCTATCTCAACGAATGCCAGATCGTCAATGGCGCCGAGGTCACCCGCGCCACCGGACAGACGCAGCTTAGCGATGCGGTGGCACGCAATCTGTTTAAGTTGATGGCTTACAAAGACGAGTACGAGGTCGCGCGACTCTATACCGACGGCTCATTCTTAAAACAGGTAGCCGCGACGTTCGACGGCGACAATCTCCGTTTCGAATTTCATCTCGCGCCGCCCTTTCTTGCCCGCCGCGACAAAACAACCGGCCTGCCGCGCAAGATGAGCTTTGGTCCCTGGATGATGCCGCTGTTCCGATTATTGGCCAAATTAAAATTCCTGCGCGGCACCGCGTTCGACCTGTTCGGCTACACCGCCGAGCGCCGTACCGAGCGCAGGCTCCTTGAGGATTACCGCACGCTCCTTCGCGAAATTGCCGGCAATCTCACGCCGCAGAACCACCACCTCGCCGTCGCACTCGCCTCGATCCCGGAAAAAATCCGCGGTTTCGGTCACGTCAAACAGCGTCACCTCGCCGCCGCCAAGGCCGAGGAGGCGATGCTGCTCGAACAATTCCGCGCCGGAACATCGGCGCTGCTCAAAGCGGCTGAGTGATCGCTCCGCAAACGAACGCTGCGGTCTGTGGACATTCCGAGCCTCGATTGGGGCCGGACATCAATGCGCCTTCTTTGGAGGCGTTTTCTGTGCAGCAAGTGCCGCGCGTGCTAAGCTCGAACCAGTCGCGCTTTCGTCGCGTTTGTTGAAGTTCTCAGTGCCATGTCGGAAAATCCCAACGTCTCCCACGATCCCGCTGACGAGCTTGCCTCTGCTATTTTGCCGCGCGAGCCTGAACCGCCGCCGCTTGCGCCTGGGCTCGGCGAAGGGCCGGCGCCCGAGCCAGCCTCGGATACGGTCGAAGCCGCACCGGGTACCGCGCGCATCGGCGTCCTTTTGGTCAATCTCGGCACACCCGACGCCGCCAACGCCGCCGCGGTGCGCCGCTACCTCAAGGAATTCCTCACCGACCCGCGCGTGATCGAGAAGAATTCGCTGCTATGGAAGATGGTTCTCAACGGCGTCATTCTGCCGTTTCGCTCGCGACGCAAAGTGCGGGACTACCGCAAGATCTGGAATCGCGAACGGGATGAATCGCCGCTCAAGACCATCACCCGCTCGCAGAGCGAACAGCTCGCAAACCTGCTCAAGCCGATTGGCAAGCACATTGTCGTCGATTGGGCGATGCGATACGCCACGCCTTCCATCGCGTCGCGCCTTGCGGCATTCGCCGAGCGCGGCTGCGATCGGATTTTGATCATGCCGCTCTATCCGCAATACGCGGCGCCGACCACGGCAACTGTCGGCGACGAGGTCTTTCGTTTTTTGACGAAGCTGCGTCGGCAGCCGGCGTTGCGCATTATGCCGGCCTATTACGACGATCTCGATTACATCGGAGCGCTTGCGTCTTCGCTGGAAACGGGCCTCGCGGCGCTACCTTTCAAGCCTGACGTGATCATGGCTTCCTACCATGGCATGCCGCTCGAATATGTCCGCAAGGGCGATCCTTACCAGAGCCAATGTGAAGCGACGACGGAGCTTTTGCGCCGCCACCTTAAACTCGACGACCAAAGCTTGATCTTGACCTACCAATCCCGTTTCGGCCGCGCCAAATGGCTGGAACCCTCGACGATTCAAACGGTCAAGAAGCTCGCCAAGGACGGGGTCAAGAACCTCGTGGTGATCACGCCGGGTTTTTCGGCGGATTGTTTGGAAACGCTGGAGGAGATCGCCGTCGAGAATGCCCGCGTGTTCAAGCGTTATGGCGGTGAGAAGTTTGCCGCTATCCCCTGCCTGAACGACAGCGAACCGGGGATGTTAATGATCGCGCGGCTTGCCGTGCGCGAGCTCAAGGGCTGGATTTAGAAAGCTTTCGGGCGCATCAGCGCAAAAAATCACGATTTTTGTTGGATTTAGAGCCGGTCTGGTTGCGCCGGGAGGCGGCTATGGACCGCCTAAATCAACCACTCGTTAACCATATCCGTTCTAATTCCGTTAACCATCGGGACGCTCGTTTGCGGCCCGCGCCGGCCGTCACCAAGGGGCCGGCCGGGCATACGCCGCGGTTCAGGTCCTTGACGGTGGTTCGCTTTGGCAGGTTCGGGGGTGACGCGGACGGCGGAAACGGCGCGCACTTTGGCGCCGCGCGTAATCGCGACGCGTCGTCATTGTGCGGCGAAGGTTGCCGCCGGCGTATTGGCTGGGTCGCTCGGATTATTTTTTCCAACTTACGTCCTGGCGCAAGCGCAGCCCCAGCCTCAGACGCTCGGTTCCTCCGGCGATCTTTTGCAGCCTTCGCTCCAAGGAAATCCAACGGCACCGCCGCGCTTTAAGCGACCGAGCCAAGGGATGGGCCCCCTTGGCAACGAGGCGCCCCCGGTCGGGACTTTCGCGGCATCGTCCATCGGCACGACTCCGACTTATGGTAGTCCAAATGGATTTGGCGCCGGCAACACCGGCTTTGATTCTACGAATATCTCGCAACGCCGGAGACGCGCCCGCCCGGCCGCGGGCCGCGCGCCGACAACCAACCAGACTTTTGCGCCTTCTCCGTCGCCGGAGGTCGTTGCCCGGCCTCTCGCCACCATAGCGCGGCCGCTACCTCCGGAAATTTATCCCAAGCAAGCCGCCGGGCGCATCGGGGCAACTTTGCCGACGCAGCCATTGGACACGCCGCTAAGCAACCCGCCCGCGGAAATACACCCATTGGCCGCAGCGTTGCGTCGAGGCGCGGACCTTCCGGGAACGCCGCAGGAATATTTTGATTACACCGCGAGCAACCCGCCGCCGACCTTGCTACCGATCAATACCTTCCCACTCGGTGTATTGCCGCAGCAGCAACTTCCGTTCGCTGCAGGCGATCCTTGGGCGCCGCTCGGCATTCGCGCCGGCTCGTTTCTGCTGCTGCCGTCACTCGACCTGTCGACCGCTTACAGCACGAGTCCCGAACATTCCTTCGGTACGCCGCCGTCTGCGTATTTCATCGCGGCGCCGGAGTTGCAGGTCGCCTCGGATTGGGAACGCCATTCGCTCACCGCCGACATCGTCGGCTCCTACACGTGGTATGCGTCCGACGCTCTGGTTCCGTCCCTTAATGCGCCCTACCTCAATTCCAAGATCGACGGGCGCGTCGACGTTTCACGCGATACGCAAATCCTGCTCGAAAACCGGGTCATCATCTCGACCGACAATCCGGGCAGTCCGAACTTGCAGGCTCAACTCGCCCAGCTGCCGCCGAACCAGGACGTTGGCGAAACTCTGGGGCTGGTTCAAAACTTCAATCGCCTTACCGTCACGCTCAAAGGCACTTTCGATCGCGCCACCTACAGTCAATCGCTGCTGACCGATGGCACAACCTCGACCAACGACGACCGCAATTTCGATCAGTATGGCGGCAGTCTACGTCTCGGCTACGAGATCGATCCGGGGTTCAAGCCGTTCGTCGAGATAGCCGCGGATGGGCGCGTCCACGACGAGCCATACGATCGCAACGACTTGGAGCGCAATTCAATCGGCGCCAGCGCGAAGGTCGGCAGCACCGTCAATTTGTTCGGTTCGCTCAGCGGCGAGATGGCGGTCGGTTATATGCAACGCGATTATCAAGACCCGACGCTGCCGAATCTCGGGGGCGTCATTGGCGACGGCGCATTGATCTGGCAGGCGACGCCGCTGACAACCGCGAAACTCACCGCCACGTCGCAAATTTACGAGACCGTCCTCGATAATGCTTCCGGCCAGTTCAGCCGCGATATCGCGGTGCAAGTCGATCACGCTTTCCTCACCTGGCTGATCGGAACCTGGAAAGCGGGCTTCGGCAACGACAACTATCTCGGCTCCGGCCTCACCGATAATCGCTATTTCACCTCGATCGGCTTCACCTACAAATTCAATCGCGAGTGGCAGATCAGGACCGAGTTGCGTGAGGATTGGCAGACTGCTTCACAGCCAGGCTTCTCTTACACCGGCACCACGATACTTTTCGGTGTCCGCACGCAACGCTAATTTTGCCGGCGGCGGACCATCGCTTGGGTCATGCTAGAGCGCTCAAAAGAAAGAAACTGCTAGCCGCCGTTGAGTTCGGTCAGGATTTTTTTGATCTCGTCGCGAAAACCCGGCGCGATGTCAGATCTCGCCAGCGCGTAGGAGACGTTAGCGGCAAGAAATCCGATCTTCGAACCGCAGTCGAAACTGCGGCCGGCGAACTTCAAACCGTAGAATGGTTGCGTCCGCGACAGCTCAATCATGGCGTCGGTGAGCTGAATTTCGCCGCCGGTGCCACGGTCCTGCTTCTCCAGAAAATCAAGGATCTCAGGCTGCAGAATATAGCGGCCGGTCAGGATTAGATTCGAGGGCGCGCGCTCCCGCGGCGGCTTCTCCACCATGCTGGTGATCGAGAACACCTTGCCTTTCTGTGCGCCGACGCCGACGACGCCATATTGGTCGATCCGTTCCGGCGGGACCTCCTCGACGGCGACAATGTTCGCTCGCTCGCCGGTCTCGCGAGCGGCGTCGATCATCTGCGCCAGGCAGCCGGGTTGGTGCTGTACGAGCACATCCGGCAGCAGCAATGCGAACGGCTCGCGGCCGATCAGTTCGCGGGCGCACCAAACCGCATGCCCGAGCCCGAGCGGCTCCTGCTGGCGGGTGAAGCTGGTCGTTCCCGGGTCCGGTAATTCGCGCCGCAAACCGTCGAGCGCTTTCTGCTTCTGCCGCTCCAGTAGCGTCATTTCGAGTTCGAACTGCCGGTCGAAATGATCCTCGATAACCCCCTTATTGCGCCCGGTGACGAATATGAAATGCTCGATCCCCGCCTCGCGCGCCTCGTCGACGACGTGCTGGATCAGCGGCCGGTCGACGACCGGCA
>DAIUEQ010000185.1:0-7191 GCA_036845025.1 Xanthobacteraceae bacterium | reverse complement strand
GTTCCAGCTGCTGGTGCCAAACGCATAGCCGCCGTTGGCGCCGATATAGATACCGCTCCAGTTATAGACCGGGACGGTCGTCGGCACGTAAGTCGCGGGCGCGCGCGGTGCCACGGGCGGCGGCAAATCTGCCGCTAACGCTTGTCCCCCGGCTACGAGCGCGATCGCGCCGGCCCACAGAATCCGCTTCATGCAACGTTCTCCTTACTCGCGTGATTTCGTGTTGTTGTTGTTCGCATGACGCCCCGTTTGCCCCATCACACCTAAACTAACGAACGAGCCCCAGAATCGGTGTGCCTAAAAGGCCACAACCCGGAGACATTCGGCACAAACAATGCGCCAATAAAATGTCCCGATCTGGTTAACCCCGATGCACTCCGATCCCGCCGTTTCTGGCACGAAACTCTGGCGAATTTTGGTTAATGGCGTATGCCGCCAGCGTTGGCCGACCCGGTCCGCAATGCCGCATAATTCCAGCGATGGTTAACACCCGATTGACGACCGCCTTGCGCCCCTGATGGGAACAAAGTAAGAACATAAATGCGGTGGGCCGGCAAGGCGCCTGCCAGAGCGACCACCCGATGTGGATAAATCGGATCGCGCTTGCATCGGCGGCAGCCAGGCCGGCTAGGTGAGGCAGGCGAAGCCAACGGAGCGTGTCATGGCGGGAAGCGTCAACAAAGTCATTTTGATCGGCAATCTGGGCGCCGATCCGGAAATTCGCCGCACCCAGGATGGCCGCCCCGTGGCCAACCTGCGGGTCGCGACTTCGGATTCGTGGAAAGACAAGGCCACGGGCGAGCGCAAAGAGAAGACAGAGTGGCACCGGGTCGTGATCTTCAACGAGAACCTGTGCCGGATCGCCGAGCAATATCTCAAGAAAGGCTCGAAGGTTTACATCGAAGGCGCGCTGCAGACCCGAAAGTGGCAGGATCAATCGGGTCAGGACCGTTATTCGACCGAAGTGGTGCTGCAGGGCTTTCGCGGCGAGCTCACGCTGCTTGATCGCGCCGGTAGCGCGGCGGGCGGGGGTGGCGGTGGCGAATTCGGCAGTGAAGAAGCAAGCGGAGACTTTGGCTCTTCGGGCCCGACGCGGCGGGTTGCCGCGGCTGCCGGCGCCGGCGGGCGCGGCGCCCGCGGCGATATGGACGACGAGATTCCGTTCTAAGGAACGTCATTCCGGCGCTCGCTCACCGGGCGGGAATGACGGAGTGAACCATGACTCTGGCCCCGCTGCTCGCGGCCGACGGCGCCATTCGACTTCACGCTTTCGCGGCGATGGCGGCCTTTGTTCTCGGCGTCGTCCAAATCGGCGCGCCTAAGGGAACGATCCCGCATCGCACGATCGGGTGGGTGTGGGTCGCGCTGATGCTCGCGGTCAGCATCAGTGCCTTCTGGATACACACCATCCGGCTGTGGGGGCCGTGGAGCCCGATTCATCTGTTGGCGATTTTCACGCTGGTCATGTTGCCCGTGGCGGTACTTCACGCCCGGCGCCATCGCGTCCGGCAACATCGCATCGCGATGCTTTCGTTGTTCTTCGGTGCGCTGGTGATCGCGGGGCTATTCACGCTGTTCCCGGGCCGGATCATGCACGCCGTTATGTTCGGCCAGTGACGTTTTATGGCGCGGCAGGAGAGGGTGCCGAGAGTTGATGCGAATGTTAGAGTCGGACCACTAGCCAAGCGGTGAGCGCGGCGATTCCCGGCGAGTGCCGATGGAGCTGATCTTTCTCTGGAAGTTCGTGCACGTGCTGGGCGCCTGCGTCCTGCTCGGTGCCGGGCTTGGCATTGCCTTCTTCATGTTCACGGCGAATCGCACGCAGCATCCCGGCGTGATTGCGGTGACGACCCGCATTGCGGTGGTCGCCAATCTGATTTTCATCACCGCCGGCATGGTTGTGCTGCCGCTGAGCGGCTGGCCCTTGGCGCGGTCGATCGGGCTCTCGCCGCTGGAAGAATCGTGGATCGTGCTTTCGATCTTCCTCTATCTTTTTGTGCTGTTGTGCTGGCTGCCGGTCGTTTTCATCTTGATCCGTATGCGCAACTTGGCGCGCGAAGCGGCGATGACGACCAAGAAACTGCCGGACCAATATCGCCATCTGTTCATCCTCTGGCTTTGTCTGGGCTGGCCGGCCTTGGCCGCGGTGGTCGCTATTTTCGCGCTGATGGTGTGGCAGCCGCGCGTTTGGTGAAGGATAATTTTTTTGGAAAACACGATGGCCGCTGATTTGCAAGGCGGGTGTGCGTGCGGGACGGTGCGCTACCAGCTCGGTTCACCGCCGATGTTCGTGCATTGCTGTCACTGCCGCGACTGCCAGCGGCATACCGGAAGCGCCTTCGTGCTCAACGCGCTGATCGAAGCCGATCGCGTTACACTGCTTGCCGGCCATCCCGAACCGGTCCCGGCGCCGACCCCGAGCGGCACGCCGCAGCAGATTTATCGCTGTCCGTCGTGCCGCGTGGCGCTGTGGAGCACATATGGCGGCGTACAAAAGCTGCGCTTCGTACGCGTCGGCACGCTCGACGATGCCGCGACGCTCAAGCCGGGCGTGCACATCTACGTGCGGTCGAAGCTTCCCTGGATCACTCTGCCGGAAGGCGTCCCCGCCTTCGAGGCTTACTACGACTCGCGCAAACTTTGGCCGGCCGAAAGCCTTGAGCGGCGCCGCGCGATCTTCGGCGAGGCCCCGGTAACGCTCAAGTGAAACACCGCGGGCGAAGCCGCCACGCGGCGTTTGCTTAATCCGCCATGATTGCAGCGGCCGGCGCGCGTTGGCCGGTCAGCTGTGATGTTCGGCGTGCTTTTTGGAAGCGTGATGGTGGTGGTCGGTCGCATGCAGCGAATGGCCGTGGGCGACTTTCGAGTGATGCGCCGCTTTCTCGTGATGCCCGGACTTGTGGTGCTTTGCGGCTTCGCGATGATGCTTTGCCGCTTCGTCGTGATGGTGAGCGGCTTTTTCATGATGCTCGTGGATGTTGTGATCCATGATCCTCTCCTCGGCTGGGATGCGGCACCATTGCAAGCCACCATGAACCATTTGCGACCCGCATATGGCAGCAGAAAGTGAACCACAAGATGGGTGACACACCGGCCTAAGCGGGAATCAGCGCGCGGATTCCGTCGACAACGAATTGCACGGCGAGCGCGGCAAGGAGCACGCCCAGAAGCCGCGACAGCACGATGTTACCGGTCAGGCCGAGCAGCCGGCTGATGCGGCCGGCGGCGGCGAAGCAGAAAAATGACGCCAGCGCGACAAACGCGACGACGGCGAGCAGAAGGCCGACCAGCAGCAGGTCGCGCCCAGCGCGGCCTGCAAGCAATACCGTCGCCGTGATGGCACCCGGTCCGGCGAGCAGCGGGATGGCGAGCGGAAACGCGGCGATGTTACGCACGTGCTCCTCAACCGCCTGCTCGGCGACTTCCCCTTCACGGCGCATGCGCGCGCCGAATACCATTTCAAAGGAGATGGCGAACAACAAAAGTCCGCCGGCAATACGGAATGCCGGCAACGAAATGCCAAGCGCGCGCAACAGCCAATCGCCGATCAGTGCCGAGCCGATCAGGATGGCGCCGGCGATGACGGCGGCACGCAGCGCCACGCTCTTGCGCGCGTGGTCCGGCAGCCCCTCGGTCACGGCGAGGAACGTCGGCGCCAGCCCGGCCGGATCGACCACGACCAGCAACGTCACCAGTGCCGAAATGGCGAAATCGAGTGGCATACAGGGCCGATTGCTTAAGCCGCGGTGGTCGAGGGTTCTTCCAATGCGGCGGCGCGACGATGTGATCGGTTTGCCCGAGCGTCAAGCTGAATAAGCCGATCGCGTTAGGGCGTCAGGGCTATTTTCGGCGAGCCCAACGCCTGTCATGGTGAGGGCACAAAGACAGCGCGGGAGGGCGCGCAAAGGAGAGGACATGGCCAAGTACCAAAACATTCTAGGAACAGTGGGCAATACGCCGGTCGTCAAGATCAACCGGCTCGCTCCGCCTCACGTGAACCTCTACGCCAAGATCGAAGCCTTCAATCCGCTCGGGTCGGTCAAGGACCGGCTGGCGCTGGGCGTTATCGAGGCCGCCGAGCGCTCAGGCGAGCTCAAACCGGGACAGACCGTCATCGAGGCAACGAGCGGCAACACCGGCATCGGCCTTGCTATGGTGTGCGCGCAAAAGGGCTATCCGCTCGTAGTCACCATGGCGGAAACTTTCAGCGTCGAGCGCCGGCGGTTGATGCGTTTTCTCGGCGCAAAGGTCGTGCTTACGCCGGCGGCGATGCGCGGCTTTGGCATGGTGGTCAAAGCGATCGAGCTTGCGAAAACCAACGGCTGGTTCTTGACGCGGCAATTCGAGAACGAAGCCAACCCGGACATGCACTCGCGGACGACGGCGCGCGAAATCATCGCCGACTTTGCCGGTGAGCGGCTCGATTATTGGGTAACCGGTTACGGTACCGGCGGCACGCTCAAGGGCGTCGCGCGCGTTTTGGCAAAAGAACGTCCGGAGACAAAGATCATTGTCTGCGAACCGCAGGAGGCGCCGTTACTAGAGAGCGGCGTTCCTCAATCGCGCAATGAAGACGGATCGCCGGCTGCCGCGCATCCGGCGTTCAAGCCTCATCCCATGCAGGGCTGGACGCCCGATTTCATTCCCAAGCTCACCGAGGAGGCGATCGAGACGAACACCATCAGCAAAATCATTCCCATCCCCAACGCCGACGCGCTGCGCTACAGCCGTGAGCTCGCACAGAAGGAAGGCATATTCGTCGGCATTACCGCCGGCGGAACCTTGGCTGGAGCGCTCAAGGTTTGCGCCGAGGCGCCGAGTGGGGCGACCGTGTTGTGCATGTTGCCCGACACCGGCGAACGCTATTTGAGCACCCCGCTTTTCGCCGACATTCCGGCCGAAATGAACGAGGCGGAAATCGCGATTTCACGGTCCACGCCGCTTGCCCAAATGGGAACCTGAATGGGCTAGGCGGAGCGGTCGCGATAATGGGGTAGCCTATTGAAAATTAAGAGGAAAACCTTACATCCGTAGGGTCGAAACAAGTGGCATTTTGACGCCCAATCGGCTAAGAAAACCGAGCGCAGATTCGCGCTCGGTTCTTGCCAGGATTTAATCGCGTGGCTGACGAAACTGATACCCCGCCGATAGCCGGCGGCCCCTCTGATATTCGCCCGGTTTCGATCACCGAGGAGATGAAAAAGAGCTATCTCGATTACGCCATGAGCGTGATCGTGGCGCGTGCACTCCCTGACGCGCGCGACGGACTGAAGCCCGTGCATCGGCGCATCCTCTTCTCGATGCACGAGAACGGCTACGAATGGAACAAGCCGTACCGCAAATCCGCGCGCGTCGTCGGCGACGTGATCGGCAAATATCATCCGCACGGCGACCAAGCGGTTTATGACGCACTGGTGCGCATGGCGCAGGACTTCTCCATGCGCCTGCCGCTGATCGACGGGCAGGGGAACTTTGGCTCAGTCGACGGCGATGCGCCGGCGGCGATGCGATATACCGAAGTCCGGCTTGAGCGCGTCGCGGGTTCCTTGGTCGAGGACCTCGACAAGGACACCGTCGACTTCCAGGCCAACTACGACAACTCCGAACGCGAGCCGGTGGTGATGCCGGCGCGCTTTCCCAATCTCCTGGTCAACGGCGCCGGCGGTATCGCCGTCGGCATGGCGACCAATATCCCGCCGCACAATCTCGGCGAGGTGATCGACGCCTGCGTGGCGCTGATCGACAATCCCGGACTGTCGATCGAGGACCTGATCGCCATCGTACCGGGCCCGGATTTTCCGACTGGCGGCATCATTCTGGGGCGCCAGGGCATTCGTGCCGCCTATCATCTCGGCCGCGGCGCCATTGTGATGCGCGGCAAGGTCGAATTCGAAACGCTGCGCGGCGAGCGCGAGGCGATCGTCATTTCCGAAATCCCGTACCAAGTGAACAAGGCGCACATGGTGGAGCGGATCGGCGAACTGGTGCGCGAGAAGAAAATAGAAGGCATTTCCGCGCTGCGAGATGAGTCCGACCGCGATGGCTATCGCGTGGTCGTGGAAATGCGCCGCGACGCCGTGCCCGACGTCGTGCTCAACCAGCTCTACCGCTTCACGGCGCTGCAATCCTCGTTCGGCGCCAACATGGTGGCGCTCGACAGCGGCCGGCCGCTGGTGATGAACCTGAAGGATCTGCTGACGAGTTTCATCGCATTCCGCGAGGAGGTGATCTATCGGCGGACTAAGCACCTTCTGAACAAGGCCCGCGACCGCGCCCACGTCCTGGTCGGTTTGGCTATCGCGGTGGCGAATATTGACGAAATGATTCGGCTGATCCGCGGCTCGAAGGACGCTAACGAGGCGCGCGAACAATTGATGGCGCGCGACTGGCCGGCGCGCGACGTCGCCGCCATGGTCACGCTGATCGACGATCCGCGGCACAGCGTTTCCGAAGCCGGCACCACCAAGCTTTCCGGCGAGCAGGCCAAGGCGATCCTCGACCTGCGGCTGCAGCGGCTCACCGCGCTCGGCCGCGACGAGATCAAGGCCGAACTCGATAAGCTCGCCGAGGAGATCGCCAACTACCTCGACATTCTGCGCTCCCGCGCGCGCATCCAGACAATCATCAAGGACGAGCTCGCTACAATCAAAAGCGAGTTTGCCACGCCGCGCCGCACTTTGATCATCGATCAAGAAGGCGAGATGGAAGATGAGGACCTGATCCAGCGTGAGGACATGGTGGTCACCGTCTCGCATGCCGGCTACGTCAAGCGCGTGCCGCTCTCGACCTACCGGGCGCAGAAGCGCGGCGGCAAAGGCCGCGCCGGGATGCAGACGCGGGAGGAGGATTTCGTCACCCGCCTGTTTGTCGCCTCGACGCACACTCCGGTCTTGTTCTTCTCCTCGCGCGGCCAGGTTTACAAGGAAAAGGTCTGGCGGCTGCCGCTCGCGGCGCCGCAGGCGCGCGGCAAGGCGTTGATCAATATATTGCCGCTCGAGCAGGGCGAGACCATCACCACCATCATGCCGTTGCCGGAAGATGAGTCGACCTGGCAACAGCTCGACGTCATGTTCGCCACGACCCGCGGCACGGTTCGCCGTAACAAACTTTCCGATTTTTCCGACGTACGGCGCTCCGGCATCATCGCCATGAAGCTCGACGAGGGCGACGCCATTGTCGACGTGCAGATCT
>DAIUEQ010000184.1:0-7239 GCA_036845025.1 Xanthobacteraceae bacterium | reverse complement strand
TCGGTGATCGATTTTAAGTTCGTCGCCAAACGGGCGACCTCAAGGGAAGAAATCAACACCGCGATCAAACGCGCCGCCGAGCAGCAGCTCAAGGGAATTCTGGGCTACACCGACGCGCCCAATGTCTCCTCCGACTTCAACCATGATCCGCATTCCGCGGTCTTCCATACCGACCAGACCAAAGTCATGGACGGCACGCTGGTGCGGGTCCTGGCGTGGTACGACAATGAATGGGGCTTCTCCAACCGCATGGTCGATACCGCCGTCGCGATGGGCAAGCTGAGCTAGCCAGGACGGGTCTGCGGAGAGTGCGACATGGCTTGGTCGAGCGTGCTGGGCATAGCCGCGCTGATCGCTGTGATCTGCTTTATCGTCTTTGCTTTTCGGCAGGGCGAGAAGGTCAAAAACCCGCCAGAAGGAACGCCCTCGAACTATCCAGGCCGCCCTGACGATAACATTGGCCATGACCGCGATGGCGGGCATTCGTCTTGACCAAGTTCCGCAGCCTCGACGACGCCGACGTAAAGGGCAAGCGCGTGCTGGTGCGCGTCGATTTCAACGTCCCGATGCACGATGGCGAAGTCGCGGACGTATCGCGCATCGAGCGGAACGCACCGACCATTACCGAAGTCGCGGACCGCGGCGGCAAGGTAATCATTCTCTCGCATTACGGCCGGCCCAAGGGCCGCGATCCGCGCGAGTCGCTCAAGCCCGTCGTTGCCGCGGTGGCGCGCATTATCCACCGGCCGATCAGTTTCGTCGACGACTGCATCGGAGAAGTCGGGGAGCGAGCCGTTGCCGCAATGAAGCCGGGCGAAATTCTGTGCCTGGAAAATACCCGCTTCCACCCCGGCGAAGAAAAGAACGACGCCGCGTTTGCCGCAAAGCTCGCCAGGCTAGGCGATATTTTTGTCGACGACGCTTTCTCGGTGGCGCACCGCGCTCACGCCTCGGTCGAGGCTATCGCGCATTTGCTGCCGTCATATGCCGGGCGCGCCATGCAAGAGGAATTGGAGGCACTGACACGCGTGCTGCAGACGCCGGAACGGCCGCTTGCGGCAATCGTCGGCGGCGCCAAGGTATCGACCAAGCTCGATTTGCTCGGCAACCTTCTCAACATGGTCGACACGCTGATCATCGGCGGCGGCATGGCCAACACGTTTCTTGCGGCGCAAGGCAAATCCGTCGGCAAGTCGCTGTGCGAGGCCGATCTCATTCCGACGGCGCGCGCGATTCTGGCCAAGGCCAAATCGCTCAAACGCGAAATTGTGCTGCCGGTCGACGCCGTCGTGGCGGCAAAGCTTGCGGCGCATGTGCCTTCGCGGCTGGTGTCGGTCGACGATGTCGGCGCGGCCGACATGATTCTTGACATTGGGCCGCGGACCATCGAACACGTGATCTCGGTGCTGGCGCGCACGAAAACGCTGGTCTGGAACGGCCCGTTTGGCGCATTCGAGGTCGAGCCGTTCGACAACGGCACCATCGAAGTCGCGGAAGCGGCCGCCGAACTAAGCGCCGCGGGCAAGCTTGCCAGCATTGCCGGCGGCGGCGACACCATGGCGGCGCTCAACCTTGCCGGCGTCACCGAACGCTTTACTTACGTCTCGACCGCCGGCGGCGCCTTTCTGGAATGGCTGGAAGGCAAGACGCTACCCGGTGTCGCGGTGCTGAGCAAAGTTCCCACTCCCGCCGCGGCCGTCCGCGAGGCATAATCGCGGCAAGCTGTACGCGTTTTAAAATCTCGAGGAGAGCGCCATGAACCTCGCCGAACTGAACAAAGTCGCGGAAGCGATGGTCGCGCCGGGCCGCGGCATCCTGGCCGCGGACGAATCGACCTCGACCATCAAGAAGCGTTTCGACGCCATCGGGGTCGAATCGACGCCGATCACGCGGCGCGATTACCGGGAAATGTTGTTTCGCACCAACGAGGCGATGGCGAAGAACATTTCCGGCGTCATCCTCTACGACGAGACTATCCGCCAGAACGCCAAGGACGGTACGCCGCTCGCGCAGCTCATCGAAAAAGCCGGCGCCCTTCCCGGCATCAAGGTCGACAAGGGCACGACGTCGCTGCCGTTTTGTCCGAACGAAGTCATCACCGAAGGCCTCGACGGCCTGCGCCAGCGGCTCATTGAGTATCGCGGGCTTGGCGCCAAATTCGCCAAATGGCGCGCGGTGATCGACATCGGTCCTGGCATTCCGAGTTTCGGCGCGCTCGTCGCCAACGCGCAAGCGCTCGCGCGTTATGCCGCGCTATGCGAGGAGCAAGACATCGTCCCGATTGTCGAGCCCGAGGTGCTGATGGACGGCGATCACGACATCGACCGCTGCGCCATGGTCACCGAGTGGGTGCTCAACACCGTATTCGAGCAATTGTTCTATCAGCGCGTGCCGCTCGAAGGCATGGTGCTCAAGCCGAACATGGTGGTTCCCGGCAAGAAATCGTCGAAGCAAGTCTCCGCAGAAGAAGTCGCGCAAAAGACCGTCCGCGTCCTCAAGGCCTGCGTGCCGGCGGCGGTGCCGGGTATCGCGTTTTTGTCGGGGGGGCAATCCGACGAGGAAGCGACCGCGCATCTCGACGCCATCAACAAGCTCGGCCCGCTGCCTTGGCACGTGACGTTCTCGTATGGCCGCGCGCTGCAAGCGGCGCCGCAGAAGGCGTGGTCCGGCAAGCCCGAGAACGTGCCTGCGGCGCAACGCGCCTTCGGCCATCGTGCCCAAATGAACAGCCTCGCCGCACTCGGCCGCTGGACCGCCGACCTGGAAAAGAAAGCGGCGTGACGCGACATCATCCTCCCGCGCGAGCGGGGGCGAATGCGGGTCCCCGCCTGTATCTCTTCACGCCGCCGCTGGGCGATCCCACCGCGCTCGCAGACAAACTCGCCGCCGCGCTTGACGTCGGCAATATCGCGGCGTTGCTTCTTCGCCTGGAAGACGCTGACGAACGCACACTCGTCAATCGCGCGAAGACCGTAGCGGCGATGGCGCAACCGCGCGGCGTTGCGCTGCTCCTCGACGGACGGCCGGAGCTTGCCGCGCGCGCCGTCGCCGATGGCGCGCATCTTGACGGAATAGACGCGCTGACTGCGGCGATTGGCGCACTCAAACCAGAGCGCATTGCCGGCGGCGGCGGTCTAAAGAGCCGACATGATGCCATGCTGGCCGCTGAAGGCGGCGCCGATTACGTCATGTTCGGTGAGCCCGACCGCCACGGCCGCCGCCCGCCCTTCGCGGCCGTAATCGAGCGCATCAATTGGTGGGCGGAAGTTTTCGAAGTGCCCTGCGTCGGCTATGCGGGCGACCTCGGCGAGGTTTCCGCACTGGCGCAAGCCGGCAGCGATTTTGTCGCGCTTGGCGATTGGATATGGACCAAAGAAGACGCGCCTGCCGCGCTGGTCGCGGCGGCCGCGAAATGCCTCGGTGAACCCGTATCGCCAGCCGTGTCGAAATGAACCCCGCATCCGTTCATGGCCTCGTAGCCGCCTTCAAGCCCAGCACAACGCTGGCGCTCGCCGCGCTGCTCATCGCGCCCGCGTTCGCGCCCGCCCGCGCCGCCGAATTGGATAATGTCTACGGCGCCTTTCAGCGCGGATATTTCTTGACGGCTTTCGGGCTTGCCACCCAGCGCGCCACCGACAAGAACGACCCCAAGGCCATGACCATGCTCGGTCAACTTTATGCCGAGGGCAACGGCGTGCCGCAGGACGATCGCAAAGCCGCCGAATGGTACAAGCTCGCCGCCGATCGCGGCGACCGTGACGCCGTGTTCGCGCTGGCGATGTTTCGGCTGACCGGCCGCGCCGGCCCGCGCGACCGCGATCAAAGCGCCAAGTTGCTGGCCGCCGCGGCGAAGCTCGGCCATCCGCTCGCCGCCTACGATCTCGCGCTGCTCTACATCGAGGGGCAATTATTTCCGCAGGATTTCAGTCGCGCCGCCGACCTGCTGCGCGTCGCCGCCGACGCCGGCAATTCCGACGCCCAATACGCGCTCGGCACTCTTTATAAAGAAGGCCGCGGCGTGAAGAAGGACATGGTCGAGGCGGTGCGCTTGTTCTCGCTCGCGAGCCTGGTCGACAACACCGAAGCCGAGGTGGAATACGGCATCGCGCTGTTCAACGGCGCCGGCATTGCCAAGAACGAGACGGCAGCAGCCGAGGTGTTCCATCGGGCGGCGGTACAAGGCAGCGCGGTGGCACAAGACCGGCTCGCACGGATTCTCGCCGATGGCCGCGGTGCGCCGAAGAACGCGGTCGCTGCGACGAAGTGGCACCTTGTCTCCAAGGCCCATGGCGAGACCGACCTGATGCTCGACGATTTCGTCAACGGCCTCGACGCCAAGACGCGCGAGGCTGGCGAGAAGGCGGCGAAACCCTACCTCGACGCGCTCAAAAAACCGCCGTCGTAACGCCCGGCTCTTCCGCGTTTCGCGCGGTGTCGCAACAGAGCTTACTTCTGCGTCATCACCCAGACGCCGTTCCACTCACCATCGGGAGGATTGCTCGTAAGGTGGCGGCAGCGCTCAATATAGGTGGTCGACAGCTTGTCCTTGGGATGGCAGACCAACGCTTTTTCGAACTGGCCGATGGCGTTGGTGAAATTCCCAGCGCGGTAATTGCGCATACCCTCGTTGAAGTAGCTCACCACGTCCATCAGGTTGGGGAAACTCTCGTCGGTGTGATGATCGAGCACTTCAAAGACGCCGACCGGCTCGGTCTTGCCCTTCACCACCACCTGATCCACGTTCCGAATACGGTAGGTGCCGCGCAACCGGCTGAAGGTATTTTCGCTGATCAGGATCTGCGCCGAATAGCTTTTACAGGCGCTTTCCAGCCGCGATGCCAAATTCACGCCGTCACCAATGAGAGTGTAATCCATGCGCTTGGCCGAGCCGATGTTGCCGGACACCACCATGTCGGTGTTTAGCCCGACACCCATCTCAACCGGCTTCTGACCGCGCAGGACCCGCTCGCGGCTCCAACGCTGGCATTCACGGATCATGGCGATCGCCGCGCGAACCGCGCGGTCCTCGTCGTCGTCATGCGCTATCGGCAGCCCGAACGCCGCCATGACGGCGTCGCCGATGAATTTGTCGAGCATGCCTTCTTCGCGGGCGATGCACTCGACCATCAGCGAGAAATATTCGTTGAGAAAGGCGACTGTGCCCTGGGCGCCCATCTCCTCGCTCAATGTGGTGAAACCGCGGATATCCGAGAACAGGATGGTCGCTCGGGTGCTGGCGCCGCCGAGCAGGCCGGCGTCACCATCATGGTCAAGCATGCGCGCGGCAATCGCCGGGTCCATGTAGCGCGCCATGGTGGCCTTGACGCGCTTCTCGGTGCTGATGTCCTCGATCATCAGCAGGGTCCCGAGTTGTTTGCGATCGCCACTCTCCAACGGCAATACCGTCAGATTGACCGACACCGGCCGGTCGCCAAACATGATCTCGACATCCATCGCGACGTTGGCGAGTTTCTCTAATTGAACTTTCTTGATGCGCTCGATGATCCACTCGTTCACGCCAGCAAAAAACTCGTTGGCGCTGTGCCCAAGGATGTCGGCAGCCGCCAGCCTTATAATGCGGGCGCCGGCGCTGTTGCAGGTGACAATGGTGTCACGCTCATCCAGGGTAATGACGCCGTTCGACATACTTTCGAGCATGCTCTCGTTGTAGTTCTTGATCTTCTGGACGTCGTCAAACAGCTTGGCGTTTTCAAGCGCGATTGCGACCTGTGCGGTAAAAGCTTTCAGACGCGCTTCGTCCTCGGCGGTAAATGGACCGCCGCTCTTGTTCAGCGCTTGGGTCACACCGATGATCACGCCGTGCTTATTGATGACCGGCGTACACAGGATGGAACGGGTGAAGAACCCTGTCTGCTTATCGAAGCTGGTATTAAACCGCAGGTCGGCATAGGCATGCGGAATATTGACGGTCTTTCCGGTGGTGAACACGGTGCCGGCGATGCCGGCATGATTGGGGAAGCGGATTTCGCCGATCGTCGCCCCCATGGCGACGCGCGAGAACAGTTCACCGGTCTTGTCGTCATGCAAGAACAGCGTAGAGCGCTCCGCTCCTAACATCCGCGCCGCCTCGTTCATTACCCGCTGCAGCAACTGATCGAGATCGATCTGGGAGGTGATGTCGGCGACGATGTCGAGAAAGGCCAATTCCTGGGCGCGCGCTTTCTCCATGCGCTCGACTGCTTGGGAACTGCGTAGCGCCGGTATCGACTGAGCCGCGATAGCTTCGAGCAGCGCCCGCTCACGCTCGGAAAAGACGCCACCGAGCTTGTTGAGCGCCTGTGCTACGCCGACGACGTCACCCTTCGCGGTGCGAAGCGGGACGCAAAGGATGGTCTTGGTGACGTAGCCGGTCTCTTGGTCGATCGTTGCGGTAAAGCGCGGATCGGCATAGGCATCATCGACGATGATGCTGGCGCCCGTTTGGAATGTTGCGCCGATAATGCCGTCATTACTGAGAAGACGAATCTCCCGGCGACGAATGCCCTGCGCAACACGCGAATAAAGTTCCCCGGTACCGGCGTCGTAGAGGAAGAAGCTCGATCGGTCACAGCCGAGCGCCGTCGACGTCATTTCAACCAATTCTTCCAAGATTTCATCGAGCGTTTCGGTGCCCGATATCCGCTGGGCGACATCCAGCAGGACGTTGACGTCCTCGAGCCGTTGGCGCTTGCCGCCAACGAGTGGCTGAAGACGCGCCTTGCCGCCTGATCGTCGCGGGTTGCGGCGCCTGGTGTCGCGATCCGGAGCAGAAGCTTCGCCGTCGGCCGTCATGACGCATTGCCCCGAGCGACTTCGAGTTCGTGGCGGAGCGCTGCGCAGGTGGCTTTGAGTTCCTGGATCTCCCTGGTAGCAGCTGCCACGGCCTCTTGTTTCAGGACTTTGGCCTGGAATGCTGCATCCTCAAGCTGCTCCCGCAGGACGCGGATCGCGGAATGCAACTGCACGCCTTCGTTATGGGCCGAGGCATTGAGGCGTTGGATCTCTTGGCGATGGTCTTCGCGCGCGTCCTCAATCGCATCGCGGAGCGACGTTGCGGTGTGGCGCAGCTGAGCGATCTCGTCGGCCGAGCGCGCGACGGCACGCTCGACAGCTGTCCGTCCCTCATGGCGTGTTTCTTCAAGCGCGTCGCGCAACGCCGTGATCGTCGCTTTAAGTTCGGCCATATCGCCTTCAGAACTTGCACGGATGCTCTGTCGCACCGCATTGCGTTCCGCCTCG
>DAIUEQ010000183.1:0-7249 GCA_036845025.1 Xanthobacteraceae bacterium | reverse complement strand
ATAGCCGTTCAAAGAACGGCGGCGCTTGGCGCGGCGATCGCGTCCGGGCATCCAGCTAATCCAACACAAGGTCGTCGTCGGCCAGCTCAGCCAGGTTTTTTGCAATATGATGCGAGACCTTCCAGAAGACGCGTATATCTTCCGCACCGATACCGTCGAGCGAGTCGACAATCATGTCCCCAATTCTCGGCAGTAGCTTGTCGACCAAAGACCGCCCTTTGTCGGTGAGCCCGACGTAATATTTGCGCCGATCCTTTGGATCGCGCTTTCTCTTGAGCAAACCGCGCTTTTCCATGCTGTCGAGCGCCGGCACCGCGGTGGTCGAGGCCATGCCGACGCGTTTACTCAGTTCCAGCTGATTCAATTCGCCGCGCTCGGCGAGGACGCGAAGATAAATCCAATGCGCGATGGTGACTTTTTCCTCATCGAGGATCTTCTGCGCGTGGCCGTTGTATAGCCGGTGCAGCGTGCGAGCCATCCACGGGATGGTTCTGCCGCGCTCGTCGAAGGCTTGATTGGCGCGTTTGCTTCTCGATCCGGAATTGGCCGTTCCGGCACTCCCGAGTCTATGCGCTTCGTTCAAGGCGGGTTTGGTCATCGCGCATTCCTCTGTCCGGGCCGAAGCGCCGTTGCCGAAAGATTTCCACGCCTGCTCTAGGCCGATAAAGGGCCATTGACAATCATTCGATAAGAGATTATTCGATATCGAATGATTGGACGTAAGATCATTCTATAGAAAATAAACCGCGGGGGCCATCGCCGATGGCTTGTCCGGGCGTCCCTTCAGGTCAGGCCGGCTTCACGTCGCAGACGGAAGAAGTCGCCACGGTTTGTGTGGGGAGTGACGTAGATGAAGGACGACCGCCGCGACGGCCCACCCAATGTGCAGCTTTACAGCCGCGAAGGATTCGGCGGCCCGCTCTCCGTGGGCATCCGACCGACCAATGGCACAGAGTACCTTTCCGTAGAGGGTCCGCACGCGCCACGCCGCGCCGTGTTGGACCGCATTCACCCGGCCGATGAAACGGACGCGGAAGCGCTTCCCACCGTCGTCGCAACGTCGAAGCTCGGCGTTCGGCTGCTGGTATCCGGGCGCACTGTGCCGATGCCGTTTGTCGTCAGAAATGTGGATGCCGACGAAATTCACTTCATTCAATCCGGCGAAGTGAAATTCGAGACTGATGCCGGTTCGTTACTGGCGAGCGAGGGCGACTTTGTTTGCCTTCCAAGATCAGTCGCCTACCGGTTCGCGCCGACCAAAGGCAAGATGCGCAGTCTGATCGTTGAGAGTCCTTCAGCGCTTGCGCTCACGCCGCCGGCGCCGGCGGGCATGATCAACTTCGCCCGCGATTTGCATTTCGCGGAGATCGATCGGGACATTGCGCCCGGTGGAACGACGCGGCTCGTCTTGAAGTCGGATGACGGAGAGAACACGACCTTCGTATTGCCGCACGATCCGTTGGCGATCGGAGATCAGGTGCCCGGCGCTGTGCCGGTCTGGAAACTCAATCTCTCGAAAATCCAGGTCTTGGCCTATCTGCCGGAGGGTGGTCCTCCCAGTCCATTCCTGTCTTCGCACGCCAAAGACATTTTGATGTTCACCTTGAGCGCCCGGCCGGGTGGTCGCGCGCCGATTCATGTCAACGCCGATTTCGATGAGGTGGTCCACTACGTGCGGGGCCCCGGCGCGTGGGGACATTGCACCGAGCCCGGCACGTTGACGTGCGTACCGAAGGGCGTCGTGCACCATGGGCCGAGGGAAGATGTCCCCGAGGGATACACCGCCTGGCTCCTCGAAACGCGCGCCACGCTGCGATGGACACCCGCAGCGATAGCCGAGTCCGAGCTGATGGAGACCGAAAATTACTCCCGGCATCCCAGCGCCGCGAAGAGCAGCCGCTAGCCAGCATCAACGCCAGAAAGAGGATCACGTCATGTCCGAGAAATTAGCATTATGGGAAGCCGCCAAGCGGGAAATGGAAGAATACCAATTCGCCGCCGAGGCCGAGGTACAACCGAAATGGGATGTTCCGGAAAAGATCGCGATCAATGCCGCCATTTCGAGCCGGTTCGGCGACGGCAAGCAATCCAAGCCGATGTCTATCGAAAATTATGTCGACGCGGCGTCGAGCGTTATCGAGGCTGGCGCCTGCGGCGTTCACATCGATTTCAGCTGGATTACGGACGATAAAGGGCGCCGGCTCGACCGTGACGTCCCGCCGGTCGAAGCTTATTCGGCTGTCGTCGCGCCGCTGCGCGCGCGCTTTGGCAACGACTTCGTCGTCAACGTCAACGTTCTTCACGGGTTGACGTTCGACGTGTGCATGAGTCCGGCGCGCGCTGGATTGTGCGAGGTGGCGCCTTGTGCGCCCGGCCATCCCGACGCTTTCATGGTTCCGGCAATTCAGACGCTCGAAGATACCGGCGTCAAGCCCGAGCTCGCGATCCATAGCTCCGGCGAAATCGATCTTGCCAAGAGAAAGCTGATCGACACCGGGATTCTCAAGAAACCCTACAACTGGCTGCTTCTCTACGGCTTGCCCTTCAATACCGGGCGAACCCTGATCTCCGGCACGTGGGTCAGCGATGCGCAAGACATGGCGCAGCACCTGTTTCTCATGGTGGACCAAATTCGCCGGATCGACCGCGACTCTGTGATTAGCGTCTGCGCGGCGGGCCGCGCCGGTCTCTACATGACGACGCTCGCCACAATGGCCGGCCTGCACATTCGCGTCGGTATCGAAGACACGCCGTGGAAGTATCCAAACAGCAACACGCTGCTCAAAGACAATCTCGAAATGTTCAAGATGGCGCGCGACCTCGCGGGATTGCTCGGTCGCACGCCGGCTAGCGCAAACGACTATCGCAAATTGATCGGCAAACCGGAACTGAGCACCTCGGCTAGGCCCAAGGTTGCGCAGTTAGCCAGCGCTTGAACGGGACAAAATCCGTCGAGCACGCATTCGAGGAGAGGAAAATGACTGACGCGCGAGCTTTCGCCAAATCCGTCTATCAAGCCATCGACACCATGGACGAGAAAGAACTGGCGCCATTCCTGACGGAGAATTGCACGTTCGTATTCGGAAGCGCGCCGCCGGTTATCGGCCGCACCGCCGCCGCCAACGCCTCCAAAGCATTCATGGCGACAATTGCCGGCATCAAGCACGATCTCGCCGACGTCTGGGGTGTCGATGACGACATCATCTCGAGAATGACGGTCACCTACACGCGCAAGGACGGCAAGAAAATGAGCTTTCCGGCCGTTACGATTTGGCGCGTGGAAGGCAAACAGATCGCCGACTACCGCATCTACGTCGACAACACAGCGCTATTCGCATCGTGAGCTTGTCGAGCCCGGGCTTCTTCGCCCGGCGCAGCGCCGAGCGGCCGCCCAAAAGCACGAGTGATCTTCTCATGAGCGCTTCGCAATTGGTGAGTGAAGCCAAGCAGGGTGTTTCGGCACGCCTCAAATGGTGGCCGGAGGACGGAGGTCTGGTCATCGTGTTTGTCCTCATGGTCCTGGCGATCGGCATTCCGTATCCCGAATTCTTCAGCTTCGGCTCACTCAAAACGGTCCTGAGGCAATCGGCGCTGATCGGCATCATTGCCTTCGGCATGGTGTTTCTTGTGGCAATGGTCGAGATCGACCTCTCGGTAGGAGGCATATTTGCCACCGCGAGCAGCCTGGCCGCACTACTGATCAAATTCTATCACTTGGATCCCTGGCTCGCGGTCGCCGTCGCGCTTTTGGCGGGAGTTTTTCTAGGCGCGTTGAACGGCATCCTCACCGGCCTTCTCAAAGTGCCGCTGATAATCGTCTCACTCGGAACTTTGTCGGCCTATTTCGGGCTGCACCTCATTCTATCGGACGGTAAAGCCGTCTACGGCCTGCCGAAAGATCATCCGTTCTTCACGTGGTTCGGCGGCGATCTGTTTGAGCTGCCGGTTTCCGTCTGGACCTCGATCGGCTGCGCCATCGTTCTGTATTTTGTTTTCGTCCACACCCGATTTGGCGCCACGGTGCGAGCCGTCGGCTCAAATCCGTCGGCTGCGGAATTCATCGGCATCAACATCAATCTTGTTCGGATCTACACGACGGCATTGGTCGGGCTGCTGGCCGCTTTTTCCGGCGTGATGACGCTTGCTTATTTCAAGGCGGTCGACACTTCTTCGGGTCGCAGCCTCGGGCTGGAAGTCATCGCCGCCGTCGTCATCGGAGGAACATCGCTGGCGGGCGGGTCGGGAACGATCATCGGCGCCGCTTTAGGCGTTCTGATCATCACGACGATCGACAGCGCTCTCGTCTTTTACGGCGTCAATCTCAACTATTCCGAGTTTGTCACCGGCGCGGTGATCATCAGCGCGATCGCGCTCGATCGAATTTCAAAACGGCGCGGCGGATGACGGTGCATCGCGTCTAACGGAACAAGCAAACCTAAACACGCAAAGCAGGAGGGTACTATGCTGCCTGGAAAGTTGAGTCGACGCACGCGCACAGCCGTACTGGTCGCACTTAGCTGTTTCACCATTTTTTCTGTGGCTGGCGCGCCGGCGGTGAAAGCCGCGGGGAAGGACTCGGTCACCGTCTCTGTCGTTCTTGCCCTTGCCGCCGGCGAGTGGAGCACTGAGATTCTTGCCGGCGCCAACGCGGCGGCCAAGGACCTCGGCGGAAAAGTCAAAGTCCGCGTGTCGGGGCCGACAACTTTCGATCCCCAGCGTCAAGCGCAAATGTTTCTCGCGGAGCTCGAAACCAAGCCCGACGTCCTGATTGTGGTCAATGTGGCGCCGCCGCTCTTCACGCAACCTGCTTTGGAAGCTCAGGCGCGCGGCGCGCATGTGGTCTGGATCAGCGTGCCACCAATGCCGGACGTCAAAGATCCGCTGTTCGTCGGGTCGGATGCTTTCGGCATGGGTCAGACGGCAGGCGGCATCGTCGTGGCCGCGCTGGAAAAGAGTCTCAACAAACCGGCAGCGGACATATCCGGCGACGTCGTCACGGGCATCTGCGTGCCAGGTTTGGTAGTGCTGGAGAACCGACTGGCCGGGGAGATCGGTTATCTCAAAAAGAAGATGCCGAAGATCAGCGTCCTGCCGGCCTTCAATTCTGCGTCGGATCGCGAGCGCAGCTATGCCTTATGGGATCAGGCGATACGCAAGACGCCCAAGGCACTCACCTATCTCGATCCCTGCGAAGAAGGCGAGGAGAACATTCCGAAAATCCTCGAGAACGATAAGATTTCGGCGCCGCTAACATCCTACGAAAGTCCTGAAGAGGTCCGCGACGATCTTGCCCGCGGGGCAATCACCGCAATCGTGTCAGGCAATTTCTTCACCCAATCTTATCTTGCCGTGTACGTGTCGGCGCAGTCGATCTTGCAGGCAAAACCCCTGCCGCAAGGTTGGGTGAAGGTGCCGCACGTCGTGATCGATAAAACCTCGATCGCGGCTTACCAGAAGGCGTGGGAAAAACCTGAGACGGGTCTGCGCGCCTTCTACAGCGAGCAGGTCGAAGCAGCTCGCGATCACTTGCCGTCGCCGTTGCCCAGTCCAGATTTGTTCGTACACCCGGCGGAATGATCCGGTGAGGCGCCGCTCCGGTTTCGGGGCCGGCGCCTTCAGTCGGTTCAATATCGCCCCTGAAAGGTCGCGCCGTGCCCGTCATCTACTCGGCCAGAGGGATAAGCAAGCGCTTCGGTGTGGTGCAAGCTCTTTGCGACGTCGATCTCGACGTGCCCGCAGGCAGCGTGGTCGGGCTTGTCGGCGCCAACGGCGCCGGCAAGTCGACGTTGTTGAAAATAATTGCCGGCGCTTTGCCGCCGGATTCCGGCGAACTTACGCTGAGCGGCAAGCCGCTCACCGTGAAGTCGATTACGGACGCGGCACGAGCGGGAATAGCCATCGTTTCACAAGAGCTCAGCCTCTTCCCTGCGCTGAGTGTCGAGGAAAATCTCGCATTGGCGCCCGGCGAAAAAGCCTGGACATTCCGCAGCTCGTTCGCTCGCCGCGCCGGCGAAGTCTTAGCGGAGCTGGGCGTGGATGTCGCGCTCAATGCTCCGTTGCGCAGCCTCCCTCTGGCGGATCGTCAGCTGATCGAAATCTCTCGCGCGCTGCTGCAGAAGCCTCGCGTTCTCATCCTCGATGAGCCGACATCGTCACTCCACGCCGCCGAGGTCGATCGCCTGCATAACGTGATCCGAGGCCTGCGAAATTCAGGCATCGGAATCATCTATGTCAGCCACTTTCTGGAGGAGCTGTTGGATATTTCCGACAGCCTCGTGATCTTGCGCAACGGCGAGCGCGTGGCTGAGCACGCCGCTCCGGTTGCAGATCGGCTGGATAATGTCATCGCGGCGATGTTGGGTGAAAATCCCCAATCCGTCGCCGAGCGATCGCGGAACTTTGGCGACAAGAATAATGGCGTAGTGCCTAAGAGTCCCATCGAAGTGGGCCCGCTTCGCATTGTCGATCTGAAAGGCCCAAAGCAGCTCACCATCGACAAGCTGGAGATACACCCTGGAGCGGTCGTTGGAGTCGCGGGCCTCGTCGGCGCCGGCGTCGAGGAACTATTCGAGGTATTATTCGGGTTGGCGAAGCCAATGTCGGGTCGCATAACCCTGCCGACCGGCGCGCCGTTGCCGGCCAATCCCGCCCGAGCCGTCAAGGCCGGGATTGCCTATAGTCCGGCCGACCGCAAGCAACATGGCCTGATGCTTCGTCAGAGCATTGCCGAGAATGTCGTTAGCGTGCGCGCGCTGACACTCGGCCGGGATGGCTTTTTCCTGCGGAAAAGGCGTTTGACGGAAGTGGCAGCGGACCGCTGCCGGCAGCTCGGTGTTGTCGGAGGTTCGGTGCTCCGGCCGGTCGGTAACCTGTCCGGTGGCAACCAGCAAAAAGTAGTCTTCGCGAAATGGATGGAAGCATCGCCATCGTTGCTCGTCCTCGACGATCCGACGCGTGGCATCGACGTATCGGCCAAGCGAGAGATGCACCGGATTATGCGTCAGCTCGCCCAATCGGGGAGGGTGGTTCTTTTTTCATCCAGCGATCCTGGTGAAATCGCGTCGGTTGCCGATCGCGCCATCGTCTTCGTCGACGGTGCGCCGGCGTGCGAACTCAGTGGCGATGGGCTTACCGAACGCGGTTTGGTCGCGGCAATGAATACGAGCGCGGCAGCCATGCTCAGGCCGGCCGCGTAAAAGGACCGGGATGTGTCGAAGGTCGCTATTGTCTACTTCAGCGGATACGGCCA
>DAIUEQ010000182.1:0-7266 GCA_036845025.1 Xanthobacteraceae bacterium | reverse complement strand
AACACCACCATACCGCCGCGCTTGACCACCAGACACGATACCGGGAACGTCGCTTCGCCCGGATGCTCGAACACGATGTCGACGTCGCGTTTGCCGGTTATTTCCCAGATTGCCTTCCCGAAGCTGCGCGCCTCTTTCACCCAGACATCGTATTCCGGGGTGCCGACTTTCGGCATCGCGCCCCAGCAGTTGAACTTGCTGCGGTTGATCACACCCTTGGCGCCGAGATTGAAAACATATTCGGATTTTGATTCGTCAGAGACGATGCCGATGGCGTTGGCGCCGGAGGCGGCGACGAGCTGCACACCGAAAACGCCGAGACCGCCGGAAGCGCCCCACACCAGAACGTTGTCGCCGGGCTTCAACGTGTGCGGCGCGTGGCCGAACAGCATGCGATAGGCGGTGGCGAGCGTGAGCGTATAGCACGCCGCTTCTTCCCAAGTCAGATGCGGTGGCTTCTGCATGAGCTGTCGTGACTGCACGCGGCAGAATTGTGCGAACGAGCCGTCCGGCGTCTCATAGCCCCAGATACGCTGCGACGGCGAGAGCAGCGGATCGCCGCCGTTGCAGTCCTCGTCGTCGCCGTCGTCTTGATTGCAGTGAACGATGACTTCGTCGCCGACCTTCCAGCGATTGACTTTCGGACCCACGGCCCAAACCACCCCAGAGGCGTCGGAGCCGGCGATGTGGAATGGATTCTTATGTCCGTCGAGCGGGGAAACCGGCACGCCGAGCCCGGCCCACACGCCGTTATAGTTGACGCCGGCGGCCATGACGTAGATCAGCGCCTCGTCTTCGCCGATCGGCCACGTCGGCAGCACCTCTTGTTGCATGGATTTTTCCGGTGGCCCGTGGCGCTCCTTGCGGATCGCCCAAGCGTGCATTTGCGGCGGCACATGCCCGAGTGGCGGAATTTCGCCAATGTCGTAAAGGTCCTTAAGCGGCGCGGCTGAAGGCCTCTTTTGCTGGGCAACGGCCATGACGAGCTCCGGCTGAACTCCACACTTACAAGCGGCGCGAGTGTGCCGTAGTTCATGTTGCAGTGCAATAAGCACTTCGGAGGGCGAGTGTTCCATCAACAGGCGCTCCGACGAAGGGCTGACAGAATAAGCCGCAGCCCGTAAGGTCGGAACATCGGCATTTGCCGACTCTTTTTTTCGCAGAGGTCATCGGTAATCGGGGGACGCAATGGGCGTAGAGAGCATCATTATTTGGCTGATCGTCGGCGCGATTGCCGGTTGGCTCGCCGGCATGGTTGTCAGGGGCGGCGGCTTTGGACTCATCGGTGACATTGTCGTCGGCATCATCGGCGCCGTCATCGCCGGGTGGCTGTTGCCGCGGCTCGGCATTTTTATCGGCGGCGGCTTTATCGCAGCCATTATCGATGCCTTCATCGGCGCGGTGATTCTGCTGCTCATCGTGCGGCTGCTGCGGCGCGCGTAGACGCGTTCGCCTCGCGCGAAAGCAATTAAAGGTTCTTCAAGACCGTCCGGCCTAGCTTCGCGCCTTCGCGGCGCATGATGTTTCCGGAATTCGAGGCTTCGCGGCTTCCGGCTCATGCCCGCATAGAGAAGGCCGAAGCCATGGCGCTGTACGCGTCTTCGCCGGGTCACGTCGCCGACGCCAAGCTCTCGCGACCGCTGGAGCTCGTGGCTTTTGCGCTCGTGGTTGCGCACGCGGTCTATCTCGCCGCTTGTTATCTGCAGGGCATTTGGATCCTCGCGCCCGACGGCACTGGCGTGCAATCCGACTTCGTCAACGTGTGGGCCGCGGGACGGCTGGTGCTCGAAGGCCATCCCGCATCCGCCTATGACTGGCCGACACATAAGATCGTCGAGGAGGCGGCGGTCGGCCATCCCTTCGCCGGCTATTTTGGCTGGCATTATCCGCCGCCGTTTCTGTTTGTCGCTGCCGGCTTGGCGTTTCTGTCCTTTGCAGCCGCTTACGCCGTTTGGGTCCTCGGCACCTTCCCGATCTACCTCGCCGCGATCCGCGCCATCATCGGCGATCGCAGCGGCTATCTGCTCGCGGCCGCCTTCCCGGCGATACTCAGCAACTTCATTGTCGGCCAAAATGGATTCTTGACTGCCGGACTTTTCGGCGGCGCGCTTTTTCTGCTCGATCGGAGGCCGCTCGTCGCCGGTATTCTTATCGGACTTCTGAGCTACAAGCCGCATCTCGGTTTTCTGTTTCCAATCGCGCTCGCCGCCGGCGGGTATTGGCGTACTTTTGCCGCCGCGACAGTGACGGCGGCGCTGATGGCGGCCGCAAGCTGGCTTGCGTTCGGCACCGATACCTGGATGGCGTTCTTCGCCAATATCGGCCACACCGAACAGGCGTTCTTGTCGGAAGGCGCGGCGGATCTCGGCAAGATGCAGACGGCGTTCGGCACCGTCCGCACGCTCGGCGGTAGCGAAGCTCTAGCCTGGTGCGTCCAGGCGGCGGTCGCGCTCGCTGCGGCGATAGCGGTCGCGGCGTTGTGGCGAAGCCGAGCCAGCCAAGAAATCAAGGCGGCAGCGCTCGGCACCGCCGCCATGCTGGCGACGCCCTATCTCTACACCTACGATCTCGTGGTCTTGGCCGTTCCGCTCGCGTTTCTTTTCAGACTTGGTCGCGCGCACGGATTTTTGACGCACGAATGGGCCGGCATCGGCCTTGCCTGCTTCTTGATTTTAATCTTCCCGTTCGTGAAAGCCCCGGTCGGCTTCGCGGCAATTCTCATCATCACCGCGTTAATCGCGCGGCGGGCGCTCCCGTCATTTGCGGATAAAAGCGTGAGCGCGTAGAACGTCGCCGGCACCGCGCATTGTTCCGCCCTCCGAAAATCACCAACCGCCTGTTCGAATAGATGAAACGCCCATCGAATTTGCTCTGCTTTTGCGTCATCGTCGCGAGCACGGCACTTGCCGCGTGTGCCGGCACAGCTCCACCCGAGCAGCCGACATTTTATCAGGACCTCGCGCACAACGATGTGACGGTCGACGCGGCGGCGGCAGCCTCCATGATTTCCGGGTACCGCAGCAATAACAGTCTCGGTCCGGTGACCGTCGATCCTGAACTGATGCGGCTCGCAGGCGAACAGGCACGCGCCATGGCGGCGCACGATCGAATGGATCACGATATCGGGCGGCCGTTTCAGGACCGCATCAAAGACTCCGCGTTCCGGGGCAGCGTCGCGGTCGAGAACATATCGGCCGGCTACCACACGCTGGCGGAAGCGTTTTCCGGCTGGCGCGATTCACCGCCGCACCGCGCCAACATGCTCAACGCATCGGTGACGCGGATGGGCATCGCCGCGGTCTATTCGCCGAGCTCCAAATACAAGGTGTTCTGGGCGCTGATCCTTGCCGGCGAGCGCGGACAGCGCGGTTAACGCGCGAAGTGTGCGCCGTTCACCGTCGCCCTATTATGTTCAAGCCACGCGGAAAATATTCGACTTCTCTTCGGCCGGGACGGCGTTCGCGGTACGCTTGACGCGGTTTCGCCCGTCCGCTTTGGCGGCATAGAGCGCGGCGTCGGCTTGTTCGAGAAGAACATCGAACATTTCGTCGGCTGCCTCGCTTGCCGACACCCCGCCGCTGACGCTCGCTCTGACCTGACGACCGCGGATGAACTTGCAGGCCTCGACAAAGGCCGCACGAATACGCTCGGCGCGCGCGCAGGCTGCCTCAAGGCCGCATCCCGGCATGACCGCTGCGAATTCCTCACCGCCGAGGCGTCCGAACAGATCCTGCGGTCGCAGCGCCGCGGTCGCAATGTCGCAAAATCTCTGCAGCACCGCGTCGCCGATAGCATGGCCGTGCAGATCGTTGATGCGCTTGAAACGATCGAGATCGAACATTACTACCGCGATCGGCGCGCCGACCCGGCGGCAGCGCTGCATGGCCCGTTCGGCACTGCCGAGCAAAGCGGCGCGATTGGCGACGCCGGTCAGCGCGTCAATGCTGGCGGCAAAAAGACTTGCCGCCTCATTGCGCTCCTTGATCAAAGCGAGCGCAAACACCGCAGTACCGAGCGCAAACACGACGCTTTCGAAATAAATAAAGCCGAAAAGGCTGGCGAGCCGTGGAACGGAATCCTGCCCGGTCGTCCCAATGAATGTCGATAACGTTCCGATTGACAATGCCAACGCGTGCATGATCGCGAAGCTACAAAGCGCCCAGCGGGCAATCAATCCGTCGCCGCGGCCGCGCCAAAGGCTTATCGCAGTAAGGGCGGTATAGGCGGCACCGCCGGCCAGACCGATAGAACCTTCATACTCACGAACCAGCGGGACGGCGCCGCCGATGATAATCACCGCGCCGCCGAGCAAGGCGAGGACAAGCGGCGCCGGCTTGCCGTCGATATTGCGCACCGCTTTCCAGATCAAACCCGATTGTGTGCACAATAGCGCGCCGCCAAATGCCGACAGCGCCGGTTGTTCGAGCTGGACTGAGAACATCAACAACAGGATTCCGCCGGCGGCAGAAAAATCGGCGATGCCCCAAACAGCCAGCGCTGACACCGCTCGGTTCTGCGTCCAGGCGAATAGCAGCACCGCCCCGGCGCAGGCCATCGCGAAACTTTGCATCACCATCAGGGTCGGAAGATCGAGCGTCATTCTTTGCACCCAACCGGCGCCGTGCCGATATTGGTAACGCCCCAAGGCCGCTCCCGCCGCGCGTCACCACGGCGTGCCAGCAAATAATCGGCGCGGGTTATAAACGACCTCGTCTACGGATGCTGACAATTGCGCGGATGCAGGTGAGCAAATCGCAATGCCCGTCGCCGGGTGGCAACGCAAGGCCGCGTCGGCGGTCGGCCACAGCCGCGCCCGAGCGAAACTCGCGGCCGACTGGTGCGATTAAGCGCTAAATTCGGTTCGGGCGATGCCGCCAATTGCGGTCCGACCACGTGGCCGGCCTGCTGATTTTGGCGCTAGAATCCCCATATTTGCGTTTTGCCACCAAGAAAGAGCGGCCAGATGTCGGACTGTCTTCACTGCGATATCAATGAAATCGTGCAAAAATACATTGATAAAGCCGACACCGCGGACGCCGCGGATATCGCCGCACGCATGGCGGAGAGCCTCGCGGACATGATCCTGACTTTTGTGCCTGAAGACGACCAGGCGAACGTGCTCGCTCATACCATCGCGCATCTCGGCGAGATGTACTTGCAAAAAGGCGGCGCGGCCGAGGGCGACACCACCCATTGAGCGCCATTTGCAACGCCCGCCGAGACCGCAACAGTTGTTGCGCCGCAATAGAATTCGCGTCACATTGCTTGTGCCGGAATGCGGGTTACACCGATGAATGACGCGTCGCACCGCGACCAGCAATCCAGCGAACTACCGACTGGCCGAGCGCCGCGCCGCGACAAGCCTTGGATTTTCCGCACCTATGCCGGTCATTCGACGGCGGCGGATTCTAACGAGCTTTACCGAAAAAACCTGGGCAAGGGCCAGACCGGCCTTTCCGTCGCATTCGATCTGCCGACCCAAACCGGTTACGACAGCGATCACGTCTTAGCGCGCGGCGAAGTCGGCAAGGTCGGCGTGCCGATCAGCCACCTCGGCGACATGCGCGCGCTATTCGACGGCATTCCGCTTGCCAAAATGAACACTTCGATGACCATCAATGCCACCGCGGCGTGGTTGATGGCGCTCTACATCGCGGTTGCTGACGAGCAGGATGTGCCGCGCGAGGCGCTTCAGGGCACAATCCAGAACGACATCATCAAGGAATATCTGTCGCGCGGCACTTATGTGTTCCCGCCGGCGCCGTCGATGCGCCTGATCAAGGACATCGCGATCTTCACGACGAGCGAGTTGCCGAAGTGGAATCCGATGAACGTCTGCTCCTATCACCTGCAGGAGGCGGGGGCGACGCCGGTGCAAGAGCTCGCTTACGCGCTCGCTACCGCGATCGCCGTGCTCGATACGGTGAAGAAATCCGGCGAGGTGACGCAAGCGAAATTCGGCGAAGTCGTCGGCCGTATTTCATTCTTCGTCAACGCGGGCATGCGGTTCGTCACGGAAATCTGCAAGATGCGCGCCTTCGTCGACCTCTGGGACGAGATCACGCGCGAACGCTATGGCATCACCGATCCGAAGCAGCGTCTGTTTCGGTATGGCGTGCAGGTCAATTCGCTGGGGTTGACCGAGCCGCAGCCGGAGAACAACGTCACCCGCATCCTGATCGAGATGCTCGCCGTGACGCTGTCAAAGAAAGCGCGCGCCAGGGCGGTGCAGCTACCGGCGTGGAACGAGGCGCTTGGGCTACCGCGGCCGTGGGATCAGCAATGGTCGCTGCGGATGCAGCAAATTCTTGCCTACGAGACCGACCTCCTCGAATACGGCGACTTGTTTGACGGCTCCAAGGCGATTGACGCCAAGGTCGAGGAGCTCAAGCGCGAGGCAAAAGAGGAGCTCAAGCGCATTGAGGAGATGGGCGGCGCTATCGAGGCGGTCGAAACCGGCTACATGAAACAGCAACTGGTGGCCTCGGCCAGCGCTCGTTTCGAGGCGATCGAGCGAGCCGAGCAGATCGTCGTCGGCGTCAACAAATATGTCGAGACCGAACCCTCGCCGCTGACCGGCGGCATCGACGCCATCATGACGGTGTCGGCGGAGGCCGAGCAAGACCAGATCGCGCGGCTCGAAGCCTGGCGCACGCGGCGCGACGCCGCGAAAGTCAAAGCGGCGCTGACCGAACTCAAACGTGCGGCCACCGGCCGGGGCAACATCATGCCGGCGTCGATCGAGTGCGCCAAAGCCGGAGTCACAACTGGCGAATGGGGCTGGACCCTTCGCGAAGCGTTCGGCGAATACCGCGCGCCGACTGGCGTCGGCCAAGCCATGCGCAACGACGTCGAAGGGCTGGACGACATCCGCGGCGAGGTCGACCGCGTGTCGCGCAAGCTCGGACGCCGGCTGACCTTCTTGGTGGGCAAGCCCGGACTTGACGGCCACTCCAACGGCGCGGAGCAGATCGCGGTACGGGCCCGCGACGCCGGCATGCTAGTGGTTTACGAGGGGATCAGGCTCACCCCGGAGCAGATTGTCGAAGCGGCGCTTGAGAAGAAGGCCCATGTCGTCGGATTGTCGATCCTCTCAGGCAGCCACCTTCCGCTGGTCAAGGACGTGGTGAGCCGGCTGCGCGAGGCTACCAATGCCGACATTCCGGTGGTGGTCGGCGGCATCATCCCACCCGAGGATGCGAGCGCGCTGAAAGATGCAGGCGTAGCGGCTGTCTACACGCCGAAGGACTTCGAATTGAACCGCAT
>DAIUEQ010000181.1:0-7327 GCA_036845025.1 Xanthobacteraceae bacterium | reverse complement strand
CACCGTGGGCCTATCGATTACGCCGCTTCAAGATTCGGGCCGGTAAATTCCAGACGATGACTTTTGGCCTTCGCGTCCCGCTTTAGTGCAAACGGTAATCGGCCCTGATACGCCGCCCCTCGGCGGCAATCCAATCGAGCACCATCATGTCAACTTCGGCAAAACCAGCGGGCAAATTGGCGACAGGCTTCGCGATAGCGATCGGCGAGCGCCCAATGAGCGCCCGAATCGTCTCGAGCAGCGAACGGTCTCGACGCATCAGGATATTCATCGGCGCCTCCCGCGTTCAACGGCCGAGCCGGCACGCGGTTCCTGTTTTTGCGACCCGCGTACACTCCTAAAGGCGAAGCCGGGCCGCGCCATGGCACGCTTAAGGCAAAGTCGCGACGCGGCGATGTGATTGCGATCACGTCGCGGTGACAAACCGCGACCCGGTGGGCCGAAATCCCCCGTGACGTCGCTGGAGAGTTCTTCCCTAAGTCGTGGCGATTGCACGGAAATTCTTCTTCGTCACTGCCCCAAATCGAAAGTACAATCTCCCGGCTAAGCACTAGTATTCTCTCACCTAAACGCTATCTCGCACCCGAAAACGCTCTCCAGATATTTGGATCGCGCGCTTTCATTCTGCCGACGGAGGTCTTCGATGGCTCTTGCAATTGGCGATATCGCCCCGGATTTCGAAGCTGAAACGACGGAAGGCAAAATCCGTTTTCATGACTGGATCGGCGATCATTGGGTCGTCCTGTTTTCCCATCCCAAGGATTTTACGCCGGTATGCA
This sequence comes from Xanthobacteraceae bacterium, assembly GCA_036845025.1. GTDB lineage: Bacteria > Pseudomonadota > Alphaproteobacteria > Rhizobiales > Xanthobacteraceae > BOG-931. Next base: position 6,548 of record DAIUEQ010000181.1, on the reverse strand, counting down.
CCACCGAACTCGGCACCCTTGCGCAGCTCAAGCCCGAATTCGATAAGCGCAACGCCAAGGTTATCGGCCTTTCCGTGGACCCGGTCGAAAATCACAAAAAGTGGTCCGGAGATATCAAGGACGTTTCCGGCTTCGCCCCGAACTACCCAATGATTGGCGACACCGACCTGAAGATTTCCAAGCTCTACGGCATGCTTCCGGCGAGCACCTCCGGCTCTTCGGAGGGGCGTACGCCAAACGACAACGCCACGGTGCGCAACGTGTTCGTCATCGGCCCGGACAAGAAGATCAAGCTCGTGCTGGTTTACCCGATGAGCACCGGCAGAAATTTCGACGAAGTCTTGCGCGTGATCGACTCGCTGCAACTGACCGCCAAGCATCGCGTCTCGACGCCGGCCAACTGGAAACAGGGCGAAGATGTCATTCTCGGGGGCGCCATCAGCGACGACGAGGCCAAGAAGCTTTATCCGCAAGGTTGGAAGTCGCCCAAACCCTATATCCGCATTGTGCCGGCGCCGCGATCATAAGCGCTGCCGCTCGGACGCGATCGAACTAAGAGCGCGGCCAGGCCGCGCTCTTATATTTTGCGCTCTCGCGGCTAAGGCACCAGCAAGACCTTGCCGATATTGCCGCGGTCCTGAATGAAATGATGTGCCTTGGGCGCCTCGTCGAAGCGGAAAGTCTTGGCGATTTTCGGCTTGATCGCTTTTTTCGACCACAGCTCCAACAATCCGTCGGCCCAGCCGCGCTGGCGCTCGAGCTCGCCCCACAAGTGGCCGAGATTGACGCCGAACACTCCCTTGTTGGCATTCATCAGCGCGAGCGGATTGAACTGAAACCACGGCAGGCGCGCGACAGTCGCCAGCATCGAGACGATGCTGCGGCTCTTCCCGGTTGCCGCGGCGGATAGTCCGAACATGCCGAGCCGGCCGGTCGGGGCCAAAAGCCGATAGCCCTTCTTCCAGGATTCGCCGCCGACGGCATCGAGAATGAGTTCGACCCCGCGGCCGCCTGTGATCTCCCGCGCGCGCGTTTCAAAATCCTCGGTGCGATAATCGATAAGGTAATCGACGCCGAGCGCGCGCAACTCGGCATGTTTGGCGGCTGAGGCGGTCCCGATCACGCGAGCGCCGATATTCTTTGCAATCTGCGTCGCCGCAATGCCGACCCCGCCGCCGGCGGAATGGATAAGCACGGTCTCATCGCGCTTTAAACTGCCCATGACGACCAAAAGCTGCCATGCCGTCAGATAATTGACCGGAATGGCAGCGCCCTCCAACGCCGACATATCCGCAGGCCGCGCAAAGATCTGGGCGAGCGGAACGCAGACCACGTCCGCATAGCCACCGAAGCGTGTCACGGCGAAAATGTCGCGGCCGACCCAACCAGCATCGACGCCCTCACCTACCGCATCGATCCGGCCGGCAACCTCGTAGCCCGGCACGACCGGCATCGGCGGCAAGTCGGGATAAATGCCAAGCCGGCCCATGATGTCGGCGAAATTGACCCCGCTTGCTTCTACACGAATGCGCACCTCCCGCGCTTTCGGGTTCGGGTCCGGCGCCTCTTTGATCTCCAAAACTTCAGGGGGTCCGGCTTTCGTGATCCAAATCTGGCGCATGCAAGTTGCCTCCGGCTCGCCGTCTTGGCGTGTGCAATCTCAATCGGAAGTGCGCCCATCATACACGGCTAATGCCGCGCCCGCGCTCTTGCTCTTGCCGCCGACGCGTGCAGACGTAAACTTGAGCTAGTACAAAAAGATTGCAGATTTGCGAGGGGTCTCATGGAAGTGCGTGCGGCAGTAGCGTTCGCTCCGGGTAAGCCGCTGGAAGTGACGACAGTGACGCTGGACGGTCCACGCGCCGGTGAGGTGCTCGTCGAAATCAAGGCGACAGGCATTTGCCACACGGACGAATTCACATTGTCAGGGGCCGATCCGGAAGGCCTTTTCCCGGCGGTGCTTGGCCACGAGGGCGCAGGCATTGTCGTCGATGTCGGTCCCGGTGTCACATCGGTCGGCAAGGGCGACCATGTCATCCCGCTCTATACGCCGGAGTGCCGCACTTGCCCTTCCTGCTTGTCGCGCAAAACCAATCTCTGCACCGCCATCCGCGCCACCCAGGGCCAAGGCGTCATGCCTGACGGCACGTCGCGCTTCTCCATCGGGGGCGAGAAAGTCCACCACTACATGGGCTGCTCGACATTCGCGAATTACACCGTGCTGCCCGAAATCGCGGTAGCGAAAATCCGCGAGGACGCGCCGTTCGATAAGGTCTGCTACATCGGCTGCGGCGTCACTACCGGCGTCGGCGCCGTCATCAACACCGCCAAGGTCGAGCCGGGCGCGAAGTGCATTGTCTTCGGCCTCGGCGGCATTGGGCTCAATGTGATCCAGGGTCTGCGCCTCGTCGGCGCCGACATGATTATCGGCGTAGACGCCAATCCAGCGAAGAAGGCCTGGGGCGAACGCTTCGGCATGACGCATTTCGTCAATCCGAAAGACATCGGCGGTGATCTCGTGGCGCATCTCGTCAACATGACCAAAAGCGGCGCCGATCAGATCGGCGGCGCCGATTACACGTTCGAATGCGTCGGCAACGTCAATCTGATGCGCGCGGCGCTGGAGAGCTGCCACCGCGGTTGGGGCCAAAGCATTATTATCGGCGTTGCCGGCGCTGGTCAGGAAATCGCGACACGGCCGTTTCAGCTGGTCACCGGGCGAGTGTGGCGCGGCACCGCCTTCGGCGGCGCGCGCGGCCGTTCTGACGTGCCGAAAATCGTCGATTGGTACATGCAGGGAAAGATCGAAATCGATCCCATGATCACCCACACCTTGCCGCTCAACGACATCAACAAGGCCTTCGACCTGATGCATGCGGGCGAGAGCATCCGCAGTGTGGTCGTCTACTAGGAGTTAGCTCCGCGGCCGCGAGAACGGTAGGGAACGCGCGGCGTTTTTGCTGGTCAAATTGAGGACGTTGTCATGGCTAACCCTAGCGACTTTCTGGCGCCGTTCGCCGCGTTTCTGGGGATCAAGCTGACTCACGTGTCTGCCGACCGCGTCGAAGCCGAACTCGAAGTACGCAAGGAACTCGCCACCATTCCCGATATTCTCCATGGCGGAGCGGTTATGGCGCTGGCCGACAACCTCGGCGGCGTTGCTACCGTCGTGAACCTGCCCGAGGGCGCCCGCACCGCGACCATCGAGAGCAAGACGAATTTCTTTTCCGCGATTCCCGTCGGCGAAACGGCGCGGGCCGAGTGCACGCCGCTCCACCGCGGCCGCACCACCATGGTGTGGCAGACGCGCATTACCCGGGGTGACGGCCGGCTTTGCGCGTTGGTGATCCAGACCCAGATCGTGATTCCAGCGGGGAAGGCTTAGCTACTCCGTGGCGAGGCGCTCCGTTGCGGCGCCGAGCCGTAGCGCAAGATGCGGATCGACCCGCTTGGCCAGCGCCGCGTGAGCGTCGCGCCAGACCGGAATCGCCGCTTCCAGGCGGCGGGCGCCCGCCTCCGTCAACCACACCGCCCGGCGGCGCTGGTCATTTTCGGAAATCGCAATCTCGACGAACCCGGCGGCTTCCAGACCGCGCAAATTGCGCGAGAGGGTTGACTGATCGAGCCCGGTGCGCAGCGCCAAAGCGCCGAGCGTGTCGTCGGGGGCCGCCGCGATTTGCGCCATCAAGCCGAACTGAGCGAGGGTGAGTTCCGCGCCACGCATGTGTTCTTCGAGGAAGTTGGTAATCCGTCGCGCGGCGAGACGGCTCGCCCACCCCGCGCAAACGGCAACAGCGGCCTGCGCGTCCCGAACCAGCGTCTTTTGTGCGGCTTGCGGTCGTTTTCCCATCGTTGTATGTATCTACATCATTTGTAGATACAAGGAAATAGCGATGTTAGGCGCACCTTCGCTACGCTACGGCGTCGCCACGCCGGAACAGATTGCCGGGATGACCGGCTTGCAAGTCCTTCAGGCTTTGATTGACGGCAAGCTCCCGGCGCCGCCGATCGCGCAGACGCTGAGCTTTTGGCTGGTCGAGGTCGGTGACGGCCTCGCCGCTTTCGAAGCCGACACAGGAGTGCATCTACTCAACCCTCTGGGAGGTGTGCACGGCGGCTGGGCGCTGACGTTGATCGACAGCGCGACTGGCTGTGCGGCGCATACATTGCTGCCTGCGGGCGCTAGTTATGCCTCGGTCGAGACCAAGGCCAACTTCACGCGCCCGATCAGGCAAGATACCGGGCGGGTGCGCGCCGAGGGCCGCGTCGTCAGCCGCGGGCGCCAGATCATCACGGCCGAGGCGCGCATTCTCGATGCCGATAAGCGGCTGCTTGCGCACGGCACGTCAACTTTAATGGTGCTCGGCAGCGCAAAGGCGTGACAAAATACAGCCATGAGCGCCGTGCGACCGCGAAAGACAGCGAAGAATAAAGCCGGGCGGGCCGTCCGCGTCAAACGCGTTTACGAGCAGGCCGCCGAGGATGACGGCCTCCGCGTATTGGTCGATCGATTGTGGCCGCGCGGCCTTGCTAAGAACAAGGCGCACATCGACGAGTGGCTCAAAGACGTCGCGCCGAGCGACCTATTGCGCAAACGCTTTCACGGCAATCCGGCAGAATGGGCGGAGTTTGTCGCGGCGTACCGCCGCGAACTCGCGCGGGAGCCGGGAGCAGCCGCTCTTGGTTACCTGCGAGCCTTGGTTCGCAAACAGCCGGTGACACTTCTTTACGCCGCGCGCGATGAGACCCACAACAATGCCGTCGCGCTGAAACAATTGCTGGGACGGAAGAACAAGGCGTGAGCTTCGCGCTCACAGCACCTCATAAAACTTAACTCTCACCCATGCCGGCTCACGCTCGCCGGCGCAAATGATGATTTGCCTGGTGAGCCACGCATAATGCGCCGCGCCGGTTTCGAAGAGTGTCGCGCCGCGAAAATAATAGCTGGCATGGTCGACCACCCCGCCAGCCGCCAGCGCCGCGATCACGTCAGGCGGACCGTGCCGCAGGCCGTAATTGCGCACGAATATCAGCGCGCCGTCATCGGTTCGCAGCGTATAACGTGCTTCGAGTTCGGCAACTCCATCGTCACGAATGGTCTGCCAGTCGCCGCCGCCGGGCAGCACTTTGCCGTTCACCTTGGGCCCCGAGACTTCTCCTCCGGCGATGGGGACGAAGCGCCGCGCGCCCTTGGCGACGTGACCGACATCAAGCGCAGGATCGACCCTGACATTCGCCGCGAAAATAAATTCGAGCGGCGGCGGCGATGGTGCTTCGGTCAAGGAGGGCCTCCTCAAAAAGCGTTGCAGACCTCGGGCGATATTCAGGATATTTTAGAACATGCTTGCGGCGTCAAGCACTAACGCTGGCCGGGTCTCATGTCCGCGAATGCGATTGCCAACGTGCTGTTTCCGACCACGGTCGCTGGAAGCCTGCCAAAACCTTCCTGGCTCGCCGAACCGAACCGGTTGTGGGCCGCCTGGCGTCTTCAAGGCGAGGAACTCGAGGCAGCCAAGGACGATGCCACAATCCTCGCCGTCAAGCTGCAAGAGGATGCCGGGATCGATATCGTCGCCGACGGCGAGCAAGCGCGGCAGCACTTTGTGCACGGCTTTCTCGAAGCCGTCGATGGCATCGATTTCGAAAAGCGCGTCGAGATCGGCATCCGCAACAATCGCTACAAGGCCATGTGTCCGACTGTCGTGGGCGCGCTCGGCCTTCGCGATCGTGTGCACGCCCGTGAAGCGCGCGTCGCCCGCGCCCACACCGACCGAAAATTCAAATTTACCCTGCCCGGGCCGATGACCATCGTCGATACCGTCGCCGACGCCCATTACGGCGACCGCGTCAAAATGGCGATGGCATTTGCCGACCTGCTCAACGCCGAGGCGCGTGGGCTCGCCGACGACGGCGTCGATGTCATCCAGTTCGATGAGCCGGCATTCAACGTCTACATGGAGGAAGCCGCGACATGGGGCATTGAAGCCTTGCATCGCGCCATCGACGGCGTCGCCGCGACCAGCGCCGTGCATATCTGTTACGGCTACGGCATCCCGGCGAACATCCAGTGGAAAGCATCACTCGGCGATGAGTGGCGGCAGTACGAGAAATTCTTTCCAGCTCTAGCCAAGAGCCGCGTCGACCAAGTGTCGATCGAATGCATCAACTCGCGGGTACCGCTGAGCCTGCTGGGGCTGCTGGCCGGAAAAGCCGTGCTGATCGGCGCCATCGATGTCGCCAACGATCGTGTGGAAACGCCGGAGGAAGTCGCCGCCGTGATCGGCGAAGCCGCGCGCTACGTGCCGCCGCGAAATATCATCGCCTGTACCAATTGCGGTATGGCGCCGATGCACCGCAAGATTGCCGTGAAGAAGCTCGAGGCGCTGGCGAAAGGCGCGGCGCTGGCGCGCGAAACATTGGGCGGTTAGCCGGCGGCAAATCTCAACGGTCGGCGTGGCTCAGCACGTCCATCAACTCGGCGACCTTGCGCCGTTGCTCGCCCTTGTTGCCCGAGGCAATCGCGTGCTCGACGCAATGCGCGACGTGGT
>DAIUEQ010000180.1:0-7363 GCA_036845025.1 Xanthobacteraceae bacterium | reverse complement strand
GGCGATGTCGAGGATGTTGCGCGCCGGCGCTTTAGGAATGACCAACGCGTGACCAGGAGCGCGCGGCATGATGTCGAGAAAAGCAAACGCTTTGTCGTTCTCATAAACTTTGTGGGCGGGTAGCTCCCCGCGCAAAATCTTGGCAAAGATATTGTTCGGATCGTAATCAGGCGTTGCCATCTTCTGCCCTTCGTCACTCCGCTTCGATAGCGGCATCTTGCCGGTAGGGTCCGGCGGCGGCAAGCTCTTCACCCGCGGCAGCGACATAAGCTCGTTCGCGGTTGAGATAATCGGCGATGCCGCGGCGCAACGCCGGATCGGCGATGTAGTGGGCGGAGAAGGTGGTCTTCGGCATGTAGCCGCGCGCGATCTTATGCTCGCCCTGCGCGCCGGCCTCGACGCGAGGCATTTTGTTGACGATCGCGTATTCGATCGCTTGATAGTAGCAAAGCTCGAAATGCAGGAACGGATGATGCTCGACGGCGCCCCAATGGCGGCCGAAAAGAGTATGCGAGCCGATGAAATTGAGCGCGCCTGCGATCCAGCGTCCGGCGCGCTTCGCCATGACCAATAGGATACGGTCGCGCATGGCTTCCGTGATCAAAGAAAAGAACGGCCGGGTGAGATAAGGGCGACCCCATTTGCGCGATCCCGTCTCCATGTAGAACGCAAAAAAATGATCCCAGGCGTCCTCGGTCAGATCTCGCCCGGTCAGGCAGTGCACGCTTATGCCGTTCTGCAGGGCGTCTTGTCGCTCGCGTCGAATAGTCTTGCGTTTGCGCGCCGCGAGCGCGGCAAGGAAATCGTCGAAACTGTTGTAGCCGGGATTATCCCAATGGAATTGTTGATCCGTACGCTGCAGAAATCCTAACCCGCCAAGAAAGCGATATTCGTCTTCAGCGGCAAAAGTGACGTGAACACCGGACGCCTCGTCGATGCGACAAAGTTCGACGAGCCCTCCCGCGAGCGCGCGGCGAATTTCATCCTGTTTGGCGCACGGGCGTACCAATAGCCGCCGTCCGGTAGCCGGAGTGAAGGGCACCGCAACTTGCAGCTTGGGATAATAGCTGCCACCGGCGCGCTCATACGCTTCTGCCCAGCCGTAGTCGAAAACGTACTCGCCGCGGGAATGGCTTTTCAGGTAGCACGGCGCGACAGCGGCGACGGCGTTTTCTGAATCTCTCAACACAAGATGCTGGGGGAGCCAGCCGGAGTGCCCGCCGACCGATTTCGATGTCTCAAGGGCGGCGAGAAAAGCGTGGGAAATAAAGGGGTTAAACTTCTCATCCTCACAAGTTGATCGAGTAAGGGACGAGTGACCTCCGCGGCCAGATGCCGCGTGCGGATTTGCACAAGCATCCCATTCCGCCGCGCTGATCTCGGCGATCGCCCTTACGGCAATACCGCTTAATTCGCCCGCCTTGGCGCCGGAGCGTTCTGGCCGTGTCTCACTCTCGTCTTTGCCGCGGCTCATGGGCGACTCATTGGGCGAAAGCCTTCGAAGATGATCTGATCGGCGTAGCGCGTGGCCCGTTGCCGCTCCGCTTCCGTCCGCACCACCCACGCTATGAGCGGCAAGCACAAAATATGCCGGGCGAGCAAGGGCGCCAGCGCCGGCAGATTATCGTTCATATAAGCGACAAATTGCGGGCGCGCCGGGGCGGACGGCAGCAATGATCCCATCCCGTGACGCAGCCGCGGCGGCATTTGATCCCAATAGGGATGCGGCTTGTATTGGGCCGCAACAATGCCTCGTAGAAGTTTTGGGGCCTTTTGCCGCAGGATTTGCAATTGTAACGGATCGAACGACATCGGCGCGACCGGGCCCTGATATCCCGACAGCAATGCGGCAACGCGCGCGGCAAGCCGGTCATCGCCGTCAAAGCGGCTTTTCAGTTCGGGTAACAAAACGGCGCGGCCGCCGATCAAATCGCATAAATCCGCGAGCGTCAGCATGCGCTCTGCGCTCCCCCGGAATTTGACGCGCTTAAGCTCGGCGCTCTTCAATTGGTCGAGCCGGGCGTCGCCTTCAGTGAGCCGGCCAAGCACGGCGTCGTGGTGCACCATGGCCTCGCCGTCGGCGCTGATCTGCAAATCGACCTCGATGCCGTAACCGGCGGCGAGCGCCGCTTGCACGGCGCCCGCGGTGTTTTCGATAATACCGACGCCCGCATCGTGCAGGCCGCGATGGGCGATTGGTTTCGCGGTCAACCAATCGTAAGCGTGCCGCACTTTCAGGATACTTCGAACACGCCTTCAACCTCGACCGCCGCATTTTGCGGCAGCGCCGCGACGCCGACGGTCGTGCGGGAATGCCTGCCCTTTTCGCCGAATGCATCGACCATAAGGTCCGATGCGCCATTCATCACCTTGGGACCCTCGAGAAAACCCACGGCGGAATTGATGAAACCACCAAGGCGCACCACGCGCACCACGTTGTCGAGATCGCCGACGGCGACCTTTACCTGAGCGAGCAGGTTGACCGCGCAGGCCCGCGCCGCCTTTTGGCCGTCTTCAATTGAAATACCGCCGCCTAATTGACCCTTGGCGACGAGTTTGCCGGAATCGTAGCAAATCTGTCCGGACACCATGAGGAGATTACCGGTCCGCACGAATGGAACATAGTTGGCCGACGGAACGGTTGGATGGGCCAGCTCAATGCCTATTTCACGCAACTTCTTTTCCACCGCGCCCGCCATTTTCATTCCTCCGTATGGGTTTCCGATACTGGTTTTCGCACCTCGAGCAGATGACGCGCAAGCCGGGAGGCGCAGTTGCGAGCTCGAAAGAAGCTCCTTATGTTCCCGCAACGCCGCAACACGAAATCCGGAGAATTCGCGGGAGCGGGCAGGGGGCGAAGGGCTTAGTCGGCAACGGAGTACGACGACGTTATGGCTATGGCTTACCCTCTCGCGCCACGCAGTGCCACGTTGATTTGCGCGATGATGCTTGCGGCGGCACTCCACGCCGAGGCGCGCGCGCAAGACAAAGCACCCCCGTTGGTGCCGCACCGCGCGGTCTACGACCTTACGCTCGGCGAGTCTCGCGGCAACTCTCAGGTGGTCGGCGTTCGCGGACGTATCCTTTACGATTTTGCCGGCAATGCCTGCGACGGTTATAGCCTTCAATTCCGTCAGGTATCGGAGCTGGATTCGGGGGAAGGCAAAACCACCACAAGCGACTTGCGGTCGACGACCTGGGAGGGCGGCGACGCAAAGAACTTCAAATTTGCGTCGCAGAATTTTCTCGATCAGAACCTGATCGATTCAGTGGATGGCCATGCCAAGCACGGCGCCGCGGCCACCGCCGTGGATCTGGTCAAGCCGGAGCAGAAGGTCGTCGATCTTGACGCGAGCGCCGTGTTCCCGACCCAACATATGCTGCGCGTCATCGAGGCGGCGCGCGCCGGAAAAACCATCCTCGACTTTCCAGTTTTCGATGGATCGGATACCGGCGAAAAGGTCTACAACACGTTGACCGTCATCGGCCGCAAACTAACAGCCGACGAGCGCAAGCACGAAGACGCGGCAGCGAATGAACCGAAGCTTGTCAGCGTACCGCGCTGGCCGGTGACGATCAGCTATTTCGATAAAAGCAAGACTGAGGCCAACGGCGAACAGACGCCGGTCTATTCGATAGGTTTCGAGCTCTATGAGAACGGCCTATCGCGGGCGTTGTCGCTCGACTACAACGACTTCACCGTTATCGGCAAGCTGACGACGTTGGAATTCAAAGACGCAAAGCCCTGCCAGTAGCCTTGTCGATTCAGGCTTTTCGCTCCTGCTCGAAGGCCAAACCCCGCCGCACTGCGTCATCGCCGAATCGCGCGCGGACGCGGTCGACCGCGTGCTCCGCCTCCGCCGCGCGCATGTCGACAAAATCCGCCGGGTCGGCCTGATCGGCGTCTGCGAGTGCGCTGACGCCGACGCCGAGGAGACGGAATTTCGTTCCGTCGGATTCTCGCAGCAGCAGCGCCCGCGCCGCGGCAAAAATCTTAAGTGCCAGCTGCGTCGGCGCGTCGAACGAGAGAGCTCGGGTGCGAATCTTAAAATCCGCCGTCTTGAGTTTAAGCGTAACCGTCGCGCCGGCGAGCGCCTTCTGCTTCAATCGCGCCGAAACAGTTTCGCTTTCGGCCCAGAGAATCCGCTCCAGCCTCTGGAATTCGGAGATATCCTCCTCGAAAGTCGTTTCCGACGAGACGCTTTTGGTTTCGCGTTCGGGGTCGACTTGGCGCGGATCGATGCCGCGGGCGAGCCGGGCAAGGCGGCGGCCTTCCTCTCCGTAACGGCGCGCCAATTCAATCTCGCTGGTTTTTTGCAAATCGGCGATTTGGCGAAAGCCGTCGCGTGCAAGCCGCGCAGCGCTGACATTGCCGACACCAAAGATGAAACTCACCGGCTTGGAAGCAAGAAAAGTTTGCGCCTCGTTTGATCCCAGCACGGCGAATCCACGCGGCTTGTCGAGATCGGAAGCGATCTTTGCCAGGAATTTGTTGCACGAAAGTCCGATCGACACGGTGATCGCCAGATTCCTTTCCACATCGAGCGCAAACCGCGCCAGTGCTTTGGCAGGCGCCAACCCGTGAAGGCGCTCGGTGCCGGACAGATCGACAAAGGCTTCATCAATCGACAGCGGTTCGACCAAGGGGGTGAGCGCCAGCATCATGCCGCGCACCTCACGCCCCACGCGCGAATATTTCTCGATGTTCGGCCGCACAACGCGGGCATGCGGGCACAGGTCAAGCGCCTCGAACATCGGCATGGCCGACTTAACCCCGTAGGTCCTGGCCACATAGCAGGCCGCCGCCACTACGCCGCGCCGGCCACCGCCGACAATGACGGGCTCTGCGGCAAGCGATGGATCGTCGCGCTTTTCGATGGTCGCGTAAAACGCATCGCAATCTATATGCGCGATGGCAAGCTCGCCGAGCTCATCGTGACGCAACACGCGCGGCGATCCGCAAGCCGCGCAGCGCTTCGCCGGCGAGACGACGTCGGAGAGGCAATCGCGGCAAAACGCGCTCACGGCAATCGGCGTTCTCCGTTGCTGGCGAGTGCGGCGCGGGCCTGCCCGATCGCGGCTGGATCGACGCCAACACTCGTGGCGAACGCAAGTAAGAGGGACTCATCCCCAAGCATATGCTCCAGCACCCCGACAAGAAAGCGGGGCTCCTGCGCGGCGTCGCGGATTTGCTCTACCGCCAATCCGCTCGAGTGAAGGAAACCGGCCAGACGTTCCGGCTCTTCGCCGATAAAGCCAAGCGCCTGAATCGCCAGCATTTCCGCCGCTTCTTTGGCCAATCGTGGTGCCGATTTCATGCGGTCCTATTTGCCTTTCCGTAATATATCGACGTTAGTTTCAATCGTTGCAGCGGTTGCATCTGGCCGGGTCAGGTAAGGCGTTCCGGCCGGGGCTTCCGGGCAAGGGGACGGGATGGCCAAGACAGTCCTGATTGTGGAGGACAACGAGCTCAACATGAAGCTCTTCCACGATCTATTGGAGGCTCATGGCTACAACACCGTGGCGACGCGCAACGGCATCGAAGCGCTCGATCTTGCCCGCAAACATCGGCCTGATCTCATTCTGATGGATATCCAGCTTCCCGAGGTCTCGGGCCTCGAGGTCACAAAATGGCTCAAGGATGATGAGGACCTTAAAGCCATTCCGGTGGTCGCAGTAACCGCCTTTGCGATGAAGGGCGATGAGGAGCGTATCCGCGAGGGTGGCTGCGAGGCCTACCTCTCGAAGCCGATTTCAGTCGGAAAATTCATCGAGACCATCCGCCACTTCCTCGACAATCCCAAGGACCACGAATGACCGCTCGTGTGCTCGTCGTCGATGACATCGCCGCGAACGTCAAGCTCCTGGAGGCGAGGCTGTCGGCCGAGTATTTCGACGTGATCACGGCGATGAGCGGCAGTGAAGCCTTGACCATCTGCGAGCGCGCCGAATGCGACCTCGTTCTGCTCGACGCGATGATGCCGGGCATGGATGGCTTCGAAGTTTGCCGCCGGCTGAAGACCAATCCTGCCACCCATTACATTCCGGTCGTGATCGTCACCTCGCTCGATCAACCCTCCGATCGCGTGCGCGGGCTTGAAGCCGGCGCTGACGATTTTCTCACTAAGCCCATCGCCGAACCGGTGCTGATCGCGCGCGTGCGTTCGCTCTCGCGGCTGAAGATGGTGACCGACGAGTTGCGCATGCGCGCCGCTACCACGCGCGACATCGGGATTCAGTCGCCGGAACGCGAAGCGGTGGCCGATGACGGCCGCGGCGGTCGCGTGCTGGTCGTCGACGATCGGCGTTCGTCGTTTGAACGCATCGCCAGCGTGCTCGGCGCCGAGCAGACCGTCGAGGTCGAGGCCGATCCGCGGGAAGCCCTGTTCCGCGCCGCTGACGGAAATTACGACCTGGTAATCGTTTCGCTCGGGTTGGAAGGCTTCGATGCGTTGCGGTTGTGCAGCCAGGTTCGTTCCCTCGATCGCACCCGCAATGTGCCGATACTTGCGATTACCGAGCCCGAGGACAGCGCGCGTATGCTGCGCGGCTTGGAAATCGGCGTGAACGATTATCTGATGCGACCGATAGACAAGAATGAATTGCTGGCGCGTGCGCGCAGCCAGGTGCGCAGGCGGCGTTACACCGAACGCTTGCGCGATAACGTACAAGTCTCGATCGAGATGGCGATCACCGACGCGCTGACCGGCCTGTTCAATCGCCGCTACATGGAAAATCATCTTTCCGCCCTGATCGAACAGGCGACCGGGCGAGGAAAGCCGTTGGCGCTGATGGCGCTCGACATCGACCATTTCAAGTCGATCAACGATACCTACGGCCATGACGCCGGCGACGACGTGCTGCGCGAGTTCGCGCTTCGCATCAGGCGCTCTATTCGTGGCATTGATCTCGCTTGCCGTAGCGGCGGCGAGGAGTTCGTAATTGTGATGCCGGAAACCGATCTCACCGTCGCCGCCATGGTCGCCGAGCGGTTGCGCCGGCGCATTGCCGCCGAGCCTTTCTCGATCAACCAGGGAGAGCGCAGCATTCCGGTGACGCTCTCGATCGGACTGGCGGCTTTGCGCGGCGCCGATGACGGCGCAGCGAGCTTGCTTAAGCGCGCGGACCAAGCCCTCTATCGCGCCAAGCGTGAGGGCCGAAATCGCGTTGTGCCGGAAGCCGCCTGAACGGCCGTTTGCCCTCCGTCAGCTTCATTTGACGATTGCATTCGCCAACCGTTGCGCTAGGTTTGCCTGCGGTAATCAAAAACAATTGGCGATCACCTTCCGGCTGCTGAAAGCCGTCGCAGGAAGGTGCAGCGCATCGGATAGCCCTACGGAGTGCTCAGGTCCGCCGCATCTCC
>DAIUEQ010000179.1:0-7370 GCA_036845025.1 Xanthobacteraceae bacterium | reverse complement strand
GCGATCCGGCGCCGAATTTCTTCCGCTTCTCGACGGATGGCGCGCAGTGGATGGCGGGCCTCGGCGATTACGCTTACAACACCAAGCACTACCACACCGTCGCGACGTTGGCGGAAGACTATTCCTTCCCGTATACACAGGTGTTCGGCTTCATGGCGCCGTTCTGCAAGGCCGGCGGCCATGTGGTGAAGAAGTTCTGGGTCCCGATCGGCACCAAAGACTTCTCCTCGGTCATCGCCGCCATGCCGGACAATATCGACGCCGTTTATGTTGTTCTCGGCGGCTCCGACTCCGTGAACTTCCTGACCCAGTACAAGCAGGCCGGCGGCCAGGCGCCGCTGATCGGCGGCTCGGTGACCGTCGACCAGACAATTCTCGGCTCAAAGGGCAAGATCCACGACGTTGTAATTGGCACGCCATCAGCAGGCCCGATCGCCGACGACGACGACTCGCCGGCCTGGAAAAAGTTCGTCGCCGCTTACAAAAAGCTGCCGAACGCCTTCCCGTCGCCTTCGCTGTTCGCGCAAGGCTATTACATCAACGCCACGGCGCTGTTGACCGGACTGCAAAAGGTCAACGCCGACGTCTCCGACGGCGGCGGCAAGTTGCGCGCGACGCTCGCGAGCCTGGTTCTCGAGACTCCGACCGGCAAGGTGTCGCTCGACAAGAACCGCAACGCCATCGCCGATAACTTCTTGACCGAAGTCACGGCGAACTCTGACGGCACGCTCTACAACAAGCTGATCAAGGTCATTCCGCAGGTTAACCAGACGCTGGGAATTCCCGAAGCCGACTTCCTCAAGCTTGGTAGCGTCGGCCGCGATAACCCGAGTTGCCCGTAGCAGCGAAGGGTTCGCGGAGGAGACAATAAGTGGCCGAAGTGTTGGTTGCCACGCGTTTGCAGGACTCGGGCGCACACGCGCTCGAACTTGACAACGTCGGCCGGCACTTCGGCGCGCTGGTGGCGCTCGACGGCATCAGCATGCGGATCGCCGCCAGCGAACGGCGGGCGGTGATCGGCTCGAACGGCGCCGGCAAGACCACGTTGTTCAACGCCATCACCGGCGACTTCCTGCCGACATCCGGGAGTATTCGTTTCTTCAACGAAGACATCACCACGCTCCCGGTCCATGAACGGATCCGGCGCGGGCTGCGCCGGACCTACCAAATTTCACAGCTGTTCGGCGGATTGAGCGTTCGTGATTCGGTGTATCTCGCGTGTCGTGGCGTCTCGCGCGGGCGTTTCGCCTTATCGCGTCCGCGCGTCGACGACCGCACCATGATGCAGGCGGAATCGATCCTGCACGCGGTCCATCTCGAAAGCATCCGTGACCGGCTGGTGGCGACGCTGAGCCACGGCCAGCAGCGCCAACTTGAAATCGCGCTCGCGCTCGCCGGCGCGCCGCGTTTCATTTTGTTCGACGAGCCCGCCGCCGGTTTGTCGCCGCCGGAGCGGCGCGATCTTGTCAGCATCCTCAACGCGTTGCCGAGCCATATCGGCTTTATCATCATCGAGCACGATCTCGACGTGGCTTTGCGCGTCAGCGGCTACGTGTCGATGATGCATAACGGTCACTTGTTCAAGGAAGGAACGCCCGAGGACATCGAGGCCGATAAGGAGGTACAGGAAATTTATCTCGGAGGCCGCCGTGGCTGAACGCAACGGCAGCGGCGCCGCGCTCAAAATCGCCGACCTTCACGTCTATTACGGCGAAAGCCACGCTATTCAGGGCGTGTCCATCGAGCTCGAGCGCGGCGTGCTTGCCGTCGTTGGCCGCAACGGCATGGGCAAAAGCACGTTATGCAATGTCATTACCGGCTTGAAAGCCTCGCGCTCGGGCAGCATTAGCGTTTACGGCCGCGAAACCACGCGTCTCGAACCGCACATCATTCATCGACACGGCGTCGGCTACGTGCCGCAGGGCCGGCGTGTGTGGCCGAGCCTATCCGTCGATGAGCATTTGCGACTGGTCGCGGTCGGTGGCGCGCAGGCGAAGTGGACGCTCGACCGCGTCTACCAGACGTTTCCCCGGCTTTATGAACGGCGTTCGAGCGGCGGTACGCAGCTTTCGGGTGGGGAGCAACAGATGCTCGCCATCGCACGGGCGCTGCTTGGCAATCCGCGGCTTTTGATCATGGATGAGCCGACCGAAGGACTCGCACCGATCATTGTCGATCAGGTCGAAGCGCTGATGGCGAAGCTCGCCCATGAGGGTGAGATGGCCATCCTTGTGGTCGAGCAGAACATCGGCGTCGCCACCGCCGTCGCCGACAACGTCGCCATTATGGTCAATGGCCGCATCAACCGCGTCATGGAGGCGCGGGCGCTTGCCGGCGACAGCGAATTGCAGCAGCGGTTGCTCGGCGTCGGCCGGCAAGACGAAGAAGACAATCTCCCGGCGACGGAACAAGTGCGGGAAGAAAGCGCCGCCGAACTGATGGCGCAAGTCTATCGGGTAGAGCGCCGCGCCGATGCAGCGTCGTTCGCCGCGACGGCCCAAGTGCACCCATCGCCGGCAGCTTTATTGCCCGAACATTGGAAGATGCCGGCGAGCCGCTTGCGCGAATCCCTGGTCGACGGCTCGCGACGGATCGATACCGGGGAGGGCATTTTTGCCATTCCTTTCGCCGAAAGGCTCAACCGAACGGCGATCGTGGCCGGCACTTTCGACACCAAGGGGCGCGAACTTAACTTCATTCGCGACCGCCTTAAGGCACTCGGCATATCCACGCGCACCGTCGACCTGTCCACCTCGGGCAAGCCTTCAACGGCCAATGTCACCCCCCTGCAGGTGGCGAGCATGCACCCGCGCGGCACCGCCGCGGTTTTTTCCGATGACCGCGGCCGCTCGGTCACGGCGATGGCCGAAGCCTTCGCGCGCTGGATCGTCCGCGAGTCGCGGGTCGGCGGCGTCATCGCCGCCGGCGGTTCCGGTGGTACGACGCTGGCGACTGCCGGCATGCGTGCGCTTCCGATCGGGATCCCGAAGGTCATGGTGTCCACCGTCGCCGCCGGCGATGTGCGCGCTTATGTCGGCGCCAGCGACATTGTCATGTTTCACTCGGTCGCCGATGTTCAGGGTCTCAACTCGATCATGGAGCGGGTGCTCGGCAATGCCGCGCACGCACTCGCCGGCATGATCGCGCAAATGCCAACCCGCGAAGCTTACGAGGCCAAGCGCAAGGTCGCCCGGCCGGCGCTGGGGATCACCATGTTCGGCGTCACGACACCGTGCGTGCAAGCGCTGATCAAGCGGCTCGAAGCCGATTACGAATGCCTGGTTTTTCACGCCACCGGCACCGGCGGCCGCGCCATGGAAGCCCTCGGCGATTCCGGATTGCTCGCCGGTTTTCTCGACATCACCACGACCGAGATCGCCGACATGCTAGTCGGAGGCATTCTGCCAGCCGACGAGGATCGGCTCGGCGCGCCAATCCGCACCGGCCTGCCGTATCTCGGTTCGGTAGGTGCCTTGGACATGGTTAATTTTGGGCCGCGCGAGACCGTGCCGGAGCGGTTCGCAGGCCGCAAATTCGTCATCCACAATCCGAACGTGACGCTGATGCGCACCACTCGCGACGAAAATCGCGCGGCGGGCGAATGGATCGGTGGCCGGCTCAATCAAATGGAGGGCCCGGCATTATTCTTACTGCCGGAAGGCGGCGTTTCGGCACTGGACCGGCCGGGCGGCCCATTCCATGATCCGGAAGCGGACGAGGCTTTGTTCGAGGCGATCGAGAAGACAGTGCGCCCGACATCCCGCCGGCGCGTGCAGCGGGTGCGGGCGAACATCAACGATGCGGCGTTTGTCGACGCGGCGGTCGAAGCTTTCGACATGATCGCGCCGGCGGCGAGCAAGAGTGCATGAGCCAGCACGATCCGGCTTAAACTTACGACGCCGGGTGGAGGAATATCATGAGTGCCAACACGTTGGGGACCGTGCTCTTGTGGCTGATCGGGCTGGCGGTCGCGATCGTCATTCTCGTTTATATCCTGCGCTGGCTTTATCGCCGCTCCACCAAAGAGACTGCGTTCGTGCGGACCGGGTTCTTGGGCGAGAAAGTGGTCGTCAACGGCGGCGCCTTTGTCATCCCGGTTCTGCACGAAATCACCCCGGTCAATATGAACGTCATGCGCATCGAGGTGGTGCGCCATGAGAATGGCGCGCTTATCACCCGTAACCGCATGCGCGTCGACATCGTTGCCGAATTCTTCGTGCGCGTCGGCGCCTCCAAACAGGCGGTCGCCGCCGCGGCACAGACGCTCGGCCGCCGCACGCTCCAGGAAGACGGCATCCGCAGCCTGCTCGAGGGCAAATTCGCCTCGTCGATGCGCATGGTGGCAGCGCAAATGTCGCTCGAGGAGATGCACGAGCAGCGTCGCGATTATGCCAGCCAGGTGCGCGACCTTGCATCCGAAGCGCTTGCCGCCAACGGGCTTGAGCTTGAAAGCGTCGCGATCGTCGACCTCGACCAGACGAGCCTCGAATATTTCGATCCTTCCAACGCCTTCGACGCCGAAGGATTGACGCAACTGACCGAAGCCATCGAAGTGCGGCGCAAGATGCGCAACGAAATCGAGCAGCGCACGCTGGTCGACATCCGCAGCCAAAATCTGGAGGCCCAGAAGAAGGTCTTCGAAATCGATCGCGAGACCGAATATGCGCGGCTCGAGCAGGAGCGCGAAGTCGAAATCCGGCGCGCGGTGCAACGCGCCGAACTGAGCAAGGAGCGTTCGCTCCGCGAGCAGGAGGCCGAGCAGGCGCAGCTCTCGGCACGTGAGGAAGTCGAAAAAGCGCGCCTCGCGCAGCAGCGTGCCATTACCGAAGAGCGCATCAGGACCGAGGAGGATACTCAGCGCCGTGAAATCGCGCGACGCCGCGCGCTCGATGAAGCCGAGCTCAAGACCCGCGAACAAACCGCACGCGAGCAAATAAACCTCGAATTGCAGATCGAAACCGCCCGGATCGGCCGCGAACGCGAGCAGCGCGAACTGGAAATCGGCCGCCAGAAGTCGCTGGAGATTTTGGAGCTCGATCGGCAGATCGCGCTATCGGAGAAAGCGCTGGCGCTGATTAAGGCGGACGCCGAAAAGCGGCGGACCGAAATCATCGCCAACCAGCAGACCGAGGCTGAGCGCATCGCGCAAGACCGGGCGCTCGATCAGGTGCGGCTCGAGCGCGAGCGTTTCCTCGAAAGCTTGCAGATTTCCAAGCGTCAGGCCTTCGAAGAGGCCGAGATCGCCGCGGCCGAGGAGGTCGAACGCGCCCGCATCGCCACCGAGCGCGGAATCGAGGAAGCGCGCATCGCCAAAGACCGCGACCTCCGGATGCTCTCGACCGAGCGCGATAAACTCGTCGAGATGGCGGAGATCAATAAGGCCGTCGAACTCGCCAAGAAGGCGACCGAGCGGTCGGCGGCCATCGCCGCCGCCGAGGCGGTGCGCGCCAAGGTCATCGAAGCCGAGGAGCACGCCGTCACCGTGCGCGAGCGCGAAATCGCCGAACGGCGCAAGCTGACCGACATGATCGCGGCGCACCGCGAAGCCGAGAGCGAGGCGTTGCGCGTCACCGCCAAGGCGGAAGCCGAGATGCGAGCGGCAAAAAGCCTGGCCGAGGCGCAAAAGATCGCCGCCGTAGCTACCGCCGAAGCAGAGAAGGTCCGCGCGCTGGCTGCGGCTGAGCGGTATCAGGTCGATGCCGAAGGCGCCCGGCAGATCAATAGAGCCGAAAATGTCTTGAGCCAGGACGCCCGCGCTGGCCGGCTAAAAGAAAAGCTGCTTGAGCGCATCGAAGGCATCGTCCGCGAAAGCGTACGTCCGCTCGAGAAAATCGAAGGCATCAAGATCTTCCATGTCGACGGGATGGGTGGCGGCGCATCAGGCCGCAATGTCACCGACGAGGTGATCGACTCGGCGTTGCGCTACCGCGTGCAGGCGCCGGTGATCGACTCACTGATGCGCGAGATCGGCATTGAGGGCGGGAGCCTCGGCCGCATGACCGAAGTTCTTCGCGACGCCAAAGACATCGCTTCGCTGACGCGCGGCAAAAAGGAAACACCACAAAAGCCGGCGAAAGAAGGGGAAGACGACACGGAGCGGTGAGACAATCCCCGATTGGAGCAGCTTCGCCCGGCCTGGACTTTGTTGGGTTTACCCGAAATATTCGCCAAGCTTATGATTTTTTTGGTGACCCCGGGAGAACAGTTGGGCACGAAAGTATTCACAGGGGGGATGACAATGATCACCAAACGACTGAGCATCATGCTTGGCGTGGCAACGGCGACCGTCGGCGTGGCTCTGCTTGCGCCAGTCTCGAGCGCTACGGCTGGCGGCGGCGGCGGTACGCATGGGGCGCTTCCCACAGGACCGAACCAGAATCCGAACGCAGGCAACAGCGGGAATGGTAGTGGAAGTCAGAATGGCTCGTTCCCCACAGGACCGAACCAGAATCCAAACGGAGGCAGTTCGTCGTCTGGGTCAGGCGGTAGTACCGGCGGCAACGGAGGCCGTACTCCCCCGGGAGGCCATGGCTTGGGTGCTCCAGGCTCAGGCTCCGGCTCCGGCCGCCCCGGAGGCGGCGGTCCCAGCGGCGGGGGCGCCCGTCCGGGCCAATGATCGTTATGTTCTATATGCCAAAGGGTGCTGTCCTAAGTCTGTGCCCTTTGTCCTAAGTTCCAATTTTCACTGACTTAATTTGGTTTTGCGGTGTCGGAACGTCTATCCTGTTCCCTGGGTTGCCCTGGTGTGACGGGCCTCTAAATTTTGGGGAGTTCAACCCCCATGGTGCCGGATAACAGGACGAGGGAGTCGGCTGAGCTTTCCGAATTGGCGGCGCTTGCGACCAAGCTTAGGACAGCGATTCAGTATT
The DNA here is from genome assembly GCA_036845025.1 of Xanthobacteraceae bacterium. Classification (GTDB taxonomy): domain Bacteria; phylum Pseudomonadota; class Alphaproteobacteria; order Rhizobiales; family Xanthobacteraceae; genus BOG-931. The sequence goes on along the minus strand of DAIUEQ010000179.1, from coordinate 501 downwards.
CGATCGCTCAATCGCTCGCGACGTATTTCCCACCCGAGGAGCCCCCGCCGGAGTTGCGCGCGCTCTTGAAGCGACTCGATAAAATGTAGACTGCCCTGGGTGTGCTTGAATGTGTGAATCCTGCGTAGACATCGACAAGCAGATCGAGGCGCACCGGGCATCTCTGCAGGCCACAACCGATCCAAAGGAAGGCGAACGCATCTACCGGCTGATTGCCCAGCTTTACGCCGATCGAGTGCGGTTTCACCAAAATCCGAAAACGTAAGGTAACTGTCCGTTTGCGAAGGGACTAGTTCCTTTGAAATTGCCTGTTTGTCTCTTTTTAAAAGACGGCTCTGCGTGCCCCCGGCAGAACGCCATCGCAAAACGGAAACGCCGGCTTACAAACTTCGGCTCGCTCACAAACCGTCGACTAACTGTTTGATTTTATTTGCAAGGCGCAAAGCATTGGCGACCCCGGCAGGATTCGAACCTGCGACCTTCAGCTTAGAAGGCTGTTGC
>DAIUEQ010000178.1:0-7373 GCA_036845025.1 Xanthobacteraceae bacterium | reverse complement strand
ATCGATATTCCACGCCTTGATGAGTTCTTCGGTCGGTGTCTGTCCGATGCCGAGCCGCTGTTGGGCCGTCGCGCTTTGCCCCGACAGAAAGGCAATGACCGAGACAATGACGGTGAGGCTACGCACCGGCGGCATAGGCATTCGTCACCTTTCCGCCGGCGTCGATCTTCCACGGTGCGATGGCGTTATAGTGATAATGAAATTCGTTGCCGCGTGCGGCGAGCAACGCCTCGCGCGTCGGCTGCACGTATCCGGTTTCGTCCGTCACGCGGCTCGCAATAATCGCTGGCGAGCCGTCCCAACGCCAGGGCAGGCGAAATCGCGTCAGCGCCTTCGGCAGGATCGGAACATCGAGGTCGGCTGACTGCCACGACCGGCCGCCGTCAACTGTGACATCGACTTGCCTGACTTTACCGACGCCCGACCAGGCGAAGCCGGTGATCTGAATCAAGCCGGGCCCGCCGTTGATGGTGCCTCCAGCCGCCGGCCTGGTGATGACCGACTTCGCTTCCATGACGAAATTGAACTGGCTGGCGCGTCCGTCCGGCAACAAACCGGTATATTTCGACGTCTCCTCCCGCGTCATGAACGGCTCGTTGCCGATCTTGAGGCGCCGGAGCCACTTCACGCTCATGTTGCCTTCATAGCCGGGCAGCAGAAGCCGCACCGGATAGCCTTGCTCCGGGCGTAAGCGTTCGCCGTTCTGCGCGAACGCGATCAACGCGTCGTCCATCGCTTTGTCGATCGGAATGGAGCGCGTCATTGCGGCAGCGTCGGCGCCTTCGGCAAGAATCCATTTTCCCTCCGGGCGCACGCCGGCTTCCTGCAACAAGGCCGCGAGCGGCACGCCGGTCCATTCGGCGCAGGAAAGTAGTCCGTGAGACCATCGGATGTCGGTCGCAGGCTTGGTGAACTCGCTCGACGAATTGCCCGAACATTCCAAGAAATAAATTCGCGAGATCGAAGGAAATCTCATCAGATCGTCCATGCTGAAGATCACAGGACGCTCGACCAGGCCATGGATGAGAATTCGGTGACGGTCGGGATTTATGGTGGGAACGCCGTTATGGTTGCGCTCGTAAAACAGCCCGTTCGGCGTGATCGGGCCGTGGAGATCCTGGAGCGGCGTAAAGCTCCATGAGGAAAACGGCGTCGCCGTGCGATCGTTTGCAAGCCTGACGACGTGCTTTTCAAATTCCGACGGCACCCCATAGGGCGGCGATGCGACGGGCTTGCCCTGCACCAGCATCGACGGCGGTATCAGCGGAGAAGCTTCCGTGCCTTCCGCCGCCGGTGCTTCGGGTGTCAAAAATCCGGCGCCGCCCAGCGCGACGCCACCCAGAGCCGCGGTTTTTAAAAATTGCCTTCGATGCCGATCGATTGCTGTTCCGTTTCGGCTTTTGGTCATGGTCTGGTCCTTCGGCGTTCGCCGAGAAGCAATTCCTTGAAAATCGCCAAGTTCCGGTCGACCTTTTGCTTTGGAAACTCCGGGCCAGGCGTTTCGCCGGTAGGCCGAATTGTCACGCCGCGCTCGGCGCCACATCCAGGCGCGCCACCCAGCCCTCGAGGCCGGGCTTTGCCGCCGCATACCGTTGAAGCACCAATGGGTCATGACCCGGCACGATGTGGCTTGGCGTGGTGGCGAGCCTTTTCAAGGTCTCGTAGCCTTCGAGCACCTCGGCGACATTGTAAGTGATCGGAAAGATCCGGCCTTGCTCGAGGTGAGCGTAAAGGTGCGCCGCGTCGGCGGCGAGCATCACGTAGCCGCGGGCCGTTTTGACCCGCACCGACTGCAATCCCATGGAATGGCCGCCGATGCGATGGACGGTCACGCCGGGAACGATTTCATCGTCGCCGTCGTGGAACGCAACACGGCCGGCGAAGACCTTGCGCACCATGGCGACCACGTCATCGGCCTCAAACGTCGCGCGCAGCGCGGTGTGGCACATGCAGCGTCCGGTCGCATAGGCCATCTCGCGATCTTGCAGATGGTAGCGCGCGTTCGGGAACAGATCGTAATTGCCGCAATGGTCGTAGTGCAAATGGCTGACAATGACCGTCTTCACCGAGTCCGGCGCTATGTCGATGGCCTCCAGACCATCGCGCAACGGCTTGGTGATTTCGCGCTGCCGCTGCCGGGCGGTCGGCCCATCAAAGCCAGTGTCGACAATGATCGTGCCCGACGGCCCTTTTATCGCCCAGACGAAGTAATCTAGAGGTTGGAGCACGTCGTGTGGATCGCCGCCGATGAAGTTTTCTGGCGAGCGCCGCGCGTGGTGCCCGTACCGGATGGCGAAAACTTCGTGCACATCCTGGTCCATCTTGGCATCCAATGGCGTGAGCGATTGGCGAAGCTGTTAGGTCGGCGGCGGCCTCGAGGATCGGCAGTTCTAACTCGTGCGCGCCCAGCCGTCCGGCGTAAGCCGCTCTTGCGGCAGGAAGCGGCCTTTATAGTCCATCTTGCGCGAACCACGCACCCAATAGCCGAGATAAACGTAAGCAAGACCCATCTGGCGCGCGCGGGCGATGTGGTCGAGCACCATGAGAGTGCCGAGCGAGCGCGGCGCCTGGTCGGGTTCGAAAAACGAATAGACCATGGATAAACCGTCGGCGAGGACATCGGTGAGTGCGACGGCAATCAGCCCGCTGCCCGGCGTATTCCCCAAACGATATTCGATGATGCGGGTCTCGATGTGGCTGTCTTCCACCATCATGGCGTAGTCGAGCACCGTCATATCGGCCATGCCGCCGTCGCGGTGACGCGAATCGAGATAGGCGCGGAATATCGAGTATTGCTCGGATGTCGGCACCGCGGGCTTCATCTCGGCGACGATATCGGCGTTGCGGGCGGCGATCCGGCGCATGCTGCGCGTCGGCTGAAACTCCTCGGCGAGCACGCGCACCGATACACAGCTGCGGCAGCCCTCGCACGCCGGCCGGTAAGCGATCGACTGGCTGCGGCGGAAGCCGCCTTGGGTAAGTATGTTGTTTAGCTCGCCGGCCCGCTCGCCGACGAGGTGGGTAAAGACCTTCCGTTCTTCCTTCCCGCCAAGATATGGGCATGGAGAAGGCGCGGTAAGATAGAACTGGGGCGTATCGCGCGAGTGCTGAGTCACGGAGCGTTTTCGCCTCTTTCAGTTACCGCTTCTCTTCCCGCTGGCGGCAGGAAAGCCCGGTAACTCTAATTTGCCCGAGAATACCTGAGCCTCAAAGACCTAATCCGCCTGAGTCTTATCGAGATTTCAACATTGTAACGTCGGCCAAAATGGGGAAAAAGGCCATTATGGTGACGCTTGCCGAAATCGAGGCGGCCCGCCGCACGATCGCGGGTCACGTCCTGCGGACGCCGATATTGCCGGCGCCGCCGCTATCGGCGCTGACCGGAGCTGAGGTTTTCGTCAAATACGAGAACCTGCAGGTCACCAACTCGTTCAAGGAACGCGGCGCCTACGTCAAGCTTGCTTCGCTGACGGCCGAAGAAAGGCGACGCGGCGTCATCGCCATGTCGGCCGGCAATCACGCCCAGGCCGTGGCTTATCACGCCCGCCATCTTGGAATCCCGGCCACCATTGTGATGCCGGTGACGGCGCCTTTCGTGAAGATCAAGGCGACCGAAGCGCTGGGTGCGACCGTTATCCTCGACGGCGAGACCGTCGCCGACGCTCAAGCCCGCGCGGAGGTGATAGCCGATCAGCAAAATCTGGTTTGGGTTCACCCTTATGATGATCCGCATGTCATTGCCGGCCAAGGCACAATCGCGCTCGAAATGCTCGAAGAGGTGCCGGATCTCGACACCCTCGTCATGCCGATCGGCGGCGGCGGCCTTATTGCCGGCTGCGCCATCGCCGCCCGCGCCAAGAACCCCTCGATAACAATCGTCGGCGCGGAATCCGCGCTCTATCCGTCAGTGTGGAATTCAATACGGGGTGAGAACAAACCTTGCGGCGGTGCCACGCTCGCCGAAGGCATTGCGGTAAAGAACCTCGGCAAGCTTACGCTGCCGATTATTCGCGAGCACGTGAGCGACATCATCTTGGTCGATGAGCAATTAATCGAGCGCGCGGTGAACGCATTTCTCACCCTGCAAAAGACCATGGCGGAGGGTGCCGGCGCCGCAGGCCTCGCCGCGGTGCTCGCCAAGCCGGATCAGTTTCGCGGACGAAAGGTCGGCTTGGTTCTCTGCGGAGGAAATATCGATCCGCGCATTCTGGCATCGATTATGGTTCGAGAACTGGAACGCGAAGACCGCATCGTCGCGTTCCGCCTGACTATTCCCGACCGGCCGGGAATTTTAGGACAGATCGCGACGCGGCTCGGTGAGTTCGGCGCCAATATCCTCAGCGTCGATCATCACCGTTTGTTTCTTGATGTTCCGGCAAAAGGCGCCAAGCTGGACGTGACCGTTGAGACGCGGGACGCGGCGCACGCCGCCGAAATTTTTCGGGCGCTCGCGGCTGACGGCTACCAGCCGGTGCACATGCCGAGCGGAACCGCGCGGGAATAGCCGGCGGCTATTGGTGGAAGATATTTTGCAGAAAATCCAACGGACCGGGACTTGCGGCGTCGGGAGCTGATGCCGGCCCCGCGGCGTCGGGGCGTGGACGCGGTACCGGCACGGCGCCCTGTGCCAACTGCGTGTTGGCCTCGCCTAGTCCACGCGGACGATGTCGCGGCAATGGAATTTTACCCGTCAGCGGCGGGGCCGGGGGCATGACATCGGGCGATTGTTCTGTGGCGGTGGGCGAGGCTTCAGCCGAGGCGGTATTCGCCGGCGGCAGTTGCGGAATCTGAGGGGCGCCGCCGGTCGGCGTCATCGCGCCCGTCAAATTTGTCGGCGTCGCGAAAGCCGCAGGAGCTTGTGACGGCGGCGGTATCGAAGCAGTTGCCATAGTCGAGGTGCTGGCAGGGGCAGCCGCGGCGCCGTCGGACGGCCGCTCCGCGAGCAGTGAGCCTTTCGGCGAAGCCACATCGCGCGGGTCCGACGTCGTCGCTGTGACGTCGGTTGTCGACGCGGAGACGTCGGCAATCTTGCTCTGCACCGGTGAGGCAGCTGCCTGATCGGAGTTCGGCGTGCTTGCCGCGGCAGTGGCGGATACCGTCGGCGTGGTAGCGGCAATCTGATGCGGTGCGGGGATTCTTGGCGGACCGACATAAGCGCGCACGAAAGTGGTGATCATCCACAACACCACTGGCGTTGCCGCGAGAACGGCCAACAAAATAATGACGCGCCTTAGCAGCGGCACAAATCGCTGGAATCGATTGTCGTCGTCGTGCATGACATCGCCTCGTTACCCAGTCGCAGGCGAGAATCTTAAGCGCCGCGCGCCTTCAATTGCTCCGCAATGCGGGCCGCAAAGTAGGTCAGCACGCCATCGGCGCCGGCACGCTTGAAAGCGACGACGCTTTCCAGCATGGCCTTGTCCCCGTCGAGCCAGCCGTTCTGTGCGGCTGCCACAATCATGGCATACTCTCCAGAGACTTGGTAGGCAAAGGTGGGCATTCCGAAAGTGGCTTTAACCCGTTGTAATATATCGAGATAAGGCATTCCGGGCTTAACCATAATCATATCGGCGCCCTCACCGATATCGAGTTCGACCTCGCGCAGCGCCTCCTCCGCATTCGCCGGATCCATCTGATAGGTCCGTTTGTCGCCGATCAGCGTCGCGTTCGATCCGATTGCGTCGCGAAACGGACCATAGAATGCCGAGGCGTATTTGGCCGCGTAGGCCATGATCTGAACTTCATCGAAGCCTGCGGCGTCGAGGCCCTTGCGAATGGCGCCGACGCGGCCATCCATCATGTCGGACGGCGCGATGATATCGCAGCCTGCTTCGGCCTGGATCAGCGCCTGGTGCACCAAAACCGCGACGGTTTCGTCGTTGAGAATGATGCCGTTGCGAATAAGACCGTCGTGGCCATGACTGGTGTAAGGGTCGAGCGCGACGTCGCATAATAGTCCGATCTGCGGCACCTCTTGCTTGATGGCGCGGATGGCGCGGCACACCAGATTGTCGGCGTTGAGTGCTTCAGAGCCGCGCTCGTCACGCTTTTCATGTTCAGTGTAAGGAAACAGCGCAAGACAGGGGATCGCAAGCTCGGCCGCGCGCTCCGCCGCGCGAACGGCTTCATCGATAGAAAGTCGTTCGACGCCGGGCATCGAGCCGACGGCGGCGCGTACTCTTATGCCTTCGACCAGAAACAGCGGCCAGATCAGGTCGTCGGCGGTAAGAACATGCTCGCGCACCAATCGTCGCGCCCATTCGGCACGGCGGTTGCGGCGCGGCCGGATGGCGAGATCAAGCCGCTCCGCGCGGGCGTCGCCGCGCGTCGGAATTGAGCGGACCCGTTCAATCGGCCGGCCTAATTTGATCGCCATAGCAAGCTCCACTGCCGTTTCTTTTAGCTGTTCCGGTGGCCACCCGCCACTAGGATTGACTTTGCCTTATGGCGAGTGCTCAAAGCCGCCTTGCCATGAGCGATCGACTGCAGCGCCAACCCACACGGCCGACCGACCTGCTTGAGCCGGTACAAGCCGGACAGCCGCGAAATATAGCGGGCGCCTGGTCCACTCGCCTTGTTTTGTTCATGCGAATTATGGCCGTCCTATCACTGATCAAGGGCGTGTATCACTGGACCCAGATTTGCGGAATCGGCGTCGGGGCAGGGGACTTCGAAGCGCGCTCGGTCGCCTGGCAAACCGCCACGGTATTTTTCGCAGTCATCGATCTTGTCGCCGCGGTAGGGTTGTGGCTGGCGGCCGCGTGGGGTGCGGTCGTATGGCTGACCGCCGTCGTATCCATGGCGGTCGTGGAGGTTTTCTTTCCGCAGGTTTATGGCGGCAGCATTTATGTCGTACTCGGCGAGGTAACATTGCTCGGGCTTTACATGTGGCTCGCGGTGTTGGCGGCGCGAGAGCCGGCGTGACCAGAGGCAAATCATGACGGAGCTCAGCGCCATCGTGATCACGAAGAACGAAGCGGCCAATATCGGTGCATGCCTCGACAGTCTGACATTCTGCGACGAGCGCATCGTGGTCGATTGCGGTTCGACCGACGCGACTGTTGAGATCGCACAGCAAAAGGGCGCGCGCGTCGAGTTTCACGAATGGCGCGGCTTCGGGCCGCAAAAGAACTACGCGCTGTCGCTCGCGACCGGAACGTGGGTTCTGTCGCTCGACGCCGACGAGCGCGTGACAAACGAACTTGCCACCGCGATCAAAAGCGCTATCGCGACCCCGAGCGCCGACGCGTGGGAGGTGTTGCGCCTGTCGAGCTTTTGCGGCCGGCAGATGCGCCATTCGGGCTGGTATCCGGATTATGTGCTGCGATTGTTCCGCCGCGGCGCGGCGCGTTTCGACGAAGTTCTCGTCCATG
>DAIUEQ010000177.1:0-7409 GCA_036845025.1 Xanthobacteraceae bacterium | reverse complement strand
GGTGCTTTACCTGGACGCTATCGATCCTCGCCGGCACCCACGTGTGCCTGCGCGCAGTGCGCGCAGCGCCGATCTTCGAAGCCATCGCCACGCACAAGGTCACGCATCTGTGTGGCGCACCTATCGTGATGTCGACGCTGCTCAACGCGCCGGCGAGCGAACAAAAACCGTTGCCGCATGAGGTCGAGTTCATGACCGCGGCCGCGCCACCGCCCGAGGCGGTGCTGGCAGCGATGAAAGGCGCCGGTTTCAATGTCACGCACCTCTACGGGCTGACCGAAACTTACGGGCCGGCCGCCATCAACGACTGGCATCGCGAATGGGAGAGCCTGCCGGCCGCCGAACAAGCGGTGAAAAAGGCGCGCCAGGGCGTCGCCTATCCGGTGCTCGAAGGGCTCGACGTACTCGATCCGGAAACCATGGCGCGCGTGCCGCGCGACGGCGAGACTTTGGGCGAGGTGATGTTCCGCGGCAACGTGGTGATGAAGGGCTACCTGAAGAACAAGGCGTCGAGCGACGCCGCCTTTGCCGGCGGCTGGTTTCACTCCGGCGATCTCGGCGTCATTCATCCCGACGGCTATATCCAGCTCAAGGACCGCTCCAAGGACATTATTATCTCCGGCGGCGAGAATATTTCCTCCATCGAGGTCGAAGACGCGCTTTACAAACATCCGGCGGTGTCCGCCGTCGCCGTGGTGGCGAAGCCCGACGACAAATGGGGCGAAACGCCGTGCGCCTTCATCGAACTAAAACCAGGGGCCAAGGCGACCGCCGAAGAATTGATCGCCTGGTGCCGGCAACACCTCGCCGCCTACAAATGTCCGCGCCACGTGGTGTTCGCGGAAATCCCGAAAACCTCGACCGGCAAGCTGCAGAAATTCAAGCTGCGGGAAGCGGCGAAGAAGGTGTGATTAAGGTCGCGGCGAAGCTGAACGATCGCGTCGCGCACGACTACGAAAAAGTCGTGACCATACCCGCCGCTTGGCAGCGGGTTCATTCCATTCAAATTCTGAAACGAACTGACTAGTGGACGAGTGTGTCTTGCTGGAGCCGCGCGATTTCGTCTTTCACGGAGAGCTTGCGCCGTTTGAGCTCGGCGATTTTCAAGCCGTCCGACGATGGATGCGTGAGAGCGTCGGAAATTTCCACTTCGAGTGCCCGGTGCCGTCTTTCAAGTTCTGCAAGATGCGATTCAATCGCCATCTGGCTATCCTCCTTGCGTCGATCGACCTGACCCGTAACCCCTCAACACGGAAACGCCTCACCCTGACCCGACCAATATACTCCTTTTGCCGCGCGGCGAAAATACCCGCTGTGCACTTTCGCTGCACCGGACTTGTGGGATATTAGCCAAAACGCGATAATCGCTAGCAAGTTACCTCCCGCGCCCCGGGCGCCATCACGCTCGCGGCGCGAGCAAGGGCGGCGATGACCAACGAGGAAGAGCGCGAGCTACGGGCGCAATTGGCGCGCTTGCTGCAGGATCATCGCGACCTCGATGCCGCGATCGCGGCGCTGGAAGGGTTGCCCGGCGCCGACATCATCCAAATCCAGCGGCTGAAGAAGCGCAAGCTGCAGTTGCGCGATCGCATCACCTTCATCGAAGACCAGCTTACTCCGGACATTATTGCCTAGAGCATGATCCCGAAAAGTGGATCGCGGTGTTCCGAAAAAGATCGTGAACAAAGCTACCGCGCCGCGGCGCGCCGCCGTTGCGCTTTGCGCGCATACATGGCGGCATCGGCGCGGGCGAGAACTTCGCCGGCGGCATCGGTCGGACCGCAAAACGTCACACCGGCGGAGACTGCCACCGCCAGTGTCGAGCTGCCCCAAGTAACCGGCGCCGCATACGCCGCGGCCTCCAAGGCGGCGGCCTTGGCGCGCGCGTCAGGCTCGCTGATGTTCCACAACAGGACCGCAAACTCGTCGCCGCCGATGCGCGCCACCACATCGGATGCACGCACGCGGGACGACAGCGCCGCGGCGATCGACTTCAGCACGGCGTCGCCCGCGGCATGACCGTGACGATCGTTGACCGGCTTGAAATCGTCGAGGTCGAGATAAATCAGCGCCGCCGTCGCGCCGTAGCGTTTGACGTAGGCGAGCGAGCGTTTGAGCTCCCGTTCAAAACCACGGCGGTTGAGCGTCTCGGTCAACGGGTCGATGTCGAGTGTAGCTTCCAGGTTGGCGATACGCTCGCGCGAGGCCTGCAGTTCGACCGCAAGGCGTTCGACTTCGGCGGCAAGCCGCACCGCGACCGCACGGGAGCGCGACTTGGCGGGCCTCGCTCCTTCAACGTCGGCGGCGGCGTCACCGATCCGTTCGGAACGCCGCGCCTGCCGCCAAGTGGGCGCCGGTGTATTTGGCCGACTTGCCGGTTTTTCCCGCACGACGGAACCTTTAAGCGAATCGGCAAAGCTTACCTTGGATCCGGCGCGGCGGAACGATGCAGATTCGTCAATGATGCGCGCCGCGCCAACGCTTGGAAAAGCCGGGCGCAAACAGATGACGGTATTCAACCGGCCTGAATAAAACGCACCGGATCGGTCCGCCCGTGCGCGAACACGGCGGCGGTTAGGGGACCGCCGAAGACAGCGCCGGTGTCGAGATTGAGCCGGTTGGCGCGAAGGTCCGGTTGGCCGGTCTCGAGCGGCGTGTGGCCGTGCACAATCAGCCGTCCATAATCGCGGCGAGCGGAAAGAAACGGCTCGCGAATCCAGATCAAGTCGCGCTCATCCTGCGCCTCGAGCGGCAGCTGCGGATTGACGCCGGCATGGACGAAAAAACGCCGGCCGTCGTCGTAGCTCAACGGCAGCGAACGAAACCAGCGCAGAACCGTTTCCGGCAAATCTTGCGCCCGGGCGGCGCGGTAACTTCGCAACGTCGCGTCGCCGCCCTGGCTGAGCCAAAGGTCCGCGGCACACACACCGTCACAAACATCGAGCACGACCGCCTCGTGATTGCCCTTGAGCGCAACCAATCGTTCACCACGTCGCGATTGCAGCTCCATGAGATAGCGGACCACCCCGGCGCTGTCGGGCCCGCGATCAACGTAATCGCCGAGGAACACGAATGTTAATGGCGCGCCGGCGGCGAACTTTTCGCAGCGTTCCACGAGTTCTCGCAGCTTCGCTAGCGAGCCGTGGATGTCGCCGACGGCGCAGACAAGACCGCCGGTTCGAGGCGAACTTCCGTCCGCGGCTGCCAAATGATGGCCATTTTCGGGCGACACCGTTCAGAAACCGTTCAACAGATTCGTGAGAACGTAGTGTCTTCGGGGTCGGTTTTGGGTGCAGTCACGAGGATATCAATTGAGGTGGATGTCATGAGGAAGATCCTGACTGCTGTCGCTGCGGCGGCGCTCATCGGAGTAACGGCGCTGGCCAGTTCAAGCCCGGCGGAAGCCTGGGGCCGGTGGGGCTGGGGCTGGGGTCCTGGTCCATTCTGGGGCGGCCTGGCCGCCGGCGCGGTTGTCGGCGGTGCCATTGCTGCGTCGCCTTACTATTATCGTCCCTACTACCCGTATGCCTATTACGGATATGGACCAGGATATGGCTACGCATGCCGGCCGGTGTGGAACGGATACGGCTGGGTCCGCGGCTGCTAACTCCCTTAGCTGTCGGCTTTCGATAGCGCGAAACCAAGTCCGGCGAGGCTCAATGCCTGCCGGCTTGGCTAAAAAGGTGCGCGCACCAAATTTCCGCCAAAGATTCTCCGCTTAAGTGGCGGCGAAAGTGGCTACCAATCCGGAAGTTCACGGGGGACTTCCGTCGAATCCAAAAATTAAGACCGGGTGCCCGGCCGGTCCCATGAGGAGACTACATGCATAAATCGCTCATCGCGCTCGCCGGCGCCGCGAGCATCGGCCTTGCGTCGCTTGCCGCACCGGCTCCCGCCAACGCGGGGTGCGTCGGCTGTGCGGTTGGCGCGGGACTGCTCGGCGGCCTTTTCGCCGGCGCAATCGTTGGCACCGCGATCGCCAACAGCCCGCCGCCCGGTTATTACTACCCACCGCCGCCGCCCGGTTACTATCCGCCGCCGCCCGGCGCGTACTACCCGCCGCCGCCTCCCGGATACGGACCGCCGCCTCCTGGCGCCTATTACCCGCCGCCGCCCGGTGCTGCGCCGGGGCCCGCTTATGCGCAGCTAGCGCCGGGCTGTCACTGGGGAAAGCGCAAGGTCTGGGTCGAAGGTGCTGGCTATCAGTGGCAACCCGTCCAAGTTTGCCCGTAAGCACTGAACAGATGTGACGGACGACACCGGTCGGCTTTGAACAAGCCGGCCGGTTTTGTTTTTCCCAGCGGGTTTGTCGTCGCGTCGTTGCGACAAATCTGATGCAAAATGCCATCGTAGTTCAGAAAGGCGCGCCGGGACCGCTTGAAGATGAACTCATTTCCAGCTGCGCATCGCCCTAATGGAGCCACCGCGAAGGAACGCGCCACCGCGGCTTTCCGCCGGGTCGGAGACCGAATTCGATATGCGCTGCGCCGCGTCGACGCGTGGCATGGCGCGTTCATGGCGCGCCTGCCGCTGCCAACATTTTGTAAGTCGCGCACCATGACGGCGTTGATCGTGGTCATTGCCGTTCTTCTGTTCGTCTATATCGGGCTTACCGCGATGCTCTATTTCACGCAGCGCTCCATGATGTATTTCCCCGAGACCATTCACACGTCGCCCGCGGAAGCGGGCCTGCCGGAGGCCGAGGAAATTTCGCTGACCACAGCCGACGGCGTGCACCTCGTCGGCTGGCATGTAGCGCCGCGCGACGGCAAGCCGGTCATTCTTTATTTGCACGGTAACGGCGGAGCGTTGCGCTATCGCGTCGAACGCTTTCACCGGCTGATGAAGGAAGGTCTCGGCCTCGTCGGTGTTGAATACCGCGGCTACGCCGGATCCGAAGGCAGTCCGAGCGAAGCCGGTTTATTCGCCGACGCCGAAGCCGCCTACGCCTTTGCCGCCAGCCGCTACCGGCCAAGTCAGATCGTGCTCTGGGGCGAATCGCTTGGCACCGGTGTCGCCGTCTATTTGGCGGCGGAGAAGCCGGTCGGCCGCGTCATCCTGGAAGCGCCGTTCACGTCCACGGCGGCGGTCGCATCGCAGCGCTACTGGTTCATGCCGGTACGGCTGTTGATGAAGGACCAATTCCGCTCCGACGAACGCATCGCCAACGTCACGGCACCGGTTCTCATCCTGCACGGCCTCAACGATCGTGTCGTTCCCTATTCCATGGGCGAGCAGATGTTCGATCTCGCCAAGGGCAACAAGCACATCGTGCGCTTTATCGATGGCGGGCATGAGGATCTGGATCAGTACGGCGCATTGCACGCGGTCGGCCGATTCCTCGCCGGCGATTTGGATGAGCCGCCGGCGCCGCCGGCCAGGCATTGAGCTATCGCCCTATTGCGCGACGGTCATGAGTTCGAGCACATGGCCGTTGATGTCCTCGAAATAAAAGCCGCGGCCGCCGTTCCAATGGTTGAGCTTGCCGTCGCGCAGGCTCCACGGCGCGCTGCCGATGGCGATGTTCTGCTTTTTGATGCGTGCGAGGATGGCATCGAACTCCTTTTTGCTGACGTGAAACGCCAAATGATGGCTTTCGAATTTGTCCTCTTCGTCGAACAATAGCGTCAGCGATTTATTGACCTTCACCGGCGCGAAATATCCGGTGCGGCCGGGCTTGAGGCCGAAAATGCCGGCGAAGAACTTGGCCGACGCCGCCTTATCGTGCGCCGGAACGATGGTGTGATTGAGCGTAATCGTCATGTCATCGCTCCTTCGGCCCGCGCCCTTTAAAATGTCTGATACGACTGTCCGGTCTTGCCGCCGACGCGGGCGAAGCCGGTGCGGGCCGGTTCGTATTTTTCGTTGAGGTTGAGCGCTTTCGCGTAAGAGCCGGCCGCCTTCTCCTTCGCGCCGAGCCGCTCGTAAGCCAATCCGCGGCTGGTCCAGGCTTGCACGTTGGTCGGCGCGATCTGCACCGCCTCGTCGAGATCGCCGGCCGCCGATTTAGTGTCGCCGATGGCGAGATAGCTCAGCGCGCGTCCCACATACGGGTCGGCCTGCTGCGGTGTCAGCGTGAGCGTGGTCGAAAAATCATCAATGGCGAACTGATGCTGATTCTGGCTCTGGTAGAGCAGACCGCGATTGTAATAGCTCTGCGCGTTGTCGGGCTTGAGCGTGACGGCCTTGTTGAAGTCGGCGAGCGCCTGCGCGCCATGGCCTTGCTGGCGATAGATAATGCCGCGGCCGATGTAAGCCGGCACGTAACCGGCATTGATAGCGAGCGCTTTGTTGTAATCGGCCAGCGCGAGTTCAAGCTTGCCGTTTTGCCGGTAAAGCAACGCGCGGTTGGCATAGGCTTGGGCATAATTTGGATCGAGGCCGACCGCTTTGTTGAAGTCGGCCAGCGCCGCCTCAGGTTGGCCGCCGGCGGCCTCTACGGTGCCGCGCATGTTGTAGGCTTGCGGGTCTTCCGGGTGCTTTTGGATCACCTCGCCGAGCGAGGCGAGGTTGGACTGCGAAGTGGCGGCAAGCGCCTCATCCTTCTCCGGGGAATCCAGATGGCCGCAGGCGGCCAGCGTGACCGCAGCGAGGATAGGAAAAAGGACCGGATTAGCCCGCCGCCGCGGCCTCGGCCGCCTGGCTGTCATGACCCTTGCTACCGTCATTCGCCGTCCGCAGCACGCATCGCCCCCGACTGCCTAACGGTAAATCACGCACGCGTTCGGCGATAGCGGGATAATAAAAAGCGGCGCGGGTAACCACCCGCGCCGCCTCACAAATTCGTTCAATGTTTAGCCAAAGCGCGGAGCGCGCGGCGGGCCTGATCTGGCGCCAGCGGCCCCGAATGCGGGCTTCGGCTTCATCGGCAACAGGCCCTCGCGCTGCAGCTTTTTGCGCGCAAGCTTGCGGGCCCGGCGAATCGCTTCCGCCTTCTCCCGTGCCTTTCTTTCCGAGGGTTTTTCGTAATGGCCGCGGAGCTTCATCTCGCGGAAAATGCCCTCGCGCTGCATCTTCTTCTTCAGCGCCTTGAGGGCCTGGTCGACGTTATTGTCGCGAACGAGAACCTGCACGCATCCTCCTTTTCAAGAGCGCTCGGTATGGTGCGCCGGGGGAATGAAATGGCGGCGAAAGCGGTAATGCCTGCGCCAGCTTGGCGGTGGCTTATCAGAAAGGGCCCCGGAAGTCCACAAGCCTGCGGCGGCAATCCGCGGCTGCCTCCGCCCGTTACTCGGCGAAGACCCTGGTGACATGCCCCATCTTGCGACCGGCCCGGATCGCCGATTTGCCATAAAGATGCACGGCGGCGCCCGGAACCTGCAGCCACTTCCGGAAATCTTTGACCTCTTCGCCAATGAGATTGATCATTTCCACCCTACCGTGGCGCACGGGTTTGCCGAGTGGCCAGC
>DAIUEQ010000176.1:0-7553 GCA_036845025.1 Xanthobacteraceae bacterium | reverse complement strand
CGATTCCTGGCGCTGCTTGATCATCTTGCCCATGACGTCGAGAATTTCGGCGTCGGTCAGCGTGACGCGTTCGGCAGCGCTGGTTTCGCGCTTCAATATCTCGGCATTGATCAGGCGCAGCGTCGAAACGCGGCGCTTGTCCCCGGCCTTCATGGCCTCCTTGAGGGCATTGTTGATCTGGTCGCGCAACACAGCTATGGCCACTCGCAAGTCGCCCGCCGAAAGCGGCGGGCACACCATATGATCTAAGACTTTGCCGATGCCGACACAACCGCGACCGTCACGTCCATCGTGGGATGATCCCGAGCCGACCGCGCTTTTGGTGCTGGCCGACGGCACCGTGCTCGAAGGTTTCGGCTTCGGCGCGACCGGCCATGCCGTCGGTGAGGTCTGTTTCAATACCGCCATGACCGGCTACGAGGAAATTCTCACCGACCCCTCGTATGCCGGCCAGATCATCACCTTCACCTTTCCTCACATCGGCAATGTCGGCACCAACGAAGACGACATTGAAACGGTCAACCTTGCGGCCACGCCGGGCGCGCGCGGCATCATTTTGCATTCCGCGATCACCGCGCCCTCGAATTACCGCGCCACGCGCGGCCTCGACCAGTGGCTCAAAAGCCGCGGCGTCATTGGTCTTGGCGGCATCGATACCCGCGCGCTCACCGGGTTGATCCGCGAACGCGGCATGCCCAACGCGGTGATCGCGCACCAGCCGTCCGGCCGTTTCGACATCGAGGCGCTCAAGGCCGAAGCCAAAGCGTGGCCGGGGCTGGTCGGCATGGACCTCGTGCCGATGGTCACCACCGGCCAGCGCTTCACCTGGCAGGAAACGCCCTGGCAATGGGACGGCGGCTACGGCGAATTGCGCGACGCCGAATTCCACGTGGTCGCCATCGATTACGGCATCAAGCGCAACATCCTGCGTCAGCTCGCCGGCAATAGCTGCAAGATCACCGTGGTTCCGGCGCAAACTTCCGCAGCCGACATCCTCTCGCTCAAGCCCGACGGGATTTTTCTGTCGAATGGTCCGGGCGATCCGGCGGCGACGGGTGCGTACGCCGTGCCGGTCATCCGCACGCTGATCGAGCAAAGGCCGGTGTTCGGCATCTGCCTCGGCCACCAAATGCTGGCGCTCGCTACCGGCGCCCGCACCATGAAAATGCATCAAGGCCATCACGGCGCTAATCATCCGGTCAAAGACCTTGCGACTGGAAAGGTCGAGATCACGTCAATGAACCACGGCTTTGCCGTCGATCGCGCGAGCTTGCCTGCGAGCGTCGTCGAAACGCACGTCTCGCTGTTTGACGGATCGAATTGCGGGCTCGCTTTAAAGGACCGGCCGGTATTTTCGGTGCAATATCATCCCGAGGCTTCGCCAGGCCCGCAGGACTCGCATGGCTTGTTCAAGCGCTTCGTCGGCATGATGCGCGACGCGAAGCACGGCTAAGCTCCTCATCCAAATAAAATGGTCGCCTGCGATGGGTCTCGCAGGCGACCTTGAGATGTTTGCTCCACGATAGTTTGCTCGGGACGCTCGTGGCCGCTTCTAGTTTTTCAGGTTCGCTTGCGAGCCTGCCTTGCCGTTCGCGGCCAGGAAGTCCTGATAGGTACGTCCGGCGTAGTTCTGCGAGGTCGGGGCAGCGGAGACGGCCGGTTGATCTTCGGTCGCGTCCGAGGACTTGTCGGCGGGTTTCGTCGTGTCCTCACTGTCGTCCACGCGGGCGCTGGCTGCTTCCTTGGTGCAAACGTCGGCGAACACCACGAGGCCATCGTCCGTGTAGGTCTTGGTCAGGCAGGTGCACGGTCCGGAAACCGGAGTGGCCGGAACGTCATCGACGGCGTCGTCAACCGTGATCCAGCGGCCAAAACGGAATACCAAGTGTCCGTGCGGATGGTAGGTCCAGTTGTGGCCGGGATGCCCGGGCCAACGCGGCAAGCGCGGATTGCCGCGGCCGGGATTGAGAATTGGAGTCAGCGTCCGTCCGCTGCTGGCGACGTGGCCGCCGCGGAAACCGCCGCTGGCGACCCGGCCGCCGCCGAAACCGCCGCCAAATCCCCTGGCGTCCGCAGTGGTGGAAGCAAGGCTCGCCACAGCGATCGTGGTCGCAGTCGCGAGAGCGAAAGTGAGGGTGAGTTTGCGTGACATGGTCGTTCTCCGAGGGTTGGGGTTAAGTCGAATTTCCGTTCCAATACCCATTGGTCGGAGCAGCCGGGAAAAGGTTCAGACCCAACACAAAAAATTTGCGCGGCATCTATCGCCATGCACGCCGTTAGCGCCGCACCACACCGACCTGAAGCCCGTTTTCGTCGCTGCATCAGAGGCTTGGCGGTGCTCGTCCGCGAAAAATGCGCCCCAGCCGCCGACTTGCCGGATGCGAGCCGAACGGTGACACTGCCGGGCTGCCAAAAAACTGCGCAAATTTTTCTCGATTGCGTTTGAACCCGCGCGCCTGCGCCCGCGACTAAAGTAACGAGCCGACGGCTGCCGATGCAGACGACCTCGGACGAGAACCTGATCGGACGGATCGGCGGTGGCGATCGGCTCGCGATGCAAGTGCTGTACGCGCGTCACCATGTGCGGGTGTATCGGTTCATGCTGCGCATGGTGCGCAACGAGGCGACGGCGGAGGATTTGTTGAGCGATGTCTTCCTCGACGTCTGGCGACAAGCCGGAAAGTTCGAGGGGCGGTCCGCCGTCTCCACGTGGCTTCTAAGCATCGCCCGCTTCAAGGCGCTCTCGATATTACGGCAGCGCGGCGAGGTGGAGCTGGACGACGAACTGGCCGGCGCGATCGAGGATCACGCAGACGATCCGGAAATCGCGATGGCCAAGAAGGACAAGGGTGAAGCATTGCGGCAATGCCTGACCAAATTGTCGGCCGAGCATCGCGAGGTGATCGATCTCGTTTATTACCACGAGAAATCGGTGGATGAGGTGGCGGCGATTGCCGGTGTGCCGGAGGCCACAGTGAAGACGCGCATGTTCTACGCGCGGAAGAAATTATCCGAGCTCCTCAAGGAGCGGGGAATTGATCGAGGCTGGCCATGACGACGGCGAATGAGAGCGGACGCGGCGACATCGAAGACCTGCTGCCTTGGCATGCGGCGGGAACGCTGAGCCCGCGCGACGCGCACCGCGTCGAAACCGCGCTCGCCGCAGATCCGGAACTCGCCCGTCGCTACGAGCTGGTGCGCGAGGAATTGGCGCAAACCATTCATCTTAATGAAACCCTTGGCGCGCCATCGGCGCGCGCCGCGGAAACACTGTTCGCCAAAATCGACGCAGAGCCGGCGCGTGCCCCGGCGTTCTCCGCGAATCTCGGGGCACGCATCCGCGACTTTTTTGCCGCGCTTTCCCCGCGCACGGTTGCCTGGTCGGCTGCCGCAGCAGCGCTCGCTATTGTATTGCAGGCCGGCGTGATCGGCGTCGTCCTCGTGAATGGGAATAACGGGCCTGGTTATGACACCGCTTCGGCGCCCTCGACCCTCTCCGGCGGCGGAACCTACGCCTTGATCCGCTTTCAGCCGCAAGTGAGCGCCGCTGACATCACCCGCTTCCTCGACACCAATAAGCTCAGCATCGCGGAAGGTCCGTTGGCCGGCGGATTGTTCCGGGTGCGTATCGCTCCGGCCAAGCTCGCAAAGACCGACCGCGATCGCCTCATCACAACGCTGCAAACGAATCAGGTCGTCAGTTTCATTGCCGCTACACAGTGATCGACCCAGGGGGTGGGCATGCGAATGAAGGCAAGACTGCCGCAACTGCTCTCGGCCATTATTTTCTGTGGCGCAATCGTCTCCGCCGCGTCCCTGGAATCAAATCCGGCGGCTGCGTTCGGCATGGGCGGTTTCGGCCGGATGGGCGGCTTCCGCGGCGCGCCTCCGGCCAATGGCCCGATGCGCTTCACGCCGCGCCAGAATCCAGGCCGCATTGTTGGCGTCGGCCGGCCGTCCGGTGGAAACGGCAACGGCTCAAAGGGTCCACGGCACCCGATCGTTGGCACCGGCGGCCCACCCGCGCTGGGACCGCCGATCGCGACGCAGGTGCCGGCCGCGGGTGGCGGCGCCAGCGGTAGCGGTGTGCCGCCGGCGGGCGAACGACGCTTTGTTGCCGACGAGATCGTCACCGAAATTTCCGCCAGCGCCGCACCGCAAGCGATCGAGTCGCTCGCGCGCCGCTATAACTTGACGCGCCTTGAATCGATCAACCTGCCGCTCATTGGCGGCACGCTTTATCGCTGGCGCGTCGACGGCCGCCGTTCAGTGGCTGATGTCGTCGGCGTAATCGAAGACCAGCACGCGGTCATCGCCAGCGCGCAGCCGAACTACGTTTTTAGATTGCAGGAGGACGCTACGCAGGATTCGCCGCGCAGCGGCGACGACACCGCCCAATACGTTCTCGGCAAGCTGCAAATCGACCAAGCCCATCGGCTCGCGACCGGGAAAAACGTCGCTATCGCCGTGATCGATTCCGAAATCGACGCCAAACATCCCGATCTGGACGGGACGGTGATGAAACGCTTCGACGCGCTCGGCGGCGAACAAAAGCCGCACCAGCACGGCACCGCCATGGCCGGCGCCATCGCCGCGCACGGCAAACTCGTCGGCGTCGCGCTCGGGCCGCAGCTCTTGGCCGCGCGCGCTTTCGACGACACGCCGGGCGAAGCTAAGGGCACGTCGTTTGCCATTTATAAGAGTCTGCAATGGGCGGCGGACAATTCGGCACGCGTCGTCAACATGAGCTTCGCCGGACCAAGCGACCCGCTGTTGCACCGGATGCTGGCGGCAGCTTACGGCAAAGGCATGGTGCTGATCGCCGCTGCCGGCAATGCCGGTCCGAATTCCGCCCCGCTCTATCCTGCGGCTGATGCCGATGTCATTGCGGTAACCGCGACCGACATGCGCGACGGCCTCTACAAGATGGCCAATCGAGGCCAGTTCATTGCCGTCGCTGCACCCGGCGTCGATGTGCTCGCGCTCGCTCCAGGAGAATCCTATCAAGTCACGACGGGAACGTCGGTTGCCGCGGCCGAGGTGAGTGGCATTGCTGCACTCCTGCTCGAGCTCAAACCGTCGCTCACGCCCGCCGATATCCGCACCATCCTGATGACAACGGCCAAGCCGGTAAGCGCCACCGCCCAACATGCGGATTTCGGAGCCGGACTTGCCAACGCCTATCGCGCGGTCACCGGTTTGAACGGCAAATCAGATACGCCCGGGGCAAGCCAATAGTCCGGGCAGTAAGCGCGGCGGTGACGCTAGCTCTGGCTCGCGCCTACGGTGTCGGCCATTACCGCGCCGCGCGCACCGAGCGGCTTCTCACCGCCAATAGTCGAATCGCGCGCGGTCTGGTGCTCGATCTCGGCGTTAAGCTCGGCGCCGAGCAGCACGAGGATGGTGGAAATCCACAACCATACCATCAAGCCGACGACCGCTCCCAGCGAACCATAGGTCGCGTTGTAGTTGGCGAAGCTCGCCAGATACCAGGAGAACAGAAACGACGCGATGATCCAGGTCACCGCGGCAAACACACTGCCGACGCTCACCCACTGCCAGCGCGCGGCGCGGCGATCCGGACCGTAGCGATAGAGCGCGGAGAGCCCGATCAAGAGCAGCAGCAAAAGCAGCGGCCAGCGCCCGAACCGCGTCAGCGTTCCGGCGGCGCTGCCAAGTCCGACCGGCGCGAGAACGAGCGGCAAGATGACGACCGCGGCAATCGCCAGAAGAAAAGCGGCAAATCCGCAAAGCGTGAAGAGGAGCGCCACCAAGCTGAGCTTGAAAAAATTCCGGCTCTCCTGTTGCTCGTAAATAACGTTGAGCGCGTCGATCATCGCCTTGACGCCGCTCATGGCGCTCCACAGCGAAACCAGAATGCCGACGACGACACCGAGGCTCAGAGCCCGGCTGCTGTTCGCGCCGATGCGTTGTGCCTGCTCGTGCACAATCCCGAGTACATTGTCAGGAACGATGTCGGTCAGCAGCGAGAGATTGTTGGTGATGGTGGACGCGTTGAAAACAAGCCCGTAGGCCGAAACCAGCGCGGTGATGGCAGGAAAAATGGCGAGGAGAATGAAGAAGCTAACGCCGCCGGCGATCGACAATAGCCGGTCGGACTGCATCTCCGCGTAAGTCCGCCACAGGATATCCTTCCAACCTGTCCAAGGAATCTGCAGCGGATGGATGGCGTGCCGGCCCCGGCCATACTCGTGTGCCCGCTGAAGCTCGATCTCGCGTGGTTCTTCGGAGCTGCGCGGCTCGCCGAACGGCCGCGTCTCTTCGGCGGTGGGGCGCAGCCGGCGCCGTCTCGCCTCGATGCGGTCGTGCAAAGGCACGGCAAGCGTCAACAGCGCGGTTGCGCCGAGACTGAGCAAGAATGGCAAATCGGAGCGTTTGAGCGACATAAAGCTCGGGAATCTGCGGGCCCGACGAACAACGAAGATAGGGGGCAAACGGTTGCAGCTCGAAAACACGGGACCAGCCGGCCGCTCTTATTTTAGGCTGTGCCCAATTCTTGTATGACCTTGCCAATCCCTTCCCTGGCCGCCATTTCTGGTCTAAACACCGCCCGCGCCGGGCTTAAGCCTCGGCGCTTAGGCCTTGTTGGCGGAGCGTGATCTTTTCGGAACACCGGTAGCCATTTTTCCGGATCATGCTTGAAGGACGCGCGGTCGCGCGCCCTTTTTTTGTGCCCTTATATAAGCTCGCGATTATGCCCAAGCGGACCGACATCTCCTCGATCCTGATCATCGGCGCCGGCCCGATCATCATCGGCCAGGCCTGCGAGTTCGACTATTCCGGTACGCAAGCCTGCAAGGCGCTCAAGGCCGAAGGCTATCGGGTCATTCTCGTCAACTCCAATCCGGCGACGATCATGACCGATCCGGATCTGGCCGACGCCACTTACATCGAGCCGATCACACCGGAGATTGTCGCGCAAATTGTCGCCAAGGAACGTCCCGACGCGCTGCTGCCGACCATGGGCGGACAGACCGCGCTCAATACCGCGCTCTCGCTGCGCAAGATGGGCGTGCTGGACAAGTTCGGTGTCAAAATGATCGGCGCCACCGCCGACGCCATCGACAAGGCCGAGGACCGCAAGCTGTTTCGCGAGGCGATGACGCGGATCGGGCTCGCCACGCCACGCTCGCACCAGGTCAAGACTTTGATCGGCGCGCTCGAAGCGCTCGACGATATTGGATTGCCCGCCATCATCCGCCCGTCGTTCACGCTCGGCGGCACCGGCGGCGGCATCGCCTACAACAAGGCCGAGTTCATCGAGATCGTCGAGCGCGGCATCGACGCCTCGCCGACCTCCGAAGTGCTGATCGAGGAATCGGTGCTGGGCTGGAAAGAGTTCGAGATGGAGGTGGTGCGCGACAAGAAAGACAATTGCATCATCATCTGCTCGATCGAAAACGTCGATCCGATGGGCGTGCATACCGGCGATTCGATCACCATCGCGCCGGCGCTGACCTTGACCGACAAGGAATATCAGATCATGCGCGACGCCTCGATCGCGGTGTTGCGCGAGATCGGGGTGGAGACCG
>DAIUEQ010000175.1:0-7571 GCA_036845025.1 Xanthobacteraceae bacterium | reverse complement strand
AAGGTGGCGCAGGTCGAGGCCAAGACGGTTAATTTGGGGCTTCAGGGCGGCGGCAGCCACGGCGCCTTTACCTGGGGCGTGCTCGATCGGTTGCTGGAAGACGATCGTATCTCTTTTGAAGGCATCACCGCCTCGAGCGCCGGCGCTGTCAACGCCGTGGTGCTGGCGCACGGTTTGGCCGTCGGCGGCCGCGAGGCGGCACGAGATGCGCTCCGGCTGTTCTGGAAACGCATGTCGGAAAAGACTTCCCACGGCATGCTGCAGCCGTCGCCGATCGACAAGATCAGCGGAAATTTCGGCCTCGAACATTCGCCCGGTTATCTGATGGTGAATGTCATGAGTTACTTCACCTCGCCGTATCTCTTTAATCCGCTCAACTTAAACCCGCTGCGCACGGTGCTCGAAGAGATCGTCGACTTTGACCGATTGCGCCGCCGGCCGGCGGTGAAGCTGTTTCTCTGCGCGACCAATGTGCGCACCGGCAAAGTGAAAATCTTCAAGACCGAAGAACTTGGCCCGAACCACGTGCTGGCATCGACCTGCCTGCCGCTGTTGATGCACACGGTGGACATCGATGGTGAAGCGTATTGGGACGGCGGATTTTCGGGAAATCCGGCGATCTTCCCGCTGGTCTACGAATGCAATTCGCGCGACGTGGTCATGGTGCACTTGACGCCGGCCGAGCGCCCGGAAGTGCCGTTCACCTCACATGACATCATGAACCGGATGCAGGAGATCGGTTTTAATGCCGCGCTGATCCGCGAGATGCGCGCCGTCGCCTTTATCAACAAGCGCCTCGGCGAGGGCAAGATGGCCGAAGGCAAGGAAATGCTCATCCACGTCATCGAAGCTGAAGACGTCATTCGCGAATTTCCGGGATCGAGCCGGTTGAACAATTCCTGGGATTTTCTCAGTCACCTCCACGAAGTCGGCCGCAAACGGGCCGACGCCTGGTTGACTGACAATTTCGTTCGGCTCGGCGAAGCCTCGACCGTCGATCTCGAGGAAAAGTATTTTTAGACCGCCGCCGCTTGGGCCGGAAAACCCCATTGCATGGGGTTTTTTGTCGCCGCAAGCGTGCTATGTGTGGGCCGCCAACGGTGGCTTTTTTTATTTATTGCGGCAATGAGTACGGATCAGTCGGCGAGTACGCCAAATACCGCGAGCACGCGACCGGCCGGTGAGAAGTGCATCAACCTTGCCCTGCAAGGTGGCGGCAGTCACGGCGCTTTTACCTGGGGCGTGCTCGATCGGTTGCTCGAAGAGACGCGGCTCTCCTTTGAGGGTATCACCGCGACCAGCGCCGGCGCCTTTAACGCGGTCGCACTGGCCGACGGTTTGGCGGCCGGCGGCCGCGAAGGCGCGCGGAAAACCCTGCGCAATTATTGGCGAAAGGTAGCCGACATCTCCGCGCGCGGAATCTTCGCGCCCTCGCCGTGGGACAAAGCCGATCCGGATCACGGCCTCAAGCATTCGCCAGGCTACTTGTGGATGGAGTCGCTGACGTATTTTGCTTCGCCATATCAAATGAATCCGTTCAATATTAATCCGCTCAAGGAATTGCTTGCCGAAACCATCGACTTCAAGCGCGTGCGCGAGCAGCAATTGATCAAATTGTTTATTTGCGCGACCAACGTCGAAACCGCCAAGGTCAAGGTCTTTCGAAACAGCGAGCTCGACGTCGACCATGTGCTGGCGTCGACTTGTCTGCCGCTGATGATGCAAGCCGTCGAAATTGACGGCGCTTGTTATTGGGACGGCAGTTTTACCGGCAATCCCGCGATCTTTCCGCTGATCTATGAATGCCAGGCTCCCGACATCATGATGGTGCACATCACGCCGGCCGAGCGGCCGGGTGTGCCGAAAACGTCGCCCTCGATCATGAACCGGATGCAGGAGATCAGCTTCAACGTGTCGCTGATCCGCGAGATGCGCACTATCGCTTACGTGACCAAGCTCGTTGACACCAACAATTTGCCGGATGTGGTGCGCAGGTACGTCCACTTGATCGAGGCGGAGGATTTGATCCGGGACTTGGCCTGGTCGAGCCGGTTGAACGGCGATTGGGATTTTCTCAAGCAGCTTCACGACTCGGGGCGGGCCCGGGCCGATGAATGGCTGGCCGCGAATTTCGACCATATCGGGGTCAAATCGACCCTCGATCTACAGGCTAAGTACTTCTGATCAAGTACTTTTAGCCAAGTGCCTTTGGCCGCTACTTTAAGGCCAAGTACTTTTAATTGCCGGAAGACGGCATACGTTACCCGCTTAAACCGGCGTAACATCGCCGGCTATCGGAAGTCAGGGCAGGAAATTCGCTTAAAGGGGCGTCACCACCTGCCTGGCGGCTGATCCACGGCGTCCAGGCATGAGTTCGCGGGATCGAGTGGCATGGGCATTGTCCGCTTTGCTCTGAGACTGCCTCACACGTTCTATGTGCTCGCGGTGCTCGTCGTGTTCTTGGGCGCGACGGCGATGGTTTCCATGCCGACCGATATCTTTCCCGAGATCAATATCCCGGTCGTCACCATCATTTGGCAGTATACCGGCTTAAGCACGCCGGAGATGGAGCAGCGGGTCACGACCTACAGCGAGTATTCGCTGTCGTCGAGCGTCAACGGCATCCGCGACATCGAAGCGCAAACGCTCAACGGCATTTCGGTTCAGAAGGTTTTCTTTCAGCCCGACGTCAATCTCGATCTCGCCATCTCGCAAATCGTCGCCGGGACGAATTCCATCCGCGCGCTGATGCCTGCGGGAATTCAGCCGCCGATCGTAGTTCAGTACAATGCGTCGAGCGTTCCGGTGCTGCAGATCGGATTGTCGTCGGAGACGCTCAACGAGCAGCAGCTTTACGACTACGGCATTTATCGGTTGCGGCAGCAGCTCGCGCCGATTCACGGCGTCACGTTTCCGACCCCGGCCGGCGGCAAATACCGCCAGATCATGGTCGACATCGATCCGCTCAAGCTCCAGGCCAAGGGGCTTACGCCGCTCGACGTTGTCAACGCGGTCAATGCGCAGAACCTGACGCTGCCGGCGGGCCTCGCCAAGATCGGCGACACCCAGTTTACTGTTCGCACCAACGCGCTGCCGACGACCATCGCCGATCTCAACAACATCCCGGTCAAGTTCGCCAACGGCGCCACGGTGTTCGTCAAGGACATTGGACAGGTCCGCGACGCCTATGCGGTGCAGCAGAATATCGTGCGCATCGCTGGGCAGCGCTCGGTGCTGCTCAGCGTCATCAAAAACGGCAACGCATCGACCACCGCCGTCGTCGATGGCGTGAAAAAGCAGCTCGTGGTGTCGCGGCAAGCGGCGCCCGCCGGCATGCAGATACGCGAGCTGTTCGATCAGTCGGTCTTCGTCAAGGAAGCGCTGCAAGCGCTGTTGCGGGAGGGCGCGATTGCCGCCGTTCTGACGGCGCTGATGATCGTGCTGTTCCTCGGGTCGTGGCGTTCGACCGTCGTCGTCATGGTCGCGATTCCGCTGTCGATCCTGAGCTCGCTGATTGTCCTGTATTTTCTCGGCGAAACCATCAACACCATGACGCTCGGCGGCTTGGCGCTGGCGATCGGCATCCTGGTCGACGACTCCACCGTCACCATTGAGAACACGCACCGGCTGTTGGACGAAGAGCACATGGCGCTGCCGGCGGCGACGCTGCATGGCGCCGCCGGGATCGCCGTGCCGACGCTGGTGTCGACGCTTTCGATCAGCTGTGTGTTCGTCTCGGTCGTTTTCCTCCACGGTCCGGCGAAATATCTCTTCACGCCGCTGGGCTTCGCCGTGGTGTTCGCCATGCTGGCGTCATACGGCTTTTCGCGCACGCTGACGCCGATCATGATCGGGCTCTTGCTCAAAGGCGAGCAGCACGGCGAGCAACAGGGCGACGGCGGCGGAAAGGCCGGCCTGTTCGGCAGGATCCATCAGCGGTTCGAGCGCGGCTTTGAGAGCATGCGCACCACCTATGTGGCGCTGCTGCATACGTTGTTGACCAGGCGGATCATCGTGCCCATTGCCGCGGTGGTGATTTTGGCGCTGGGCGGCGTGCTGTTCATGTTTGTCGGCCGCGACTTCTTTCCGCTGATCGACGGCGGCCAGATTCAGCTGCATGTGCGCGCGCCGGCCGGCACCCGCATCGAGAAGACCGAGCAGATATTCCAGGCGATCGAGGACAAAATCCGCGAAGTTGTTCCCGAGCGCGATCGCGATCTGATTGTTGACAATATCGGGTTGCCGCAGCGCTCGTATAATTTCGCATTCGGTGACGGCACGGCGACCGGGCTCAACGACGGCGTCATTCTGGTCGCGCTGAAGGAAGGCCACGCGCCAACCCAACGCTACGTCGAAAAGCTGCGGCTGGTGCTGCCGGCCGCGTTTCCGGAATCGGTCTTTTACTTCCAGGCCGCCGATATGGTGACCCAGATTCTGAATTTCGGCATCCCGGCGCAGATCGACGTGCGCACGGTCGGTTACGACCGGACGAAAAATTTGCGCATCGCCAAGGAGCTGCGGCAGCGGCTGGCGGCTATCCCCGGCCTTGCCGACGTGCATCTGCAGCAAGAGGTCGACGGCCCGGAATTCTTTGCCACGATCGATCGAGCGCGCGCCACGCAGTTCGGGCTGACGGCCAACAACATTGCGCTCAACCTGAATACCAGCCTGAGCTCGTCCGAGCAGGTATCGCCGAATTTCTGGACCGATCCGAGCAACGGCACGCCGTATTTTCTGGCGGTGCAGACGCCCGAATATCGCGTCGACACGCTCAACGACCTCAAGAACACCCCAGTCGCCACCTTCACTGCGGTGACCTCGTCGGGCCGCAACACGGTGCCTGGGTTGCTGAGCAACGTCGCCACCTTCAAGCGCGATACGGTTCCGACCAACTCGAACCAGGCCAACGTTCAGCCGGTTTACGAGATATTCGCTAACGCCGAAGGCCGCGACCTCGGCGCTCTCTCTGGAGAGATCAACAAGATCGTCGCCGAGTACCAGAAGCAGATGTCGCCGGGTAATCGCATCGAAATCACCGGCCAGATTGTCAGTATGAATGACGCCTTCAGGGACTTGGCGATCGGCATCTTGTTTGCCGCGGTGTTCGTTTATCTGCTGATGGTGGTGAATTATCAGACCTGGGGCGATCCGCTGGTGGTGATTCTGGCGCTGCCGGCGACGTTCTGCGGCATCGTCACCATGCTCTACGTGACCGGCACAACGTTGAACGTGCCGTCGCTGATGGGCGCCATCATGGCGATTGGCGTGGCCTCGGCGAATTCGATCCTGCTGGTGACGTTCGCCCGCGAGCAGCAGCTCGAAGGTAAACCGGCATTCGACGCCGCGATCGCCGCCGGCCGCACCCGAATCCGCCCCGTTCTAATGACCGCCGCGGCGATGATCGTCGGCATGATCCCGATGGCCATCGGCGGTCCAGGCGAGGAGCAGAATGCGGCTCTGGCGCGGGCGGTGATCGGCGGCTTATTGTTCGCGACGCCGACCACCTTGTTGGTCGTGCCTTATCTGTTCGCCTGGCTGCGCAAGGGCAACGACAACAAAACCGCCCATGGCGTGTTCGAGGAGGAGCCAACGTGAACGACGTCGAGCGATCTCGCGCGCTAGAGGCCCGGGCTCCGCAGCTCCCCGCGGAAAAGCCCGAGGCCGGTAAACCCGAAATCTTCGTGCCGAGCGCCGGCGCGAGACGAGGCAGCCGCTGGTTTTTCATTGGCGTCGGCGTGCTGCTGGTCGGGGCGCTCGCGGTCGGCTTCTGGCGGCACTATTCGGTGCACGCGCAAGTGATGTCGACCGCCGAGCAGCGCCGGGATTTTGTGCCGAGCGTTCGGGTAGCGCCGGTGCGGGCCAGCGCCAGCACCGTTTCGATCACCTGGCCCGGCACTACCGAAGCGTTCGCGCAGGCGAACATTTTCGCCCGCGCCAGCGGTTACATTTCCAAACGCAACGTCGACATTGGCAGCCGGGTCAAGGCGGGGGATCTGCTCATCGAGATCACGGCTCCGGAGGTCGAGCATCAAATTGCCCAGGCGGAAGGAACGCTGGCGCAACTCCAAGCCGCGCTGCAACAGGCCAAGTCCAATCGCGACCTCGCGCAGGTGACCTGGGACCGCGACGCTCCGCTGGTCAAGGAGGGTTGGGTCACCAAACAGCAAGGCGACACCGATCGGCTCAATCTGGAAGCGCGGGAAGCCGCGGTGGCCGTCGCCCAGGCCAACATTGTCGCGCAGCAAGCGCAACTGAAAGTCCTCGACCAGCAGAAGGATTATCAAAGCGTGATCGCGCCGTTCGATGGCGTCATTACCCAGCGCAACATCGATGTCGGCAGCCTGGTGCAGGCCGACGCAGCGAGCGGCACATTCCTGTTCACGCTGATGAAAAGCGATGTGCTGCGCATCCAGCTCTATGTGCCGCAGGACGAGGCCTTGGGGGTCGCGCCCGGAGTGGAGGCGATAGTGCGGGTGCCGGAAATTCCCGGCCGCGATTTTCTTGGCACGGTGACGCGCATCGCCGACGCCTTGGCGCCGGGGACGCGGACGCTGTTGACCGAGATCGACGTGCCCAATCCCGACCGCGCGCTGTCGCCGGGACTTTATTGCAACGTGGAACTGAAAATCCCGCGCAAGACGCCTTCGCTGATCGTGCCGTCGGATGCGGTCGTCTTCAACAGCGCCGGACTCACCGTCGCGGTCGTGGAGAATGGCGTCGCGCACTTCCACAAGATCACGGTGGCGCGCGATTTCGGAACGACCGTGGAGGTCACCGCGGGCGTCAAGGAAGGCGACCAGGTGATCCTCAATCCAGCGGTCGATCTGATCGACGGCCAGAAGGTTCAGATCAAGCCTGGCCCGCCGGCGCAGCTTTCGTAAAGCCGGACGCTTCAACTCAGCTCGGGAATTCAAGCCGGCATTGGCTTGCCTTGGCGGGTCCGGCCGCCTTCTCGCCGCCGACCACCGCGCGCGTCGTGAAGACGTCGAACGGATCGCCTTGCGGCGGATGCACCTCGCCGACGAGGATCGGGCTCATCAATTGGTGATCGGCATCGCGGAAGAAAGTTCGCCCGGTGGAAAGCGCGATGTCGGGTGGAAGCGTAAACCCCTGTAGCGCGTGCGCCAGTACGACGGGGTCGAGTGATTTCTCCTGGTTGGCGACGGCCGCCAGCGTGCGGACCGCGGCATAGCCGAACCAGTCCCGCGCGCTGGCCGCGCGATTGCTCCGCTTGCGGATGGTGTCGTCGAACGCTTTGACGTGCGGAATGTCCGGCTGGTTCCACCACCATTCCATGGTCCACCATCCAACGCGCGCGGAATCGGACACGTTGAGGATGCTTTCCAGTTCGAACAGTGCACCGCCGACCGCCATGTCTTGGCTCAAGCCAAACTGCGCGATCTCGTCCAGGCTGCGCGATTGATCGTCGCCGCCCATGATGTCGATCAGCACCTTCGGACGATAAGCTCCCGCGTTGAGCAGGAAGCGCGAATAATCGACCGTGCCGAGCGGAATTAGATCGCCGCCCCATTCGCCGCCATGCTGGCGAAGTTTTTGTTCGAAGGCCGCTT
>DAIUEQ010000174.1:0-7706 GCA_036845025.1 Xanthobacteraceae bacterium | reverse complement strand
TGGGGAGCATTCAATCATGGCGAAAGGAACTATCCTAGGCGTCTAAAGCGAGATTTTACTTTCGGGCAGCCGCCAAATCGTGACGCCCTTCCGCTTCCCCTCCCGCCTCACACGGCCCCGGCCCTCCTGCATCCGCAGCGAATGAATGAGCCGATTGGTAAGGCCCTTCGCCAACACCGTGTCGGCGGTATCCATGCCCTTGGCCTTCATTAGCTCTAGGGATAGCTCGCGCGTGTCCTTGGGGCCGGTTGCGAGCGCTGCTTGGCAGATCGCCCAAGGCTCGCCCCGTTTGAATAGCCGATAGGTGTCAACGTAGCGGGCAATGTCGGATGGCTTACCGGACGCGGCGAATATCCGCATGGTCGCTTCGACGTGCGCCAGATCGGAACGGGCTTGGGCCAGTTGCTTTTCGTACAGCTTGATCGAAGCCGCGATTTCAGCGCGCTTTCGTTTCAGCGTCGTTACGGTTCTGATTTCCGGCATCGAAGTTTTATGCTAAGCTGCGCTGCCCCTAAGGCAACCTTGACTACCCTGAAGCCCCGGCCCCGATCCCAATCGGCCGGGGCTTCTCATTTTTCAGATGGGGGATGCCAGCTAAAAAGCTTGTGGCGTTTGCGCCATAATACCGGGGTAATCGAGCGCGCGAATGGCGGCGACCAATTGCCGAACCACCGCGCCTTCGCGGTACAGCGGGCAAATGACGGTGTAGATCGGAAGCTCGTGGTCGGCGATGCGCGGACGCTGCGCTGGCGCGGGGCCTGCACGGAAGGCGCAAAGAAGCCGCAGCATGCCGGCGGCCAAAATGGCCGCACAGCATGATGTCGCCAACGCGTGGATCGCCAAACCCGGAGCTGCGGCGAAAACCGCGCCGCCGATAGCGGCACTTGCCGCCATCGCAATCCAACCTGAACTCGCGGCCCGCGGGGCGTTAGAGAGATGCGGCTGCACACGCCGAAGCTCCCCGGCGGCGCGCTGTCCGAGCGCCCGTTGTGCATACTGCGCGGCGAAACGTGACAATCGCTCCGGCGACGTCAAACGAAACCAGTGAGGCGACTGCGGCGTTGAGTGGCCGAGATTGGCGAGGTTGCGCGCAGTAAGGCAGCGCGGCGCGATGATCCAGGAAAGCTCGTCGCCGTATTGCACCGGCAACAGGCCGGCAGCAGTAGCTTGGATCAGTTGGTCGTCGCTCAGCGGACAGCTGGCGCGTGAGACATTGTCCAGCGGATCGAAGAACGTCCCGAGCGAGGTGGCAAGCGCTGTGAGGTACCCTTCCTCAGTCATGACATCGGCACAGATGAGCACGCGATCGGCGCCTAAACCGATCGACATGGCCCGACGCTCCGCCGCCGCGATAACTTGCGTCGGCAACAGGTCGCGTACACAGTCGATCTCTGGAAACTGGCTGCGTGTTTGCGGCGGCCGACGGCGGGCGCGCAAAGCCCCCGGCCGATAAACGGCGGACCCGCCCGGCACCCGCAACCGCCGAACCGCGACGCCTACGCTACTCAACGGTGCCCCCGCACCAACGCAAAAGCCGCAACGCGGCGCACGTCGTGAGCCCCTCCGGGCGCCGCCAGGGCATGGTGAGGCATGGCCCGGCCGATGGCAATACGCGCGAGCCCGGCCCGGGCGGCAACCGTAAGCGTTGACGCAAGGCGGCGGCGCCCCTATAAGCCGCGCTTCGTTAGTTCGTGTTCACAGATCATGGCCAATACAAAGTCTGCCAAGAAGGCTGCACGGCAAAGCACACGGCGAACCGCGGTCAACCGGACGCGGCGTTCGCGGCTGCGTAGCGCAGTGCGAAAGGTCGAGGAAGCAATCACCGCCGGCGACAAGTCGCGCGCGGTTGCTGCCATGGCCGAAGCCGAACCGGTGATCATTCGCGCAGCGCAGAAAAACGTCGTGCACCGCAACGCGGCACAACGAAAAGTTTCGCGCCTCGCTCACCGCATCGCCGCACTCGGCAAAGCCTAATCCGTTTTCTGACAATCGCTGGCTCTGGCATCGCGGCGTTATGGCCGTGGATTGCCATATGTCTGTTGCAGAATTGTCACGTCACATTGTAAAATTAACCGGTTGGGCGCCGTTTCTCGGCTCAAAGCATCGTGTCGGCCGAATCTTTATTTGCTCCGTCACAGCCAGCGCGGGGCACCCCTTGAATCTTGATCAAAAGAATTGATGCGCCATGAAAGGGTTATGGCGCATGCGCGATATCGGAGTTTGAATCGCCGCTGAATCAGAGCGTTTGATTTTTATTTGCTCCGCCGCGCAATTCCGCCGGCTTTGCCGCAAAGTGAATTGTGCACGAATTGTGAATTGACCCGTTGAGTCAAAGCGTTGCCGAAAGCAGCGCGGGCGACGGCGCGACGTCACGCTTCGAAAGCCGATGTTATCGCGACGTTTTTGCGGTTGCGGGGCGGAATCCGCGTGATAGCGTTTTTCTCACTTCGGCTTCCGAAGGTCTTCAACAATCGGACCCGATTGGACTCATGAAGACGTGGGTGCGGGAGAGCGTTGCCGCGATTTTATGTCGAGTAGAACAGAACCAACTGGCGACCTTTGACGATTTCGATCTGAATGAACGGAAACGCGCATTGGGATCTCGCAAAGGAAATTCGCCGAGACGGCGGTGACGTCATCGGGTCCGGGAGCGATGGAGGTGGGGGATGCACGCTGCAATTCAGCCAGCGCTAAATGCGAAGAGGATTTGGTCAGGTGGCGCGTTTCCGCCACTCGCACTCCTCGATCGCGTCGGCCGTTTCGCCACCGCGATCCTCAGCGGCTGATGCCGCGATTTCGGTCGGCGTTGCGTTGCTTCCGCTCTAACCGCCGATTTCGTCCGTCCACGAGTATGTAGCGTTCGCCCGATACCGGGCTGGTGGCATACCGCGTCTTAGTCGCTCGCACTCTCTCTCTTAGGCGAACAAGCAGGCTGATATGACGAGCATCGATCAAGAGCGCTGGCAGCGGGTCAAGAACCGGCTGCGGATCGAACTAGGCGAAGACGTTTATTCGAGCTGGTTCGCGCGCGTGGAATTGGAAGCAGTCGGCGAAGGCGGCGTGCGATTGTCGGTGCCGACGCGCTTTTTGCGCAATTGGATCCAATCGCACTACAGCGAGAAAGTGCTCGGCAATTGGCAGGCGGAAGAGCCGGCCATCATGCGCCTAGAGCTGACCGTTCGCTCTTCGGCAATCCGGCCGCTTCCGGTCAAACCCAAACATTTGCCGAGTTCCTCATCGACCCGCGAAAACCAGGGAACGAACCCAGGCGGAACGGAAGTGCGCCCAAGCGTCCCGTTCATGAGCGTGCACGAAGCGCTCGGCGGCTCGCCACTCGATCCGCGTCTGGCTTTTGAGACCTTCATTGTCGGTCGCTCGAATACGCTTGCCCACGCCGCCGCGAAGCAGGTGGCGGCGAGCCGGCGCGGCGACTCCATGATGTTCAACCCGCTCTACATTCACGCCGGCGTAGGCCTTGGCAAAACCCACCTCCTGCAGGCGATTGCCTGGGCCGGCAACGGCGGCGATCGCAAGGTGCTCTACCTGACCGCCGAAAGATTCATGTACGGGTTTGTCTCGGCGCTGCGCACCCAGACCACGCTTGCTTTCAAGGAAGCGCTGCGCGCCATCGACGTTCTCATCATCGACGACCTGCAATTCCTCCAGGGCCGTTCGACCCAAGCCGAGTTCTGCCACACCCTCAACGCGCTGATTGATGCCGGCCGGCAGGTGGTCATTGCCAGCGACCGGCCGCCCGCCGACCTGGAAAGTCTCGACGACCGCGTGCGGTCTCGGCTCGCCGGCGGCCTGGTGGTCGAAATTGGCTCGTTGGGAGAGGAATTGCGGCTCGAAATCCTCAAAAATCGGATCGCCGCTGCGTGTGCGCATCACCCCGGATTCGAGGTACCGGCCCCGGTATTGGTTTTTATCGCCAAATCGGTGACGCATAACGGCCGCGATCTCGAAGGCGCCGTCAATCGCCTGCTGGCGCACAACAAGCTCAGCGGCCAGCCGGTCACATTGGAAATGGCCGAGCGCGAAATGCGCGATCTCATCCGGCCGGTTGAACCGAAACGGGTGCGCATCGAGGACATCCAGCGCATTGTTGCGCGCCAATATAACGTGAGCCGCGCCGACCTTTTGTCGTCGCGCCGTACCGCTAACGTGGTAAGGCCCCGCCAAGTCGCGATGTATCTCGCCAAAGTGCTGACGCTGCGCTCGTTGCCGGAAATTGGACGACGCTTCGGCGGCCGCGACCACACCACCGTCCTGCACGCCGTGCGCAAGATCGAGAACCTCGCGAACAACGACACCTCGTTCGCCGAAGAAATTGAATCGCTCAAGCGACAATTGCAGGATTGACCCCTGCCGGTGCGCCGAAGGCGCACCTTTGTCGCCCGGCCCAAGGCCTTTAATGGCCGTTCCCGGCCTCCGTCATGGCTGTGTGAAACGGCTGGAAAAGGCCCGTTCCGCCGTGCTGTGCCCTTGCCGAAAGGCCCCTGCCGGGCCACTTTCGTCATCCCTGCGTTGTGAACGGATGTCGCTATGAAGGTTACCGTAGAGCGCGCCGAACTATTGAAATCGCTCGGCCACGTGCATCGCGCCGTTGAGCGGCGCAACACCATTCCAATTCTCGCCAACGTGCTCATTCGCGCCGACCGCGCCAAACTGAGCCTGAAGGCGACCGACCTCGATCTGGAAGTGACAGATACGATCGCCGCTGAAGTGGCGCCCGCCGGGGCCACGACCGTGCCCGCGCATATGTTCTACGACATCGTGCGCAAACTTCCTGAGGGCGCGCAAATCGTCCTCGAATCCTCCGCCGATCGCGCCGCTCTCTCGATCCGCGCCGGACGCTCGCGCTTTTCGCTGCAAACCCTGCCGGAGAGCGATTTTCCCGATCTCGCGCCGGGCGAAATGACGCACAAATTCTCGATCAAAGCCGCTGAACTCAAGCGACTGATCGACAAGACCCAATTCGCCATCTCGACGGAGGAAACCCGTTACTATCTCAACGGCATTTACTTGCACGCCGCGAGCACCGCGCAAGAACACACTTTGCGCGCTGTTGCCACCGACGGCCATCGGCTGGCGCAAATGGAGCTCGAATTGCCGAAGGGTGCCACCGGCATGCCGGGGATTATCGTGCCGCGCAAAACTGTCGGCGAAGTTCAGCGGCTGCTCGAGGACGGCGAGACTGAGATCGCGGTCGAACTCTCGCCGGGAAAAATCCGTTTCACGGTCGGCGACGTGGTTTTGACCTCGAAGCTGATCGACGGGACCTTCCCCGATTATGGGCGCGTCATCCCGCTCAACAACGACAAAGAGCTCGTAGTCGACAAGAAAGAGTTCGAGGCAGCGGTCGATCGAGTTTCAACGGTGGCGAGCGAACGCGGCCGCGCCGTCAAATTGTCGCTAGCCGGCGGCCGTTTGCTGCTTTCCGTCACTAATCCGGATTCCGGCAGCGCCACCGAAGAGCTCGAAGTCGAATACGAGGCCGACCCCATCGATATTGGGTTCAACTCACGGTATTTGCTCGATATTGCCGCCCAGATCGAGAGCGAGGCCGCGGTGCTGAAACTTGCCGACCCGGGCTCGCCAACGCTCATCCAGGACAAGGAATCCCGCGGCGCGCTTTATGTGCTGATGCCGATGAGGGTGTAGGGCCTGTCATGCTCCGCGAACGCGGAGCACCCGGTACGCGTCGGCGTCGAGCGCCACTACTTCATCCGCCGAATACTGGATCATCCGCCTTCGCGGATGATGATGCGTAATGCCCGCGAACGTCCGCCGTCTCACCCTGAGCAATTTCCGCAATTATCGCGCGGCAACGCTCAAGGCCGGAAGCCGGCCGATCGTGCTGTATGGTCCAAATGGGGCGGGCAAAACCAACCTCATCGAGGCCATCTCGTTTCTCGCACCCGGCCGCGGGCTGCGGCGTGCCACGCTCGAGGAAGTTGCCTGCAACGAAGGTGACGGCTCGTGGGCGGTTTCCGCCGAAGTCGAAGGCGCTCTCGGGCTGGCGACGCTCGGTACCGGCATCGAGCGCCTAGCCGAGGACGGCGCGACGGCGCAACGGAAATACCGCATTGATCGGGAGCCGGTGGGAAGCGCCGCTTCATTCTCCGATCACGCGCGTATCATCTGGATGGTGCCGGCGATGGACACGCTGTTCACCGGCGCGCCGGCCGAACGCCGCCGCTTTCTCGATCGCCTGACGACCGCGATCGACAGCGAGCACGCCAGCCGGGTCAACGCATTTGAGCGCGCGCTGCGCTCGCGCAACCGGCTCCTGGAAGATCCGCGGCCCGATACTCACTGGCTCGACGCGGTCGAGCATGAGACGGCGGAGCTGGCGGTGGCCGTCGCCAGTTTGCGCGCGGAAACAGTAAGCCGCCTCCGCGCCGCGCTTTCAGCGCGGGCGCAGTCGGCATTCCCACCGGCTGAAATTGCGCTCGACGGTTGGATGGAGAGCCTGCTGCCCGGCGAGCCCGCGGTTATTATCGAAGAACGCTATCGCGAAAAGCTCCGGGACAACCGCGGCCGCGACGCGGCTGCCGGCCGTACGCTCGACGGCCCGCACCTCACCGATCTATCGGTCGTCTACGCCCAAAAGGGCATCGCCGCCGCTGACGCCTCGACCGGCGAACAGAAAGCGTTGCTGATCGGGCTCGTGCTCGCGCACGCGCGATTGATTGCCGAGATGACCGGGTCGCCGCCAATCCTGCTTCTCGACGAAGTGGTCGCGCACCTCGACCCAGCGCGCCGCATGGCGCTACACGGCGAACTGGCGCAGCTCGGTGCACAGGTTTGGATGACGGGCGCGGATCCGGCGCTTTTTGTCGAGATCGCAGGCCAAGCGATGTTCGTGGAAGTTCACTCCGGCCAGCTCCAAGTCAGAGATGATTAAGCTTGCCGAAAAGCTAAGCGCCGACTGGTTCCGTCGGTCACGCACTATCGTCCGGGTGCGGTAAGGGAACTAGTGCGCCATCAACGCCTTACCCCTCAGCGACCAGAGAGTTGGAATCGAGTGTCTATGCCGGACGCTGTGCCAGATACCGTGATGAAAAACCTCATGGAGGCGTTGAATCGTCTGCACGACGATCTCGACCGGGTGGAACTATGGACTGCGGCGCTGAAATGCTTCCAGGAGCCGCCGCCGGAGTATCGGCCGCGCACGGATTACGTTTTACCCGGGCACGACGACAAGTTGGCGAACTAGCCATCGCAGGACGCGCGCCCGTCGTATAAAGCGCGAGCATTTCGCCGTGCATTTCCGGCCGATTTTTTTGAGCATATCGGCCCGGTTCCCCACCCCCAAAATCCGGGTTGTTTTTGCCCTCGTTTCGTGGTCCGAGCCAGAGCCAAATTTCGCCCTGGAAAACCTTGAAAAATCACGATTTCGCAATATCTTAGTCGTGGTCGATTTGGCCTGTACCTGCCCGTGTTTTCGTGTACAAGAACCGGGCGATTCTTTTGCTCATCAAAGCTTTCCCGAAAGCCCTTCTGCATGGCCGAAGCCATCCGTAAACCGACGTCTGATTCCGCCGCCGATTATGGAGCGGAATCGATCAAAGTTCTGAAAGGGCTCGACGCGGTCCGCAAGCGGCCGGGTATGTATATCGGCGACACCGATGACGGCTCCGGCCTCCATCACATGGTCTACGAAGTTGTCGACAACGCTATTGATGAGGCGTTGGCGGGCT
>DAIUEQ010000173.1:0-7737 GCA_036845025.1 Xanthobacteraceae bacterium | reverse complement strand
ACTGCAGCTACGACCGAGCGCGCGGCCGATTGAATGAACGGCGGGATGTCGTGGATGGCGAGTTTGATCGCGACTTGATTGAAACCCCAGCACAGTGAAAGCCCGACCACCGTCGCGATGGCGAGCGCGTCAAGCGGGCGAGAGTTTGCGGGGGGATGGACCAACGTCGCGACTTTAAAAATGCCGCGGGTGTTTTAATGCTGGCGGCAATGCGAGCAAATACCGGTAATTTCGATCACCGGACTTTTCGGCGTGAATCCAGCCGCGCGACAGGAGGTTTTGAGCGAGTCGGTTGCAGCGCCGCCCGGCGCCTCTCCGACCGCGCCGCATTGTTCGCAAATCAAGAACACGATCGGATCGTTGCTGGCGTGACTATGCACGCACGCGACGAACGAGTTGCGGCTCTCAATGCGATGAACCAAGCCGTTCTCGCGTAAGAAATCGAGCGCGCGATAGACCGAGATCGGCGCCGGACGGCGTTTAGAGCCGAGCCGGTCCATGACTTCATAGGCGCCGAGCGGCTTATGGCTCGCCAGCAAAGCTTCGAGCACCTGGCGGCGCATTTGGGTCAACCGTTGGCCGCGCGCCGCACACAGCTGTTCGGCATGGGTAAGTGCCGAACTCGTGCAGCTGCCGTGATCGTGATCTGGCGCCGGAAATACGGTTTGGGCTTTTGAGGTCATTCAAAGCTAGGGGCTTGCACCACTAGATAGTGATTCTGGGCCATCGTGAAACACGAAGAGCTGCGAATTTTGATGTTGCGCCGCAGCAAGAACCGTCCCACATTCGCGCGATTTCGGCCAAATGTCACGCCACAAAGCCGCTGATAAGGATGCGGTCCACTTTCTCAATTTGAGGGTCATCATGCTGAAAGGAAAGACCGCCCTGGTCACCGGTTCAACGTCGGGCATCGGGCTGGGCTATGCGCGGGCGCTTGCCGGGCAGGGCGCCAACGTCACGCTGAATGGCTTCGGCAATAAGGACGCGATCGAACAGCTCCGCGTCGGCATCGAGAAGGAGTTCGGCGTACGCGCGTTTTATTCGCCGGCTGACATGAGCAAGCCCGAGGAAATCGCCGACATGGTCCACGCCACTGAAAGGACCTTCGGCTCGCTCGATATTCTCATCAACAACGCCGGGGTGCAGTACGTCGCTCCGATCGAAGAATTCCCGATCGAGAAATGGAACCAGATTATCGCCATCAATCTTTCATCCGCCTTCCACACCATTCGCGCCGCGGTACCGGGCATGAAGTCGCGCAAATGGGGCCGCATCATCAACACCGCCTCGGCGCACTCGTTGGTCGCCTCCCCGTTCAAGGTCGCTTACGTATCCGCCAAGCATGGCCTTGCAGGCCTCACCAAGACGGTCGCGCTCGAGGTGGCGACCTTCGGGATCACCGTCAATTGCATCAGTCCCGGCTACGTGTGGACGCCGCTTGTCGAGGCCCAAATTCCCGACACCATGAAGGCGCGCGGCATGACTGAAGAGCAGGTCAAGCGCGACGTGCTGTTGGCGGCGCAACCGACCAAGGAATTCGTCACCATCGACGAAGTCGCGTCGCTCGCCGTCTATTTGTGTTCCGATGCAGCAAAAGCGATTACCGGCGCCAACCTTTCCATCGACGGCGGTTGGACTGCGGCGTGAGGTTCGGCGCGACCTGAGGTTATTTAGCGCCGCCGTGGCCCGAACACTGCCATGAAGAACCCGCTCGCCGCGCTGATGCCGGGACGCGGCGCAAATAGTGCGCAGCCGCTCATCACCAAGCGCGTCAATCTGGCGCTGCAAGGTGGAGGTGCGCACGGCGCCTTCACCTGGGGCGTGCTCGAGCATTTGCTGGCTGACGGCCGTCTTCAATTCGAAGGTATTTCCGGCACATCGGCCGGCGCCGTCAACGGCGTCATGCTCGCCGACGGCCTGATCCGCGGCGGCCCCGCCGAAGCGCAGAAACGGCTCGCCGATTTTTGGCGTGCGGTGAGCAACAACGGCAATCTCCCGGCCATGCAGCGCGCCGTGGTCGAGCGAATGTTGTCTTTTATTCCGCTCGAGGGCACGCCGATGCAGGCCTGGCTCGAGACGTGGGCGCGCTATTTTTCGCCGTACGATTTCAATCCGCTCAACATCAATCCCCTCAAGGATCTGTTCGAACGCTTCGTGGATTTCGAAGCGTTGCGCGCCGCGAGCGACCTGCAAATCTTTATTTCAGCCACCAACGTGCAGACCGGCCGGGTGCGTATCTTTTCGCGCGACAAGATAACCGCCGAAGCTCTGATGGCGTCGGCCTGCCTGCCGTTGTTGTTCCGGGCGGTCGAGATCGATGGCATTCCCTATTGGGACGGCGGCTATCTCGCCAACCCGGTGATTTTTCCGTTTTACGGCACCACCAAGACTGAGGATGTTTTGGTCGTGCAAATCAATCCGCTCGTCCGCCAGGCGACGCCGACATCGGCCAACGAGATTATGAATCGCATCAACGAGATCACCTTCAACTCGTCGCTCCTTTCGGAATATCGGGCGATTGAATTTGTCTCTCGTTTGATCGATCAAGACCGGCTGCCGCGCGGCATTGGCAAGGGCCAGTACCGCCGGATCAACGTGCATCGCATTGTGCTCGACGACCACGGGACGGCGTTTGACGCGGCCAGCAAAGTCTCGACGGATTACACGTTGTTCGAGGCGCTGCACGTAGCCGGCAAGCGCGCCGCGCGGCGTTTTCTCGATGACCATTTTGAAGACATCGGCGTGAAAGGCACCGTCGACCTCGCGGCGGAAGCGCGCGCGGAATGGGCGTGATGGAAATCGCCGATGGCTGATGTGACGCCGCTGTTGTCCGCTGAAGTCGGCGCCGCCCGGCTCGACGTTTGCGTAGCCGACATCACGACCCTTGATCTCGATGCCATCGTCAACGCCGCGAATCGCACCTTGCTTGGCGGTGGCGGAGTTGACGGCGCCATCCATCGTGCCGCCGGACCCGAACTGCTGGCCGAATGCCGGGCGCTCGGCGGTTGCGAAACCGGCAGCGCCAAGATTACTCGCGGCTATCAGCTGAAAGCGAAGCACGTGATCCACGCGGTGGGGCCGGTGTGGAGCGGAGGCAACGAGGGCGAGGATGAGCTCCTCGCCTCCTGTTACCGGACCGCGCTTGAACTCGCGGCTGCAAACCGTCTCGGCTCGCTGGCATTCCCGGCGATCTCAACCGGCGTCTATCGCTTTCCGCCGGATCGCGCCGCCCGCATCGCCGTCGGCACCGTTTCGTCAGAACTGGCGGCTTCCCGACGCGGCATTCTTCGAGTGGTTTTTTGCTGTTTTTCCCCGGCGGCCGCGAGGCACCACATCGATGCCCTCGCCGGCCTTGGCGTTGCCTAACCGTTAAGCCAAGGCTTGAGCCTGAGGCTTGAGCCTGCTGCAACCCTGCCCTGTAACAAGCGCGCTGGAAAAAACATAAGCTAGCTTATATTAAGCGGGCCCGGGAACAGGATGTCCACCAAATGACCCCGGTTTCGCGACGGCGAGAATTCGCCTTTATGGTCAATGATGTAGCTCGTTTGCTCCGCACCTATGCGGACCATCGCGCGGCACAATTTGGCATGACCCGCGCGCAATGGGCGGTGCTTGTCCGCCTTGATCGGTCCGAAGGTCTCAACCAGTCGGAGCTCGCGGAAACGCTCGATCTGCAACCGATCACGCTGACCCGATTGCTCGACAAGCTCTGCGACAGCGGCCTAATCGAGCGGCGTCCGGACCCCGAGGACCGGCGGGCGAAGCGCCTCTTCCTTACGCCGGCGGCACATCCGCTCCTGAAACAACTCGCCGTTCTCGGCGAGGAAACCATGAACAGCGCCACCGAGGGCCTGTCGCACGACGACATCGAACGCATGGTGTCCGAGCTCGGGACAGTCAAAGACAACCTCCGGCGGTTAATCCAACAGCGAAATGCCAATGCGGCAGGGGGAGCGCGGCACTATGGCTGAACCTGTTCGCAAGACCGTCTCCCCTGTGCGTGATGAGATTACGGAAGCGCCACGAACGGTGCCGGTTGCGCCAGTCGTTCCCGTCGCTCCGGTGGAGAAGCGCGGCAAGGATCGCAATAAAGCTCCGGACAAGGGGCGCAAGATCAGCCGTCGCAGGGTGCGCTGGGTGTTGTTTGCGCTGTTGCCGATTGCGTTGATCGCAGGCGCGTATTGGTACGTCACCGGCGGCGCCGTCATGTCCACCGACGACGCTTACGTCAATGCGCAAAAGGTCGGAGTCTCGACCGACATTTCCGGCATCGTTCAGGACGTTGCGGTGCGCGACAACGAGCACGTTTCCGCCGGCCAGGTGCTCTATCGGCTCGATCCGCGTCAATTCCAGATCGCGCTCGACAATGCCA
Organism: Xanthobacteraceae bacterium; assembly: GCA_036845025.1. Lineage (GTDB taxonomy): Bacteria > Pseudomonadota > Alphaproteobacteria > Rhizobiales > Xanthobacteraceae > BOG-931. Next base: position 3,365 of record DAIUEQ010000173.1, on the reverse strand, counting down.
AAGCCAACTTGGCGCAAGTCGGGCAAATGCTCGACTCCATGAAGGAAGATTACAAGCGTATGGTGAGCGACGTTTCCGCTCAACAGGCTCAGGTCGATCTTGATCGAACCAATTTCGATCGCGCGCAGATGCTTTTGCGCACCGGCACCGCTACGCAAGCGACCTTCGATCAGGCGAACTACACCCTTCAGAATGATACCGGCAAGCTGAAGGCGTTGCAGGAGCAAACAAAGGTGCAGCTGGCGCGGCTCGGCGGCAATGTCGACACGCCGACGCCTGAGCTTCCGCAATACTTGCAGGCTCAAGCGCAAGTCGCCGAGGCGCAACGCCAACTCGATCATACCGTAATAACCGCGCCGTTCAGCGGCATCGTCACTGATGTGCCCGCTATCGCACCGGGCAAATATCTTGCCGCTTCGACGACCGCTTTCTTCCTGGTCGACACCGATCACGTGTGGGTCGACGCGACTCCAAAAGAGACCGAGCTGACTTACGTGCGTCCCGGGCAACCCGCGGCCGTGACCGTCGACACCTACCCCGACGTCGAATGGCACGGCGTGGTCGAAAGCGTAAGCCCGGCGGCGGCGCAGGAATTCGCGTTGCTGCCGGCGCAGAATACCAGCGGCAACTGGGTGAAGGTGGTGCAACGCGTACCAATGCGGGTGCGGATCGATACCAGCGATCCAAATTTGCCGCCGCTGCGCGCCGGCATGAGCGTCATCGTCGACGTCGACACCGGCCACGCCCGCGGCGTTCCGCATTTCCTCACCGCATTGTTCGGCCATCGGCCAAGCGTGCGGTAATGGGCGGCGAGATCGTAGCGGGTGGTGGCAATCGCGGCGCGCTGACCTGCTGCGTCATCCTCGCGACGCTCATGCAGGCGCTCGACACCACCATCGCCAATGTGGCGCTCCCCTACATGCAGGGCAGCGTGTCCGCGAGCCAGGATCAAATCGCCTGGGTCCTGACGTCTTACATCGTGGCCGCCGCCATCATGACTCCGCCGACCGGCTTTCTCGCGAGCCGGTTCGGAATAAAGCGTCTTTTCATGGTCGCCATCACCGGCTTCACGGTGGCGTCGATGCTTTGCGGTATGGCACAATCGTTAAATCAGATTGTGTTGTTTCGCGTGCTGCAAGGCGCTTTCGGCGCCTCGCTCGTGCCGTTGTCGCAAACGGTGCTGCTCGGCAGTTATCCGCGGGAGCGCCAAGGCTTCGCCATGGCGCTGTTCGGCATCGGTGTGATGATCGGTCCGGTGCTCGGGCCGGTGCTCGGCGGCTGGCTGACTGAGAATTACAGTTGGCGCTGGGTATTTTACATCAACCTGCCGATCGGGATCATCGATCTGATCGGCATCATGATCTTTCTGCCGGAGACGCCGGCGAACTCGAAAGATCGGCTCGATTGGTTCGGGTTCGGCACATTGAGCCTGGCGCTTGGCGCATTGCAGATCATGCTCGATCGCGGCGAGCAACTCGACTGGTTCGGTTCCGGTGAGATCATCATCGAGGCGATCGTCGCCGTCTCGGCATTCTATTTGTTTATTGTGCACACCTTCACCGCCGACAAACCCTTCGTGCGGCCCGGCCTGTTCCGCGACCGCAACTTCGCCGCCGGCGTGTTGTTTATCTCCGTGGTTGGTCTCACCTACTACGCGTCAATGGCGCTGCAGCCGCCCTATCTGCAGGAGTTGATGGATTATCCGGTCGTTACCGCCGGTCTGGTCATGGGGCCGCGCGGAGTGGGCACCATGGCGTCCATGCTGTTCGTCGGCCGTCTGGTCGGGCGGGTCGACACGCGTTATTTGCTCATCGTCGGATTATCGCTTACCGCGTGGTCGTTTTATCAAATGACCGGTTGGACCCCGGACGTCTCGCAGGGAACAATTATCAGCATCACTATGGTTCAGGGTTTCGGTCTCGGCTTCCTGTTCGTCCCGCTGAGCGCGGCCACCTTGTCGACGCTGCCGACGTCGGAGCGCGCCGAAGGCGCGGGCTTGTTCAGCCTGTCGCGGAACATCGGCTCGAGCGTCGGCATTTCGGTGGTGAACAGCATGTTGGTGCAGAATACCCAGGCCAATCACGCCGCCATTGCACCGAGCGTCAACGCGGTGAATCGCGGCTTCGAAAATCCACTCATCGCGCACTCCTGGAATCCGCTGACCGCCGCCGGCCGCGCGGCGCTCGACGCGGTGGTGACGCGGCAAGCGCAAATCATCGCTTATATCGACGATTATAAGATGCTGATGATCGCGACGTTGGTGGTGATGCCGCTGCTGATCGTGTTCAGGCGGCCGTCGCGTTCCGCGCCGGCGCCGGTGATTGTTCACGAATAAGTCTGAGGGCTCGTCCCGACGCGCGAACGGCGAGCCGGTGAGGCTCGCCGTTCTATCTCAGTGCAATGTGGCGAAGGCTACTCGCCGGCGGCGGCTTCCCGCGGCTCGGCACCCTCGGCCTTCTGCTTGGCTTCGAGGTCCTCGCCAGTCTGCTGATCGACGACTTTCATTGAGAGCCTGACTTTGCCGCGGTCGTCGAAGCCCAAGAGCTTGACCTTGACCTTGTCGCCTTCCTTGACGACATCGGAGGTCTTCTGCACCCGGCGCGGCGCAAGCTGGCTGATATGCACCAGGCCATCCTTGGCGCCGAAGAAGTTCACGAAGGCGCCGAAGTCCATGACCTTGACGACAGTACCTTCGTAGATGTGACCGACTTCCGGATCGGAAGCGATCGACTTGATCCAATTGAGCGCCGCGGTGATCGACTCCGCATTGGCGGAGGCGACTTTCACGGTGCCGTCGTCGGAAATGTCGATCTTGGCGCCGGTCTTTTCCACGATCTCGCGGATCACCTTGCCGCCCGAGCCGATCACTTCGCGGATCTTGTCGACCGGAATTTTCAGGGTCTCGATGCGCGGGGCGTGCTCACCGAGTTCGGCGCGTGCGGTGTTGATGGCCTTCGCCATCTCACCAAGGATATGCAGGCGGCCGTCCTTCGCTTGAGCCAAGGCGACCTTCATGATCTCTTCGGTGATGCCGGCGATCTTGATGTCCATTTGCAGCGAGGTCACGCCGCCGTCAGTGCCGGCCACCTTGAAGTCCATGTCGCCGAGATGATCCTCGTCGCCGAGGATGTCGGAGAGCACGGCAAAGCGCTTGTCCTCGAGAATGAGGCCCATGGCGATGCCCGCGGTCGGCCGCTTCAGCGGCACGCCGGCATCCATCAGCGCCAGCGAAGAGCCGCACACCGTCGCCATCGATGACGAGCCGTTCGACTCCGTGATCTCGGAGACGATGCGGATGGTGTAGGGGAATTCTTCCTTCGCCGGCAACATCGGGTGGATCGCGCGCCAGGCGAGCTTGCCGTGGC
>DAIUEQ010000172.1:0-7811 GCA_036845025.1 Xanthobacteraceae bacterium | reverse complement strand
AACTCGCGCCCGATGCCGGCAGCGCCGGCGGTGATCAAAACCCGTTGCGACAAACGTCCCTCCCCTTGCATTTTCGCTTCGTCGAAGCCGAGCGAGAGCGGCCCCAAGCCTTATTAACCGCTCATTAACCATAAATAACCCATCAAAACCCCATCCTAACGCACGTAAAGGGAGCAACCGCTTGGACGTCAATCTCGCCAACCGCATCCGCCAACGCGCCTACGAGATCTGGTTTGCCGCCGGTTGCCGCTACGGCGAAGCCCAACAGCATTGGCTGACCGCCGAGCGCGAAATCCTGGAAGCCGCTCAATCGGCGATGCCGCCAAGACGAACCGGCACTAAGAAAATGAGCCAGCCGCTCGCTGGCGCACAGCCGAAGGCCGCCGCCGCCAGTTGACGGCACATCGAACGCGGCTGGGCCGGTTTCGCTAGGCCCGCGAACTTCGTTCTCTTTTGCGGAGCCCAGAGGGAGAACGGAATTCTCCGGTTTTTGGCCAACGGAGCATAACCGTTCATACCGCGTTCAGGCTCCCGCTGTTAACCGTCGATCGATTGACTTCAACCCAGGGGGCTCTCTCCATGAAGCTGTTTACTGCTGTAGTACTTGCGGTTTCTCTCGCGGCGGTCGGCGCGGCAAGCGCTGATGCACCGCCGGCAAAGCCGATGATGCATAAGTCGATGAAGCCGATGATGCACAAGCCGATGGCGATGCATCATCCGATGATGCATATGGGCCATATGCACATGTCGCCGATGTGCTCGGAAGGCATGACCAAGATGGCCTGCATGTGCAAAGGCGCTTCCGCCCACGCGATGTGCAAAGGCGGCCAGTGGTGCCACACCTGGGCCGGCACCTGCACGATGTAAGGTCATCCGCCTGGACGATGCTCTAGGCGGCAATGCCGGCTGCCACTTTCGAAGCTGAGCGGCCGGAGCACTGGCTAAAGATAGCGCGGGATGGGTTGAGCTTTTGCGCAGCCCGTCACGCGCTTTTTTTTACTCGTTGTTGGCGGGAAACGTCTTTTGTCGGATTTCGCTGACGCCCGCTTCCCGCTACACTCCGCGCCATGACCGCCATGGATGACTTCCCGATTGCACCGACACTCGTCATCAAGGACATGCCGAAACCGCGGCACCTGAAGACGCTGAAAGAGGCTCGTGACTACGTCGAAGAGGCGATGCGGATCGGCCGCCCCGAACCGTGGCGTGAAGTGTTCCGGCGCCTCAAGGCGGTGACCAGCGAAGAGGACGCCATCGAGGCGGCCGGCGATCTGCGCGAACTTCTCGCCGAAGAGGATTTGCTGCTGCCGTCCCGCGCCAGTCCCGGAGCTTAGTTGGCGGAGCAAAAGCCATAACCGCTGGGCACGCGTCCCCGATTCGCTACCCCCACCCTGCTCCCCGAGAATCGCAGCTTCCCTCCGTAAACGAGAGGTGAATCCGCGAAAAAACAAACTTTGGGACTCGCGCCCTGAGTCTCGGTCATGCTTTGTGTGGCCGATTCTCGGAGCCGGCGATGCACCTGATGTTGTTCTTAGTCCTCACGACCGCTTGCACGGTCAACGCGGCGTGCTTGTTCTGCCTCCTCTAGGCGGCGCCAGGCGCGTTGTGCCTGCGCGCCTTACGCAAAGGGATGGCCGGCAAGGCCTGCGCCGGCGCGAATAAAGCCGCTGCCGACCGCGCCCAGCAAGCCCTCGATCTTGTCGAGCGTTGAGTCGATCAGGCCGGCAGGTTCACCGGATTCCACCATCACCTTGAGCTGAAGCAGCGCCTGATTGGCGGCGTCGATCCGGCGCGCGAGCACCACGGTGACGTAAGAAAGCGCGACCGGATCTTTCAGCAAGGTTTCGGCATCGGCGGCGTGAAACTCCGAGTCCTCGAGCGCGATCACGTCGGCGGAGTGCGGCGCGTCGAGCAGCGCCGAGAGTTCGCCGAACACCGCGCCGGGCTCGCTCACTTGGGCAAATTCGATGTTCTCTCTCATGATGCAGACCGCACCGCTTTTGAGGATCAAAAGCCGTCCGGTCTTCGTGCCCTCGGCGAATACCGTGTCGCCTTCGGCAAAACTCACGAGCGGCAGCGCCGCAAGGCGGCTCCGCCACTGTTCAGGATCGAGAACAAACGACATTGTGCGCCCCCGCCTCAAACGCGGCCCAGATGCGGAACTACTCAGCCAGCGTCGTTGTAATTGGTCTGGGTTTGCGGCGCTACGACTTCTTGATGCGTCCCCAGATCAGCGCGTCGAGGCTGAGAGGCCCGGCGCCAGCAAAAATCAAATACAGAAAAACGAAGCAAAACATAATCGCCAACTCGCCGTGGTTGAGAGCCGGATAGAAGTTCTGCGGCGCGTGGAATAGGAAATAACCGATTGCCATCTCGCCCGACGCGACAAACGCCACAACGCGCGTGAAAAGGCCGAGCGTCAACAGCACGCCGCCGCCGAATTCGATCAGCGCAGCAAACCATTCCAAATCGAACAGTGCTGTCGGATGGGGCCCATTCGCGGACGGAAATCCGAAAAACTTCGAAAGGCCGTGTTGCAGGAAGAGCAGCGCCGCCATGATGCGAAGCAGGCTCAGCACGTAAGGCGAGATCCGCGCCAGGCCGCCGGCCAACGAAGCGGCCTCGGAAGAACCGGTCAGTGAAGTCGAATCATTCATCGCAAGTCCTCGCAAAGAGCTGTGTTCAAAAGGGCAGTTTAGGGCCGGTGCCGGCTCGGCGCGTTCACAAATTTCTGATGTTTAAAGCCGCGAACCGGGAACATAGCGGCACACTCGGGAGTTTTTTCGAGGCATGGGCCGAGCGATTGGTAGACCATGGACCAGCAGGATCATGAATTTTTGAGCAAGCAATTGCGCCACCTGCCGCATTCCCCGAGCGGCGGACCGACTGTCATGCTTGGCATGGTTGCGATATTCCTTGCCGGCGTGACGCTGGGCGCGCTGATGGTTGACTACAAGGCGCCGGCGCAAAGCGTCGAACGCACGCGCACCGCAATGTCCTGGCCGCCGCCTTCCACTATGCCGTTTGCGCGGTAACGGGCCGCGCCGGATCGCTATTCTTCCGGCTCGGTGGTGAAGAACAATGGATAGCCCTTTTGCTTGCCGAACTCGGTCGCCTCTTTGGCCTTGGTCTCGGCGACATCGCGGACATAGACGGCGATCACGCAGGCGCCTTTCTGGTGCGCCGTCATCATCACGCGATAGGCTTGATCCTCGTTCATGCGGAACACCGCTTTGAGGACCAGCACGACGAATTCCCGCGGCGTGTAGTCGTCGTTCAGCAGGATGACCTTGTAGAGCGGCGGCCGCTGCGTCTTGGCGGCCACTTTGGTACGCGGCTTTACGATCGTCTTGGTCATCGCAAGTTGCTCCGCAGCGCTGCTTGGCGACCGGCGCAGATTATAGCGCCCCTTGCGCGGGCTCAAAAGTTCTCCCGCCTGTGTCGCTGCGGCTGCGCCGCGCCCAAACCGAAGCGCCCGGCATACCGCTGGTGTCTTGGAACGCAGTGCGATCTGTGCCCTTAATTAGGCCCGCACGTGGAGGTCGCCATGCACATTCTCTGGATCATCATTATTGGTTTCGTCGCCGGCATTATCGCGCGCATGCTGGCACCGGGCCCGAACAATCCCGCAGGTTTTATCCTCACGACCCTGCTCGGTATCGCCGGCGCATTCGTCGCCACGTTCATCGGCCAAGCGGTCGGCTGGTATGGCCGGAACGAGGGCGCGGGACTGATTGGCGCGGTGATCGGCGCGATCGTCGTCCTGTTCGTCTGGCACCGCCTCGTCACCAACCGAGTGATTTCAGATCCCGGCAGCCGCCGCTGGCTATAGCCACTCGGCGGTCCCTTTCCCTTCGATGACGCCTAACGCGCCATCGAGCGCCGCGGCGAAACGGCGAAACGCGGGGTCCGTCTCTCGACAATAACCGCCCGCGGCGCGCCAATGCGGCCGGTCACGGTGACGCGTTCCACCTCCCGGCTCCGGCCTAGGCGGAGCACTGCCGCCCTCGCCTCCTCCGCGGCGACTTCCATCAGCGAGGCGACAATCTCGATTTGTTCATCCGGATCGGTGGTCAACCCCTGCGCCGCCAGCGCCGCTTCTTCCAACGTGGGCGGATCCCGCCGCACGCGCCGTCGACCGTCCTTTGTGTCCCAAATGTCGTCCATGGCCGCACCTCTGAATCTGCGGCGCCATTATGGGAGTCATACCGCATCGCAGCAAGAAAAATTGTGCAATGCACTAAACGCAGGTCAGGAGCGCGGAATGGCGATGAAACCCCCGTCGTTAACTCAGCTTTTCGTGAACTTCGCGGTTAACGCGGGGCCATGTCGCTGAACAGGACGCCGCCCTTGCCCTTCGCCTCCTTGGCTGACTCGATCATGGAGACGGTAACCGATTCGACTGGCACCCCGAGGTTCTTGACCACTGCGGCAGTCACATCCTTCACCAGTCCGCGCTTGGACTCGAGCGAGCGGCCTTCGAGCAAATAGACGACGATCTCAGGCATGGATTCCTCCGTGTTGCTGGCCGGCCTGCATGGCAACAAATCGCGCGCCGCGCACCGTTCCGGACTTGCCTTGCGAGCGGTTCCCTACTATCGGAAAAAGCGGGGTCGGTACAAGGGAGCTAGGGAATTATGAAGCGATTGGTCTTTGCCGCGAGCGTCTTGGTGCTCGGCTTCGCCGCGTCCGGCGCGGCGCGCGCCGATTACGCCGTGGTCATGTTCAAGAAGGATGGCTATTGCCGGGTTTGGAAAGATAGCGCGGCCGCGCCCGTGCAGCCGGGCTGGAAATATCACTGGGTCGGCCTGAAGAGCTGGGAGTTCGCCCAGAGCAAGAAGCACTACGCGATGCGCCGGGGCTGGTGCCGCGATTTTCACTAACGTTGGACCGGAGGGGTCCGTTACAGAGGGGGTTAAGTGATGAAGAAGTTGAGTTTGGGATTTGCCGCACTGGCGTTGCTTGTTGCGGCGGCGGTGCCGGCGAGTGCTGACTTCGCCGTCGTAAAGTTCGGCGACAAGAGCTGCCGCGCTTGGGCTGATCACCGAGCCATGCCGGCCGGTCCGGGCTGGAAATATCTCTGGGTCAGCGTTCCTTCCTGGGACGTGGCGCAGGGCAAGGGCGCTTACGCCATGAGGCACCACTGGTGCCGGCAGTGGTGGAAATAACCGTCAGTTCTCCGACGCTGATGTCATTGACCGCCCGCCCATTTGGCGGGCGGTTTGTTTTTTGGGCGCCGACACGTAATCACTTTCATCACGTCTGACCGCCGGCTTTGACGCTCCCACCCTTGAGGTTTGCGTGGAACACCTGCGAGGTCTTCCGAGTTTCGTAGGATAGATTTCAGGGAGCTCAACATGAAACGCTTGGCACTTGCGATCGGCTTTCTGACGGTAGCGCTCGCCGCATCGACACCCGCGCGTGCCGATTACGCCGTGATCCAGTTCCGCGATGGCCGCTGCGAAATTTGGCAGGATAGCGGCAGCGATCCCGCCGGCGCCGGCTGGACCAAACTCGCGTTCGGCTTTCCGGACTACCCAACCGCACAAAACGCAATTGATGGCGCGTTTGCTCAAGGTGCCTGCCGATAGCCGACGGCCTACCTGATCGAAGCGAGCGACGTCAGCGCGCGACGGCGGCACCGTTTTGCCAGTTTGCGCCGAGAATTGTTCGGCCAATCAAAGGCAGAAAACCGAGCGGTCCGCCTTTCTCGGCTTCGCGGAAATTGTGATCGTTGCGCGGAAGGGTGCGCGCGCCCTGCACTCTTTTGTTCAGCTTCTTTGGCGACGGAGCCGGCGTCGCTCCACTCGACATCATCGACGCGTCGTCCCGTAACGCCGGCGCCTCAGCAAAAGCCGCAACACGAGCCGACTGTTGAACTTTGCTTACTTTCTTCGGTGCCGGAAGCGGCGTCGGTCCGCTCGGCACGTACGCGGCGCTGTCATTTACAGCGGGTGCTTCGGCTAAAGCTGAGAGGCCAGCCGGCTGCTCAACCGTCGCTGCCGAACGCGACTCGGCGGTCCCAAAATTCTTGACCTCTCGAGGATCTGCGCTCGGGCGCAGCGATATTTGCGGAGCGGTCATGCGCTGGACGTCACTTTCGAGGAGCTCGGCGTTCGCGGCTGAAAGCGGCGAAGTCGGCGATGCGTCGAGCGTGCCGGGTTGCGCCATGGTGCGCGCGGCGACAGAAACGTCAGCACTGGGATGAGCAATAAGCGGGACCGCGACTGCCATCCCGGCAAGCGTGCCAATGGCTCCAGCCGCAAGAGCCATGCGGGCGCTACGGATAAATCCCGGTTTAGGGGCCAAATAGCCCCATTCAGGATTGAAGTTGCCGGGGTTCGGCATGACGACCTCCGAGACAGACCGTTTTTGTTCGCCCGCCCTTAGTGCCGTCGAATTTGCAAACGCATCGATTAAGAACCCGTTCCTGCCAACATCAAACAAAAACAAGCATCAACGATTAACCACGAATAGCCGCACAAATTCTGCGTAATCTGTCGGCACTAGGACGCAGCGACCGTGTCGGGGAGCGGACGCGACTTTGTATCTGTTCCGCCCGGATGGTCGCCGATCAGTCCGATCCAGCTCGGAATGCCGCCGAGAGCAGAGACGACGCGATGGGTCACCGACACCACGTGGTCCTTAAGGCCCATTGTCTTGGCGATGAACGCCTGAGGACCGGACGAAGGTGGCGCGCTGGTGTTTTCGGTTTCTTGGACTTGCGCAATCACAAGCGGCGCCGACGCGGTCGCGGCAACTATCACTCTCGCACGCGGGATCGCGGGTTTGGCGGCAACACTCGCTGCAGGAATTCGCGCGGGGACATTTGCCGTCGCCGCGGCCTCGCCGCTGCCGCGGCGGAGCGCGTCTGCCGAAGCGAGTTCGGTTTTCTCGCGCTCAAGCTGTGCATTTAGAAAGCTGACGATGACACCGTGTTCGTCGCGCAGGAGCTGCATCATTTCCGCGGAGGCCGGCGCCGCCTGGGCGGCGGGCTCGGTGACGCGGCCGAGGCCGTAATGCGTGAATAACAGACCGCCCATAAGGCTGACGGTGGTTGCTGGCAGGATGTCGAGAACGAGCTTGCTCGCCAGGCGAGCGACCAGTGTCTGAGGGTATCGCATGACCACTCCTCCATCCCCGTATTTTTCAAACGACTGGTTGAATTTCAAACAGACGTTATAGGCGGACTGTGGCCGAGAGCAAGGAATTTTTGCGGCGGACTGACGGATTTCCAGGGGAAAACGGCAACTAGGCTTTCGCTCCCAAACCTGCGATCGCCCACCCGCTCACCAGTTTGGCCAACCGCTCGACGGCTGCTTCGTCCAATTCGAGGGAAACCGGAGGGCCAGCGAGCCGCTCGCGGTTGCGGATGAACACGCCGCACTGACCAACCAGCCAAATGGCCGCCAGCGTCAGCGTGCGTTGATCGGCCGCGGGCATGAAGCGGCCGATAATATCGGTTGCAAGCCCCATGAATGGCGCGGCCTCCTCGCTCTAGAGGTCGCGTAAGACCGCCGTCGGCCGCAGCGTTTCCCGCGCAGCTGGTGATCTTTCCGGAATGCGCGATTACCGGGTATTGCTACGAGTCGCTGGATGAGGCCGCGCCCTTTGCCGAATCGTTGGATGGACCACCGGCCGAGGCCGTTGCCGCCGCTTGTGCCAAAGCCAGAATACACGCGATTTGCGGTTACATAGAAAAGGACGGCCCGAAGTACTACAACGCGGCGATGTTGATCGGTCCCGGCGGGTTGATCGGCGGCGAGGACAGCAGCGGCAGCGGAGTCGAGATTCAGGGAGTATGGCAACAG
>DAIUEQ010000171.1:0-7927 GCA_036845025.1 Xanthobacteraceae bacterium | reverse complement strand
TCAACTTGGCGGACGGCGACAAACTGATCTCGCTGTCGATACTGCGCCACGTCGAGGCCAGCGCCGACGAGCGGGCGGCGTATCTCAAGCGCGCCAATGCGGTGCGTCGCGGTGGCAACGGTGAGATCGAGGCCGAGGAGAACGGCGCCGATGCCGAGGAGGCAAGCGGCGCGATCGAGCTCGGCCAGACTCGCTACGTCGAACTGTCGGCGGCCGAGCAATTCGTGCTGACAATCTCGGAAAAAGGCTTCGGCAAGCGCACGTCGTCGTACGAGTACCGCACCACCGGGCGCGGCGGCAAAGGCATCGTCGCCATGGCGATCACCGACAAAAATGGCCCGATCGTTGCTTCATTCCCGGTTGAAGAGAGCGATCAGATCATGCTGGTCACGGACGGCGGTCAACTTATCAGATGCCCGGTCGAAGGCATTCGCATAGCCGGCCGCTCCACTCAAGGAGTGATTGTGTTCTCCACCGCCGAGGGCGAGCGCGTCGCTTCGGTCGAGCGGCTATCCGAAGAAAGCGACGAGAACGGCGGAGAATAAACTTCGCGGTTAGCGCGGCGCGCCGCCGTCTGGAATTGGCCAGTGCCTGCAGCTGCCGGGCGGCGCTGTCATCGTTCGCCGTTATCCACAAAATGAACCAAGTTTAATCGGCCGGACATCCGCCGTTTAGTTCGCCGCGCCTAGCCTTCTTTTGCGGTTCTGAAATCTTGAGCAAAAGGAGAGTGTCATGAAAAAACTGGTGTGCAGTACATTCATCGTCGCCTCGCTCGCGCTGACTGGAAACGCTGCGATGGCAGGCACAACCGACGTTCACAAGGTTGTTTGGCCGGATGTCGACTATTCGAGGGTGACCGCCTACCCGGCCGCCCTTGATCAGCACTCGTTCGGCTTCGCGTTCGCCGGTACCACCCGTGGCGGAGCGCCTGTGCTGTCGTCGGCAACGAGTGACGATACTAGCCCGCCGATCGACAATAGCGCCCAGCAGGCGTCTGACGCGGCGAACCAGCAGATGATGCTCAACTCAATGCAGGCCACGCAAGAAGCAAACGACGAGGCCAACGCTGCGGTGACAGCGGGCATCCTCGCTGCCGAGCAAACTGAAATCAACGCCAACAGCTACGCCAACAACCCCAACAACTGAGCGTTGACGGAACACGTGATCGATTTGTTATCCAACGATGAGTACGAGAACGGCGGCGCCGATGAGGCGCCGCCGCGTATTTGGCCAACCGGATGCTGCGTGATTTATTTAAGTTCGGCTGAAGTTTTGTCGGTAGCGCGATCGTAACGCAGCGTCATGCTATCGATGCTGCAAAGGTCAATGTCGCGCCACAGCACGCCGGGATAACCCTCTTCGGCCCAGTCGATGCGGACATTCCACTTGCAGCCTTTGTCTTGGGTGTTGAACTTCACGTAAACGCTGTTCCCATCGGGCAGAACGCTATTGGGCGGGAGCTCGTTCTCCGACCAATCGCTATCGCCCGGATTGTTGAAGCCCAAGAATTTTATGCCGTAGCCGGTGCCGTTGATGACGGTCACATTGCGTTCGTCGGCGGCGAATGACGACGACCCGGTCAAAGTTGCGGCGGCGAGGACAAGCGCGACGAAGAGTGTTTTCATGATCAGCCCCTGTGCTGCTAAAAAATGGATTGGCACTGTAACGACCGCGACTCCGATGCTGTCAAGTTTTTATTCGGAATTTGCAGCATGATTAATTTTCGCCGCCGCATTCTTGAACAGTGAAACGAATTTTGCCGGCTTGTTGCAGAAACTTCATAATGGAGTGACCGCCCTCAAACTTTGGCCAACAGCGACGCAAGGGCTTCGCGCAGCGCCGATTCCGGATCGGGGGATAATGTCGGCGCACGCCAGCCGACAAATCCGTCAGGCCGAATCAACGCCGCGCCGGTGTCATTCAGACCATAAAGCGCGCCAAACCGCCGGCTGGGATCGGCGAGATCGTCGCCAAACCGATAGGCGACAAAGGGCAGGCCGCGAAAATGACTCGCGACGTGCTGCGCCGCGTCGAGCCACGCCGCGCCGCCTGGCGCCGCTAAGAGCACGAAGTCCGTGTTGAACAAATCGAGCGTCGACAGCGGATGTCCGGCCTTCTCGATCCACAGATGCGGGGCACGCGAGCCAGGACGACCCGCCGAAGCATCCGGATGTTCGTGCAAGGCGTCGGATGAACCTTCGGAAATAACCGCGGGTGAGTGGTAAAGGTAACCGAGCTCAATATTGAAATCATTGGCTTGCGGTTCATAATCCGTCGCCCCGAGATAAGGCGCGGTGCGCGTAACGTAACGCGTGTAGGCTTGCTCGACCGTGAACTTGCCGATCGGCTGCCGCTCGAGATTGTAACTCGCGAGCAAATCGGCGCCGGCGTGACCGTTGAGCACGAAGGCGAGCTTCCAGGCGAGATTGTGCGCGTCGTGGATCCCGGTGTTGCCGCCGAAGCCGCCGTTCGGCGGCATCACGTGGGCGGCGTCGCCGGCAATGAATACGCGCCCTTCGGCATAGCGGCGTGCCACGTCGGATACCGCGCGCCAGCGGGCGATGCCGTCGATCTTCACCGCGATGTCGGACGCGCCGATTGCGGCGCGCACCAATTCGAGCAGACGCTTCTCGCCGGTGTCGGCGGCGGCATTGGCGGTTTCCGGGAGGCTGGTATCGCCGACGGTGTTGACCACGAGAAAGCCGGCCTGGCTGTCCTTGTCTAGCCGGATGAATCCGCTCAAGGCCGGATTGATGATGTACATCACGCTGAAATTCCGACCGCTCATCAGTTTGGCGACGTCGGCATGGAAATAGATGGTGATGCTGTTAGAGAACACGCCGCGGCCGTCGAATGGGATTGTCAGGAGTTCGCGGGTTTTGCTGTGCGGGCCGTCCGCTCCGACCACATATTTGGCGCGCAGCCGCCGTTCGAGGCCGCTGTCGACGTCGCGCACGGTCGCGGTCACGCCGTCGCGATCTTGCGCCAGCGCGACGAGCTCGGTCCCGTCCATCACTTTGGCGCCCGCTTGCTCGGCGCGCGCCCGCAGGATCGGTTCAAGGCCCGGCTGAGTGATGAACAGCCGCCGTGACGGACTTAACGCTTCGACGCCCTCGTTGAGGCTGGGGATGTAGGCGGCGATCTGTTTGCCGGCGAGGGATTCCAGCGCAACGATCGCGCCCTCCGGCGTGAACTCCAGCTCCGACTGACGGCGTACGGCGTCTTCGACGCCCGCAGAACGAAACAATTCCAAGGTGCGTAAGTGAAAATGCGCGGCGCGCGGCAACGCCGACACACCCCGCAACCGCTCGGCGACCACCGAGGCGATGCCGTGCTGCGCCAGAAACATCGCAGTGGACAGGCCAACCAACCCGCCGCCGATAATCAGTACGGGGATTTCGGCAGGGGAGCGAGAAAGGTCTTCGCGCGCAGTCATGGAAACGGCCCCCCGCGTACCGTTCGACTTTCCTTAGCCGGCAAAACCGCCGGCGTCTAAGAAATCCTGTTCCGCGGCCGTGGTGGCGCGGCCAAGCGCGTGGTTTCGGTGCGGGAAGCGTCCGAATTTGGCGATGATGTCGCGATGAACCGCTGCAAATTTTTCCCAGCCGCCATCGGGCATCGCCGCCATGAGTTCGACGCAGCGGTCCTGATGAAGCAAAATTTCGGAGTGCATGAACGGCATGTAGAAGAACATGCGCATCTCCTGGTCTATCGCCGCGTCGAAGTCGCGCAAGATCGCCCGCTCCGCCACAGCGTGCGCCAGCGGATCGGTTGCGAAGGCATGTGGACTGCGGCGAAACATGTTGCGCGGAAATTGATCGAGCAAAATGACCAATGCCAGTGCGCCTTCGGGGCTATCTTCCCAAGCCGCAAGCTCGCCGCGCGCCGCCGCCTCATGCAGCGGCAGGAATGTGGAGCGGACCAGACCATCGAACTCGTCGTTCTTTTCCCACCACCGGACCGGGCCGGCTTCACGCCAGAACGATACGATCTCAGTTGCGGCAAGATTGCTCATCACCAAGCCTGCTACTGTCCGCGGCCACCGGCACCGGCGAACCGCTTGGCTTCTTCGGCAGCGCGGAACAGCGCCTTCGCCTTGTTGACGCATTCTTGCTGTTCGAGGTCAGGATCGGAATCGGCGACGATGCCGGCGCCGGCTTGGACATACATCACGCCATCTTTGATCAATGCGGTTCGCAAGACGATGCAGGTGTCCATTTCAGAATCGGCCGAAAAGTACCCGACGCAGCCGGCATAGAGCGAACGCTTTTCCTTTTCCAGCTCATCGATGATTTGCATCGCCCGCACCTTCGGTGCGCCGGAGACGGTGCCGGCGGGAAAGCCCGCGGCGAGCGCGTCAAGTGGCTCGCGATCTTGGCGCAGCCGGCCTTGAACATTGGAGACAATGTGCATCACGTGGCTATAGCGCTCAACGAAGAACTGGTCGGTGACCTTGACGGTGCCGATCTCCGCGACGCGGCCGACGTCGTTGCGGCCGAGGTCGAGCAGCATCAAATGCTCCGCCCGTTCCTTGGCGTCGGAGAGAAGCTCGGCCTCGAGCTGCTTGTCCTCGTGGGGCGTCGCGCCGCGCGGTCGCGTGCCGGCAATTGGCCGCACGGTTACCGCCCCGTCGGCGGTCTTGACCAGGATTTCCGGGCTTGAGCCGGCGACTGCAAAATCGCCGAAGTCGAGAAAAAACAGATAAGGCGACGGATTGACCCGCCGCAGCGCGCGATAGAGCGCGAAGGGCGGCAGCGAAAACGGCATTTCAAAGCGCTGCGACAAGACCACCTGGAAGATGTCGCCGGCGAGGATGTAGTCCTTTGCCTGCAACACCATCCGCTTGAATTCCTCCGGCGTCGTATTCGAGCGCGGCGTCTCTCCGAGTGGACCGCCGTCACTACCATGCGCCGATTTGTCGAGTGGCCGATCGAGCGCATCGACGATCGTCGATAACCGCTCCGCCGCGCGCGCCAGCGCAGCTTTCGCGGTCACGCCCGCAAGTGGGCGTACCGGCGTAACCAAGGTGATGGCATTCTCGACGGCATCGAAGACCACCACCAGCCGTGGCCGCACCAGGAGAGCATCGGGAATGCTGATCGGATCGGGTCCTGGAGCCGAAAGTGAATCTTCGAGGAGCCGCACCACATCGTAGCCGAGATATCCGAAAATTCCGGCAGCCATCGGCGGCAACGCATCAGGCAGGACAATGCGGCTTTCGACGATGAGTTCGCGCAGCGCCTGCAAAGGCTCGGCGTTCGCACGCACGAAGGCTTGGGGATCCTGCGGCTTCCGATTGATATCGGCGGTGCGGCCGCTGGCCCGGAAAATTACATCGGGATCGAGACCGATAATTGAGTAGCGCCCGCGCACTTCGCCGCCAGCGACCGATTCGAGCAAAAAGCCAAACGGCGAGGAATTCTTCGTTTTTGCCGCAGCGATTTTGAGAAACGCGGAAACCGGCGTTTCCAGATCGGCCACCAGTGTCGTCCACACGACTTGCGGTTCGCCGGCGCTGTAGCGAGCCGTGAACGCGTCGGGCGGAGGCTCAATTCGCACTAATTGGTGTCCGGCGCAGCATTGCCGAGCGCCTGCGCCAGTGCAGCCTGGTTGACGCTCAGGCCCAGCTCTTCCTGCAGCCAGGAGACGTATTGTCCGAGGATGTCGTTGTTCTCCTGACTCTGCAGCGTTTCTTCAATGCGTTTTTCTTCCGGCAAGTTGGCGTCGACTTTCGGTGCCGACACCGCGGTGACGCGAAAGACCACCCAATCGGTAGGCTGATCACCGGCGGCGCTGCCGAAAGCATCCTTGGCTGTGCGGAATACCGATCCGACGATCTTGGCGGAGAGTCCGGGCGCCGGCTTGTTGCGCTGGAGGTTGTCTGCGCTCTCGACTTTAAGATTCTCGGCCTTGGCAACGTCGTCGAGCGAAGCGCCGTTCTTGAGCTTGTCGAGGAAGTCGGCGGCTTTCGCCTTCAGCCGCGTGGCGATTTCATCCTCGCGCCAGCGCGCCTCGACTTCGCTTTTGACCTCGTCAAGCGTGCGATCATGCGCCGGCGTAATTGTGGTGACATCGTACCAAACGTATCCGCCATCGGCGGTGACCGGATCGTTTTCGACGCCGACGTCGGATGTAAAGGCCGCGGCGATTACGTCGGCTGCGTGGGGGAGGTTGCTCACGGGCTTGCCGCTTGGATCGCGTCCGGACCGGTCGATCTCATAGTTTACGAGTTGAAGGTTTGCTTTCTTCGCCGCTTCTTCCAGCGTGCTGCCGCCGGCGCGCGCGTCTTCGATCTGATCGTGCAGAGCGCGCACTTGGCTTTTGGCGCGCTCCGCCGCGATATCGTTGCGAATCTGCGCCGTTACATCGGCGAGCGGCTTCGTTTGCTCGGGCTCGATCTTGATCACCGTGACAATTACCGTGCCGAAGCGTCCCTTGATCGGCGCGCTGACCTCGCCTTCCTTGAGCGAAAACGCCGCATCCGCCACCGCCGGATCCACGATTTCGGATTTCGGCACGGTGCCGAGATCGATGTCCTGGTCCTTGAGGCCGCGTTCGCCGGCAAGGGCGGCGAAAGTCAATCCGTCCTTGAGGCGTGCTGCCGCCGTGTCGGCGTCCTCGATTTTCGGAAACACCATTTGCTCGACGTGCCGTCGCTCGGGCGTGACATAGCGATTGTGGTGTTCTTCGTACGCGGCTTTGATGTCGGCCTCGGAAATGTCCATCCATTTGCCGAGGTCAGCAGGCGTCACCTGGATCGTCGATACCTTGCGATATTCGGGCGCGCGGAAGAGGATTTTGCGCGCTTCGAAATACTTGTTGAGCTCGTCCGCCGTCGGTTGCGGGATATCACCGGCTTGTGCCGGGCCGAGCTGCAGATAGGCGATGCTGCGTTCCTCGTTCTGGAATTGATTGATTGCACTCAGCCACGCCTTCGGCACCGGTAACGCAGCGGTCAATGAATCGACGATTTCGCGTCGCAGGGCCACCTTGCGCTGCTCGGCAATGAAACGCTGTTCGGTGTAGCCGGCGCTGCGGATGAGTTGTTGAAAGCGCAGCCGATCGAAGCTGCCGGTCGGCGATTTGAAAGTCGGATCGGCGGTAATCCGCTCCACGATCTCTGAATCCGGAATGGCCAGATGCAATTGCCGGATGCGCTGATCGAGCCCCGCTTCCGCGACCATTTCGCTGAGCACTTGCCGGTCCAGCCCCGCGGCACTCGCTTGCTCCGGCGTGACCGGCTGCCCGACTTGGCGGCTGAGTTGCTGCAGGCGCTCGTTATAGACGCGGCGGAACTCTTCGATCGGAATCTCGGTGCTGCCGATCTTGGCGACCGTCGAACGGCCGAAACCACGGAAAATGTCGTTGATGCCCCAAATCGCAAAGCTCAACACCAAAAGACCCATGACCGCGCCCATGACGGTGCGGCCGAGCCAATTGGCGGAGGCTTTGCGGATACCTCGGAGCATGTTCAACCGTTCTCGTGTGAGTGGATTAGCGCCAAAAGATGTCTCGTTACTCGTTACCGCAGAGCGGTTTTATCCTCTTTTCGCGGGAGACGAGTTCATCATAGCGGCAGCGCATAATAAGGAGCCGCGCGCAAAGCCGCAACCGCCGGAAAGTTCTTGCTAAATCGCCTCTTTTTTATCGGCAAGGGCTCTGCTAACGCGTCGTTGTCGCAGGCATTATCCGATAGTTGAGCAAAATGAAGCCCCACCGTCCGCTGGTTGCCGGCAATTGGAAAATGAACGGCCTCAGACGCTCGGTCGAGCAACTGCAAAAGATCATTGCCGGGGCAAAGGCGCTGTCCAAGGTTGAGCTGATGGTGTGCCCGCCCGCTACCCTCATCGCGCAATTTGCCGACGCGGCGGCCGGGAGCGGCGTGGCGATCGGCGGCCAGGATTGTCACGCGCAAAAATCGGGGGCT
>DAIUEQ010000170.1:0-7949 GCA_036845025.1 Xanthobacteraceae bacterium | reverse complement strand
CGAAGGTCGCCAGTACCTGCTGAAAATAGGGGCAGGCCGCCAGCATCGGCGTGTCGGCGAAATCCCGGCAGGTCGGATCGGAATAAATCATCATCACCGGATGGGTGGCACCGGCCTTGCCGCGCAGCGGAATGACGCTCCAATCCCCGTCATAATTCTGCCGCACGAAATGCCTGGTCCAGCCAACTGTGCTGAGCCCTTCCAGGTCGCGGGCCAAGAGGTCCGGGTCGAAGGTGAACGGCAAGCGCAGCCGATCCGGCAATGACATGGCTGGTTTCCTAAGGCGTCCTGTTCAGGTCGCAAGCATCGCCCATTGGCCGCCGGCAAATCAACCTGTCCTTGCGGCGCGCAGAGCTTCGAGCCGGCTATAGGGATCGCGCAGCCATCGCTCCGCGGCGGCGCGGGTCGCGGCACTGGCGCCGCGCTGTTTGGCGTCGCTGTCGGGGGTGAACGCCATGCCCGGGGATTTGGCGTCGTAACGGGTTGCCTCGGTCATTGCGGCGCGGTCGGCCGCGTCGCCGGTGACGCCGAAGTGCGGCAAGATCGCCGTAAACAGCGCCTGCGGAAGCTCCCGATAGTTCACCAGCAAGCCGCCGCCTTCGCCATAATGTCGCAGCACCGGCTCGCAGACCTTGGCCAGCACGCGCGCGTAATAGTCCTCCGCGGCGCCAGGTCCATAGGAGCGTTCGATGCCGTAGAGATTGGGCCCGATGCCACTCGGCAGCATCTGGGTGCCGGGCTGGTTCATTTGCGACGCCAGCACCTCCACCGGATCGCGATAGAGAAAGACCCACGGCACCGCCGGAAACGCGCGGCGAAACAGCGGCAAGGCTAGCGTATGCCAGCAGTCCAGCTTGACGAAATAGCGCCGCTCGTCGCCACGGCGCTGCTGACCGAACGCACCGACGATGGCATTGAGCCAGGCGGCGTGGCGCGCTTCGTCCAGATCCGGCCACCAGTGCGACGCCTGGACCACCGTATCGATCGGGCTCGCCTCCGAGACGACGAGATTGGACGGCAGCGCCGCCAACATCTGCGACACCAGGGTCGAGCCGCAGCGCGACATGTGGAAAATGAAGCCGCTCGGCTGTAGATGCGGACGCGCGTTGAGCCACGCAGCAAGCTCCTCGATCGGGGTAACGTAGCGAAACAAACGGTTGGGCGGTTGCCACGCGCAGTCTTGGACTTCGCCCTGGAAGAACGGCTGGCGCAGGCGCTGGACGCCGAAATAGGCCCAATGGACATAAAGCGCGCCGCCATGCGCCGAGACGCGGATCGGCAGCCAGCCGTCCGGCGGCGGCGGCGTTTCATCGACGCTTGAATCGACCAGACCCTCGAGCCCGGGCAACCGCGGGCGCATCGCCTGGCGCACGTCTGCCGCGGCTATCGCGAAGCCGCGTTGGCGGGCGATATCCACAAACCAGGCTATGAATTTTTCTTCGTCAGTAAAATCCGGCTGCAGCAATTGTCGTTGCAGCGGATGGTCGGCAAGAACCAACGCGCAGAATGCGTCGAGCGGCGTCGAGCTTGCGGGCGACGAAACGGCAGGCTGGTCTTGCATCATTTGCTCTTTAGCAGATGGCGCAGAGACTACACAAAGCGCCAAATCCTGGCGCCAAATCCTGGCGCCAAATCGTGGTGCCAGGTCGTGCCCGGAACGGCGCATATGCGTCTTTTTCTCGGCCTCGACAGTGAAGGCTGCGCCCCATAAAATGCGATCGGTATTGCACCGAAATCAGGCCATGCCGACCAACGAAGCCGCAAATTCCGCCGAAAAGGCCAGCCAGATCGGCGACGCGACCGTGATTTCGCGCAGCCCATCGGTGCTCACTGCCGAGGTCGACGGCGAAATCGTCATGATGAGCATCGAACAGGGCCGCTATTTCGGCCTCGACAACATCGGCAGCGACATCTGGAAGCGCATCGAGCCGCCCTGCTCGTTTGCCACCCTGATCGACGGGCTGGCCGCCGACTATGAGGCGGATCGCAAGACCATCGCGACCGACGTGCAAAACCTGCTGGGCCGGATGGTGGAGCAGGATGTCGTGAGGCTCGTTTGATGGCGAAGCTCCTCCGATTTGTCGCTTTGCCCGGGGGCGAAAAAAGCCGCACCATGGAAGCATCCTTCTATTTGCTGGCGGTGCGCTTGGCGTTCGGGCTGTTGCCGCTACCGCGGGCGTTGAAACTTTTCGGCATTGTCCGGAGCGAAGCCGGCTGCGGCCAAAATTCTGCCGCGGAGGTTGAGCTCATCGGGCGCGCCATAGAGCGCGCCGCGAGGCACGTACCGTTCCGCGCCGTCTGCCTGCAACAGGCGTTCGCCGCGCTGCTGATGCTGCGGCGGCGCGGATTGCCGGCGACCGTTCAGCTCGGCCTCCTCCGCGACGGCAATGAACTGAAGGCCCACGCCTGGAGCCTTTGCGGCGATGTTCCAGTGACCGGCGTCACGCTTGCGCGAGGCTATTCGCAGATTGCCGTCTTCGCAGGTTGATTGTCGGGCTTCCGCCTATTCCTCCGGCGGGTAGGTGACGACCGAAGGATGAAGATCCTTGCCGTCGGTAAAATCCTTGTACGTGTCGTCGCCAATTCGATAGGCGGTCCGCACCCATTCCAAGAACTGGATTTTATCTCGAACCGTCTTTTTCGCTCCCAATCGAACATCCGCGACAAAGCGGGGAAACAGATGCTGCTCAATCTCCTCCTGTCGGGGATCGAACTTATATTGATCGGACGGGCCGCATTTGCGTTCATAATTCGTGCAGCCGCGCTTGATCAACATTTTGATCCCGGCGCCAAGCTTGCTGTGCTGGTCTATTTTCGCGCGCAAGACTTTATAAGCGGCGCGCGCGCGATCGAGGCCGAGGAAATAAAAATAGCTGCCATAGAGGTGCTGGTTTTCCGGATTATCGACCTCCACTCCGCTCTTCGAACTGGCGGTGACCGATTCCGCTATGTCCTTGACCGCCACCATTTGGCGCAGACTGTTCGAGACGACCTTGACTTTGTAGCAGTTGCGGCAGCCGAACGGCACGGCGGCCTCGCCGTAGACGTGCCGGAACATAAATCTATTGAGAAAGACGCAGGGCTGCGCGAAGTCGCCTTGCCGCCAGATGTATCCGTCAAGGTTCATGACCGCGGGCGGGTGACCGTAAGGTCTCAGCAGTTCAAGCTTGCCGTCGGCGTGACGGACGACGTTCCCGGAGGCAATCGCCTGCTCGAGATTGGCGCCGATCGATTTTCCGCCGACGACATACGATAGCAGACGATCTTCATGCTCGGACATTTCAGGGTTCCGTGCCGAATGGTCCAGCGAACGCAACCATCAACCGTGCCCCGCTTGAGCTTTGTCCTGCCCGGCAGCCGCCCGGTGGATCCAGCAATTCACCGTAAAGCGCGAGTCCGCCCACGCGCCCGTTGGAACGTGAACCGGAAGCACCTTGTGGCGAAGCCAGCTGGGAAAGACAATCAACGTGTCCGTGCGCGGCTCGATATCGACGAACGAGGGTGCCGCCGGCTCTCCACCAACGGTCGAAAATTTGGGAAAACCGTAGAGGCGCAGTTCGCCGCCGCTGAAGCGGCGCGGCGTCGATGCAAAATAGTAGACGCAGGACAGGATGCGCACCCGGTCGGTCCACCTATAGGTGTCGATGTGATCGGCGATGTGCCCGCCCTCGCCATAAGCGGTAATTATGAATTCCATCGGCTCGACGTCCGGTTCGATCAAGCGCAACGCCTCGAGCGCCGGCGCCGCGACGGCGGTGACGAAGGCTTTGATCGGGGCCGCGAAGGCACCGAGGTCGTTGAGGTAGAGCGCGTCCCGAACGACCGGATCCGCGAACAGCTCGCCGGTTTCCCGGTTGTGCATGAGACCGGTTTGGAAATCGGCTCGCCGGTCCAAAACATGATCCAGCAGCCCTGCGACGTATTCGGGACCGAGCACGTCGCGAAAGATGAGATAGGGGCAGCGCCCGTCGACGGCACCTTCCGGCGGCCATGCCGTGTCGGCCCCGGGCTCGATCCGATTTGTCATGCTCACTGCTTACCGCGCACGGGCTCAGCTTGAACCTGCAAAATCTTGCCATTGAAGATTAGCGCGATAGGGGGCATAATACCACGTAGGCGTTTAAGTCTTGCTGATCGAAAGACCGTTAGTTGCGGCCTTTTGCTGTTTTTCCGAAAGAAAAAGCTCCCCAGGAAGACCAATGGACGAAATGCGAAAGGCCCACGATTCGGCAGCGGAGCAGCCGGCGAAACCGGAGCGTCGCCAATGGCACACACCGCAATTCTTCGTGGCCGGCCTTGCCGCGACGGTAGCCACTCATAATGCCGCCTCCGACGGCCGCACCATAGCTCCGACACTGAGCTGATCGGTAGGCGGCGTCGCGTCCACGGCGAATGGGCGTCTTGCAAGGTGGGGGACCCGTGGGCAAAACACAGAGTACACGGGGTTCACTCGCGGAGCGGTTGATACACTCGAAGCTTCGTTAATGGCGCGCGCCGCAGTCCTATGCGGTGGAATTCGCCGCCAGAATAACGGCTACGAATCGCCGGCGCGGCGCCGATATCGTCACCGAAACTCCGACAAGCCGAACGGTGGCCGATCGCGCTGGGTTCAGCCGGACGTGCACAAATGAGCGCATTCGCCGGCATCGTGGCGTTAAACGGCAGCGCCATCGACCAGAGCGCGGAGAATCGCACGGCGAGCGCGCTTACCGCGTGGCGCAAAGGGCGGACGGTCGCACGCCGCATCGAAAGCGCAATATTCGTTCACCGCGCTTCGCCGCAAGGATCGAACGGCGAGGAGCTGCTGCTCACGAGTCCGAACGGCCGCGCGCTGTTCGCAGCAGATGCGCGCCTCGACAATCGCGAGGAACTGGGCCACGCGCTCGGGCTCACTGCCATTGATCTTGCGCACACGTCCGATGCCGCATTGATTCATCGCGTCTACGAGCGCTGGGGCGATGGTGGAGTGGCGCGGTGTCTCGGGGCATTCGCATTCGCGCATTGGGACGCAGCGGCAAACCGCCTGACACTCGGCCGCGACTGTCTCGGCAACCGGCCCCTGTTCTTTCATCGCGGACCGGACTTCGTCGCTTTCGCGACCACGCTGGGCGTGCTGCTGGCGCTGCCGGGCGTGCCCCGCGCGGTCGACGAGCTGGCGCTGGCGCAATTCATTGCCGTCAACATTCGCGACGACTGGCAAACCTTCTACCGCGACATTGAGCGGGTTCCCAGCAGGACACTGGTGACGATCGGTCACGCGGGCGTGCGTCGCCGGCACTATTGGTCGCCGGACCTCGACGCGCCGCCACCCTATCAGCGCGACGAAGATTACATCGAGAGAGCCCGTGAACTCTTCGATGTCGCCGTCGCCTCGGCAACCCGCGGCACCCAACGCGTCGCGATCGCGACCAGCGGCGGTCTCGATTCCTCCGCGATAGCCGCTACGGTGGCGCGGCAAGGTTTGGCCGACAGCGTCACCTGTTTTTGCATGGTCGCGTCGGCCGGCACCGACATCGACGTCGGTGCGTTCAAATATCTCGACGAGCGCGATAAGGTCGAGGCGCTGGCGCGAATGTATCCCAGCCTCGACATTCGGTTCGTCGCGCCCAACCGTTCGCATCCCAAGGCCAAGGACGATACGTATTATTTCGTGCGGGCGAACCTGCCTTCGCTTGCTCCGGCGAGCTTCCGCGACGGTCTATATCTGCCCGAAGCAGTCGCCGCCGCCGGCCATCAGGCGCTGCTGATAGGAAATTACGGGAATTTCGGGCTGACTTGGGACGGCAGACTTTCGCTGGTCGAACTCTTTGGCGCACGCCAATGGCACGCCTTCGCGCTCGAGCTGCGCGCCGCGGCGCGGCAGAGCAACCGCGGCTTAGCCCGGACTTTCGTCGGCGACCTTCTCATGCCGACGGCGCCGCTCTGGCTGCGCCGGCTCATCTACCGGATGCGAGGCCGCGATCCCGACAGCGTTGCTCATTATAGTGCGCTCAATCCGGCCTTCATTGCCGAAGCCAATTTGCCGCGGCAGTGGCGGGCGCAAGGCTTTGATCCCTGGTTCAGCGCAGAGGATCGGAATCCGAGGCGGCTGCGCGCTCGTCGCCTCTTTGACCGGAACCAATACGCGCGCGACATACGAGGACTGGCGGAAGAGATTTACGGTTTCGAGGTGCGCGACCCGCTTGGCGACCGCCGGCTGCTTGAGTTCGCGCTTGCGGTGCCGGAGCCGATGTACCGGCGCGACGGCATCCCGCGGTCCTTTGCGCGGCGGGTCTTGGCCGACCGGCTGCCGCGACAAATTCTCGACGAACACCGGCGCGGCGCCAATTCGCCGACATGGTTCCGCGCGCTCGACGAGACGCGGGACGATGTTGCCGCCGATATCGATCGTCTCGAGGGCTCACCGCTGGCGAAGCGGTTGATCGACCTGCCGCGCCTGAAGCGCCTGATGGCGCAATGGCCGAAGGACGCAAACGAAGCTGAAACCCGCAGGAGCGATTATCGGCTCGCGTTGGCCCGCGGCGTCCACGTTGGCCGTTTCATCCGCTGGGTCGAAGGCGGCAATGCATAAGGGAGCGCTTTCATCATTCGCGCGGTTTTTGAATTTGATGAGTCTTTTCGTATAATGATCCCGCGCCCGGGACTCCTGGCGTCCGCGGCAGCCACATCCGAATCGAGCCGAACGTGCACTTTTACTGCATCGCAGGGCTGACCGTAGGCAGCGAGATCGTGTTGCCCGGCCTCAACGCCGCCGCGCCCGGTCACGGCACGCCCGACGTCACGATTCGCGGCCGTGCAGTGCCGGCGGCGTTTGCCGACGCGACCGCATCGGGCCCGAACTGGCAAATCGCCGGCCAGCAATTCCTGCTGCGCGTTCCCGGTGTGGCGCGCTTCCTGCTCACCGCCGGGGACGAGATCGCATTCGAAGCGGAGCCTGGCGCCGACGCCGGCGATGTTCCGATCTTCATCCTCGGCACCGCCTTCGGTATCTTGCTGCATCAGCGCGAACAAATCGTGCTGCACGCGAGCGCGGTGCGTGTGAATGACAAGGCGATCCTGTTCTGCGGGCCCTCGGGGGCGGGAAAATCGACGCTGGCCGCTGCGCTGTCGCGGCGCGGCTATCGTCTGATCACCGACGATTTCTGCGCCATCACGGTGACCGCAACTGGAACACCGATGGTGCATCCGGACGGACGCCAGCTCAAATTATGGGCGCAGGCGATCGAAAAGCTCGATCTCGAGGAAAGCCGCGGCCAACGCGTGCGCAAGAGGCTGGAGAAATTCTATGTCGATCCGGGCGCGGCTCACGTCGAGGCTTTGCCGCTCGGCGCGGTTTACGCGCTGCACGAGGCGCTGCCGCCGCGCGTTGCGGGCATCGAACGGCCCAATGTGGCAGATGCCGCCCTGCTGCTGCGGTTCAACGCCTACCGTCCCCGGCTGGTAGCGCCCCTGAATCAAAAGGTCCTCTATTTTCACGCCGCCGCCACGATCGCCAACAATGCCGGAATTTTCCATCTGACCAGAAAGCTCGACTTTGCCGCAATGCCCGAAGTCGTCCTGTCGCTGGAGCGGCATTGGCTCGAGATCGGCCTAATGGAGGACGCGGCGTGACAAGGAGGATCTGGCTCGCCTCCTATCCGAAGTCCGGCAATACCTGGCTGCGGATGCTGATCGCCAATCTCGCGGCGCAGGACGATCGGCCGGTTGGCATCAACGATCTGGCCGCAACGAGCGGCATCGCCAGCGCGCGCGGTGCTTTCGACGATCTGCTTTTGATCGACTCTGGCCTTCTCACCCCGGACGAAGCGGACTGTCTGCGCCCGCGCGTCTATGAGGAATTGGCGCGCGGCGCCGAGAGCGGCGAAGAAGACCCGCGCCAAGCGCCGCCCGCCGTGCGTTTCGTCAAGGTCCATGACGCCTACACGTTGACGGCGCTGGGCGAGCCATTG
>DAIUEQ010000169.1:0-7983 GCA_036845025.1 Xanthobacteraceae bacterium | reverse complement strand
GATCTTCGAGCACGAAAGCGTGCGTCGAGCCGGAATCGAACCAGACATCGAGAATATCGTCGACTTTCTGCCAGCCCTCGTTGGCAAGTTTGCCGAGAAAACGTTCGCGTGCACCCGGCGCGTACCACGCATCGGCGCCTTCCACGTTGAAAGCATCGATGATCGCTTCATTGACAGCGGGATCGTCGAGGATCTCGACCGAGCCGTCTTGCTTTTCTTTGATGAACAACGCGATCGGCACGCCCCAGGCGCGCTGGCGTGAAATCACCCAATCCGGCCGAGATTCTATCATGCCGTTAATGCGCCGCTCGCCCTGCTCAGGCACCCAGCGGGTTTGTTGGATCGCCGCGAGCGCGAGCTGCCGCAGTGTGCGGCCACGTTGCTTACTGTCACTCAGCAACGCGATAGGCTGATCCATCGCGATGAACCATTGCGGCGTGTTGCGGAAGATCACCGGCTTCTTCGACCGCCAGGAATGCGGGTATTGGTGCTTTAGGCGCCCGCGCGCGATCAGCATATGGGCGTCGATCAAGGCCTTGATCACCGCCTCGTTGGCATCACCCTTTTCGCCCTTCTCGGTGAGTACGTGCTTGCCGGCGAAACCTGGAGCTTGTTCGGTGAAGCGACCGTCGGCATCGACAGTGTAGGGAATGGCGGTATTGATGCCGCGCGCCGCAAGCTTTGACGCGTTGGCGGTCCACACGTCGAAATCCTCGCGCCCGTGCCCTGGCGCGGTGTGGACGAAGCCGGTGCCGGTATCTTCCGTGACGTGATCGCCTGCGAGCAAAGGTACCGGGTATGCGTAGCCATTATTGAATGTCTTGAGCGGATGCTGACAAAAAAGATTTGCCAGCTCGTCGGCTTGGATGCCCCTGATCCTTTTGTACGCCGTCACCCGAGCCTGCCGAAGCACGTCGAGCGCCAACTTGTCGGCTAAGATAAAGAAATCGCCGGGTGTCGCCCAATTTTGCGACGGCGCGTCGGTGACTTCGTAGAGTCCGTATTCGATCCTGGGCGAATAACTGATCGCGCGATTGCCGGGGATCGTCCATGGTGTCGTGGTCCAGATGACAATCGAGGCGTTGCGCAAATCCTTTGCGGCCTGCCCGCCTTCGCCCGCCGTGCTCGCGACCGGAAACTTCACCCACACGGTGTCGCTGACATAATCCTCGTATTCGATCTCGGCCTCGGCGAGCGCGGTCTTTTCAACAACCGACCACATCACCGGCTTACTGCCGCGATAGAGCGTGCCGTTAGCGGCGAACTTCATCAGCTCGCGCGCGATCTGCGCCTCGGCGTAAAAGTCCATGGTGGTGTAAGGGTGCGCCCAGTCACCGACGACCCCGAGCCGTTGAAACTCCTCGCTCTGCACCTTGACCCAGTGCGCCGCGAACGCCCGGCACTCCTGGCGAAACTCCACCACCGCCGCGGCGTTGCCTAGGTCGGGTTTTGGCTTACCGCGCGCGCGATAATTTTCTTCCTCGATCTTCCATTCGATCGGCAGGCCGTGGCAGTCCCATCCCGGCACGTAATTGGCGTCGAAGCCGAGCATTTGCTGGCTACGCGTGACGACGTCCTTAAGAATCTTGTTGAGCGCGTGACCGATATGAATGTTGCCGTTGGCATAAGGCGGGCCGTCGTGAAGGATAAATCGCGGCCGGCCTTTTGCCGCCGTGCGCAGTCGCCCATAAAGGTCGATGCGGCTCCAGCGCGCGAGGATTTCCGGCTCCCTTTGCGGCAGGCCCGCACGCATCGGAAAATCGGTCTTGGGCAGGAAAAGCGTGTCGCTGTAATCGCGCGCTTTTTTCGGCTCCTCGCTCATGACGCGCCTTCTAACAAGCCCATGGCATGGCGCAAGACCTCGCCTATATAATTGCGGCGAGAGGTTGGGCCTCCGAGAGCATGGAGATAAGCCATGAATACCGCGTCAACAGCCACGACCAGCGGGCGCGAAACCGGCCAGGACCCTCGCGAGGCGGTGCGGGAAGCGCGCAAAACCGCAGGCGAGCACGCGGGCAATCTCGAACATGATTTTCAGGCTTTGCGCGACGATTTTCGGCGTCTCGCCGATCAAGTCGCCGGAATTGTCAGCGACACCGGCGCCGCGGCCTGGCGCCAGGCAAAGTCGCGCGTCGATGACGCAGTAGCCGACGCGCAGGATAAAGGACGCGACGCGGCGAGCGCGGTGCGCGAGGTTTCCGATCATTTCGTCGATGCACTCGATGAATCGCTAAAGACCCGCCCGTACACCACCTTGGCGATAGTCGCCGGCATCGCTTTTCTCTTCGGCGCGACCTGGCGGCGCTGAATTCGGCGCCGCGGCGATCGCGAGATCTCAAATGATTAAGAACTGGCTGCGCGATCTTGCCCTTGCGGTGCAATCGCGAAGTGGCGTTACTCCCGGCCTTATTGTTTGGATATTTGTTGCCGCCTTTGCGCTATCGACGGCGTTCGCGTTTCTCTGCGTCGCCGCCTATGTCTGGCTGTCGCAAACATTCGGCGGCGTTTACGCCGGCCTGATCGTTGCCGGGTTTTTTATTCTGGTCGCGCTGATCGCCGCGATCATAGCCGCGGCGACGCGGCGGCGCGCGCGCGAACGCACGATTTTGCAGCGCGCGGCCCGGGCGCACGCGAGTTCTTCGTGGCTACTTGATCCGAAAATTCTGGCGACCGCGATGCAGGTTGGCCGCACCGTCGGCTGGCAACGAATTGTCCCGCTGGCATTGCTGGGCTTCCTTGCGGTGCAATGGGCCCGCGATCGCGGCCAGGGTCCCGCAGACGAATCCGATCCCGCTTCTTGATTAAATTCGGATTCAACTAAACCGGCGGAAAAACGCCGGGGGCGCTCGCCAGAGCTGCCCGCGCCCGCGCGGCATCGTTGTCCATGTTGCGCACCAGCTCTTCAACCGAGTTGAAGAGTTTTTCCTCACGAATCCAATCAATGAAGGCCACGTCGATGTCGCGGCCATAAAGGTCGCCGGCAAAATCGAACAAAAAGACTTCAAGCAGGACGGCGCCGCTGTCGAACATCGGGCGGCGTCCAAAGTTCGCTACGCCGTCATAGCGGCGGCCGCCTACGCCGACACGCACCGCGTAGACGCCGTGACGCAGACCGCAACTGGCGTCGAGTTCGAGATTAGCGGTCGGGAAGCCAAGCTCGCGCCCGCGCTTGTCGCCGTGAATGACTTTTCCCGAAACGAACCAGGGAAAGCCGAGCAACACCGCCGCGTCTGTCACGCGTCCCGCAATGAGCGCGTCCCGAATTGGACCGGACGAGACCGGGCGTCCGTCGAGTTCGAAGGGAGGCACGATGTTGACCGCAAAGCCGTATTTGCGGCCTTGTTCGGTGAGGAATGCCGGCGAGCCGGCGCGATTCTTGCCGAAATGGAAGTTGAAGCCGACGATAACGCCGCTGACGGCGAACCTTCCGACCAGGATACGTGTCACAAAATCTTCCGCGGTCGTCGCGGCCAACGCCGAGTTGAACGTCAGGACGACCGCTCCGTCGAGTCCTGCCGCAGCCAGGAGCCGGAGCTTGACCGCTTCGTCGGTGAGCCGGAACAACGGTTCGGCGGGGTGGAAGAAGTCCCGCGGGTGGGGCTCGAACGTCAGTACACCCGCCGGACGGCTGAGCTCGCTCGCATTTTTACGCGCCACCGCGATGACGGCCTGGTGGCCGCGATGCACGCCATCGAAATTGCCCATGGCGAGGACGGCGCCGCGCAGCGCGCCATCGGGCGCAGTATCGCGCACGACGAGGAAGCGTTTCGGCGCCATCTCACTTCACGCGTTGGGGAAACCTGACGTCGCTACGTGCCGCCGCGTCATGCTCAAGTCAAGCTCCGCAAGAGCGAGGAGCTGAGCGCCCGGCCACTCGCGAGAGTGGATGTTGGGATTAACCCGCTGTTCAAACCCTCGGTGATAGATCGGCCCCGGGGGACGAGAGCAGCTGGTTCTATGCAGGAGAAGGCGAAAGTGGTGCCTCCCCCTGCCCGCGCACTAGGGAGCATAACCTTGGCGCTTGATCCATCGATGTCGGTGCTCGTGGTCGACGATTACAGCACCATGGTTCGAATTATCCGCAATCTTCTGCGCCAACTCGGCTTCACCGACGTCGATGACGCCGCCGACGGCAGTGCCGCGCTCGCCAAGATGCACGCCAAACATTACGGCCTGGTGATCTCCGATTGGAACATGGAGCCGATGACCGGGTTCGAGCTGCTCCAAGAAGTGCGGACCGATCCGAACCTGCGGGAAACGCCCTTCATCATGGTGACGGCGGAATCAAAGACTGAAAATGTCATCGCCGCGCGAAAGGCCGGCGTCAACAATTACATCGTCAAGCCGTTCAACGCGCAGACGCTCAAAGCCAAGATCGAGGCGGTGTTTGCCGGCGGCACGAAACCTTAGGCGCGCGACAACAAGCCTCAGCGCCGGTGCTCGCGATCACCATTGCAGTCTGCGCATTACCGCCTTCGGGGCCACGCCGGCAGCGCTGAACATTTCCGATAGTCCGGAAAGTTCGGCCGTTCCAGCTCCGCCGACATCGGCGGCGTGAACGCCCGAGACGACAAACAGGCAATCAATGCCGAACATGGCCGCGCCCTTAAGATCGGTGCGGATTGAATCGCCGATCGCGAGCACCCGATTGAGCGGTGGCTGTTCGCCGCCGCGAACACGGGCCGCATGACCGAGCGCTGACTCGTAAATTGGCGCGTGCGGCTTGCCGCAATAGAGCACCTCGCCGCCCATTTCGGCATAGGCATCGGCGAGTGCCCCGGCGCAATAGACGAGAGTCTCGCCGCGTTCGACCACGATGTCGGGATTTGCGCACACCATGAATAATGAGCGCGCGCGCATCGTCGCCAAAAGCGCGCGATAATCGTCCGGAGTTTCGCGGGTGTCGTCGAACAACCCGGAGCAGACAACGTAGTCGGACGTTTCAACCGGAGCAAAGCCGACATTGAGGCCGGTGAAAATCGGCAAATCGCGCTCCGGGCCGAGATGGAATATCCGCTGGCCTAGGCGGCTTTCCACGATGCCACGGGTGACATCGCCCGAGCTGACGATGGCGTCGTAGGCGTTGCGCGGGACCTTGAGCCGATCGAGTATACGTCCCACCGCGGCGCCCGGCCGGGGCGCGTTGGTAATGAGGATGGCCGTCCCGCCGGACGCGCGAAATCGCTGCAACGCGTCGCATGCCGCCGGGAACGCTTCCAGGCCGTTATGCACTACGCCCCAGACGTCGCAGAGAAGGACGTCATAGGTGCGCCTGAAGGGGGCAAACCGGTCGATGATTTCGGGCAAGTGCTTCTGAACCGCCAAACTAGGCGCCAATCAGCTAAAAGCCGCCGCGCAACTCGGCGGTACGACGGTCATCCGCGGGCGCCCGGCGGTTGGGCTGCGACGGCTCTTTGCCGCTCGCACCGGCAGCGGTGAGTTCGTTTACGGCAGCTTCAAGTTTGTCCGCCGCCGATTTCGGCTCGGCCGCGCTATTGACGGCCGCGGCGTTGACCAGCGCTTCCTGGCGCACCGGGCGCGGCGGCGAGAACAAAAAGCCCTGCCCAAAGCGGACGTCGTAGTCCAGGAGCTCAACCACCCTCGCCTCGCTTTCAATCCGCTCGGCGATAAGGTCGATGCCGAACCGGCCCAGCTGATCGGAAAAGTCGGCGGGATGGATATTGCCAATGCCGGCAATCCGACTGAGCAAGAGCTCCGCCGGCACTTTGATGAAGCGAAAGCCGCGGTCCGTGAGTTCGCGCGGCTCGACGACGAGGTCGGCGAGATTGTCCATGGAAAAGCGAAAACCCCGCGCAGCGAGCGCGGCGAGGCTGTCGTGCTCGGCGGGGCCCATGGCGCGGATTGCGCTTTGGGTGAATTCGAATACCAGCGACGAGGCAATCGCCCGATTGGCATCGACGAATTCAAGGAGGTGCGGGAAACCGCCGTCCGTCAAGGTAGTGATGGAAAGGTTGCAGAATAATCCGACGTCGCGGTTCTTCATCAGCAAACGCCGCACCACTTGCACGCTGCGCGATACGGAGAGGCCATCTAGCCTCGGCAAGATTGACGCGGACGCGGCGAAGGGGAGAAAATCCGCGGCGGCGACGATTTCGCCGTTGCCGACATTGAGCCGCGACAGCGCTTCGTAATAGCGCACCTTGCGCTGCGGCAAGGTGACAATCGGCTGGAGGTAGAGGTCGATCTTGTTCGCATCCAGCGCGCCGGCTACGAGCGCGGCGATGCCGTCACGGTCGAGCCCTCGGAATGCCGCGATCTTTTCGGGGATCGGCGCATCCGGCCGGCTGGCCTTGCCGCTGCTCGCGGAAGGAACCACGGTCGCCGGATCGGGAATCGCCGCAGCGCGCGTCGCGGCCGCCGGTGCGCGAGGCGCGGCGTCATAGCCCGATACCGAATCGGCGAGATGCTTGAGACGCCGGGACAGTTCCTCGACTTCAGCGGCTAGCGGCTGCGTATTGGTAAGCGCCCGGTCGAGGGCCGCCTCAACCTGGTTTTCCACAACGCCGAGGCGACGATCGAACTCGGCCATCTGCCGGGCGAGGTCGCCCGAGCCGCGGGCAATGCTGGAAACCTGATCGCTGACCTCCGCGCGATCGTGTTTGCGACCGGCGATCGCGTTGTAAATCGAGAGCCCGCACAGGACGCCAAGGCCTACGAGGGCGGAGTCGGTGATGGAAACGCCGAAGCGAAAATGCAGCGCGGTGCCGATAGATGCGGCAATAAGCACCATGCAGAAGGCGATGAAAAAGGCGCTGATACGCACCATCAATGACCCTGCTCCGCCTGCTCCCGAGGCCGCCGAACCGGCGCGATAGACGGAACTTTTTTCGGTCTCCCTGCCGGGGAAGAGTGATTCGCGCCCGGGCCTTATCAGTGTCCATAAGCGCTGCGCGCCCGCAAGTCCGGCAACGCGTCGCTTTTAAGAGATAACGGCCCGGATCACCCGTCTTACTTTCTCGAAAATCTCGGCGATTTGCGCTTCGGTCGCAATGAGCGGTGGCGCGATCGCGAGTGTGTCGCCGGTAATACGGATGACGAGGTCTTCGTCGTGGAACGCGCGGTCCATCGCTTCGTACCCTCGCTCACCCGGCGCACCCGTGCGCGGCGCCAGATCAATTCCGGCAGCAATGCCGACGGCGCGGATGTCGAGCACGCCGGGCAGCCCCTTGAGTGTCATCGCCGCTTCGGCGAACGGCTTTTCCAGGCGCCTGGCGCGGCCGAATGTATCTTCGTCGCGATAGAGATCGAGCGTGGCAATGGCGGCGGCACAGGCGAGCGGATGCGCCGAGTAGGTGTAGCCGTGGAATAATTCGATAGTGTGCTCCGGCCCTTGCATGAACGCATCGTAGACGTGCTCGCGGGCAATGACGCCGCCCATCGGGACCGCACCGGAGGTAACGCCTTTGGCAAAGCAAAGCAGATCGGGCGTCACGCCGTAGCGCTCGGCAGCGAATACCGCGCCGAGCCGGCCGAAACCGGTAATCACTTCGTCGAAAATCAGAAGGATGCCGTGCTTGTCGCAAATCGCGCGTAGTTTCTGGAGGTAACCCTTCGGCGCCGCCAGCACGCCGGTCGATCCGGCCATCGGCTCGACAATGACGGCCGCAATCGTGTTTGCGCCGTGCAGCGCGACAATGCGCTCAAGATCGTCGGCAAGATGCGCGCCCCATTCCGGCTCGCCGATGCTGAAGGCCTGATGCTCGCGGCTATAGGTCGCCGGTAGATGATCCACGCCCGTCAGCAGGCTGCCAAAAAATTTGCGGTTGTTGACAAGACCGCCGACCGAAATGCCGCCGAAGCCAACGCCGTGATAGCCGCGCTCGCGGCCGATCAAGCGGGTCCGCCCGCCCTCTCCGCGCACGTTATGGTAGGCGAGCGCGATCTTGAGCGCGGTATCGACCGCCTCGGAGCCGGAATTGCAGAAGAACACCCGATTGAGATCCGCGGGCGCAATCGCCGCGA
>DAIUEQ010000168.1:0-7992 GCA_036845025.1 Xanthobacteraceae bacterium | reverse complement strand
CGATTTCGATGCCGATCAGGAAATAGACGAGGTAAATCGGCACCAGGATCGCAAGCGCGAAAAGAAAGCCGATGAGGAGCTCACGCGCGGTGCCGGTGTATTCGGCGGCATCGCCCTCTATTGACGTGCCTGACCACAAAGCGTGCCGGATGTCGGTCGCAAGCCAGAACCGGTAGAAGCCGGCGGTCACGAGTTCGAGCAGCGCGCCGCGCCGCACGAGCCGGATGAAGTCGGTCCGCGCTCCGGTAAAGGCGACGCGCGCCGAGCGTCCAGGCGCAGGTCCGGCAAGCACGGTGTCGTCCATCCGAGCGGCTCGCTGCAGTCGCGACCGAAAACGGCGCCGTTTGGATTGAGGCGCAGTGCTTGATGCCCGACGCAAGACGCCGGAGGGGCACCCGGGCCGGAATTTATGGGGTTTTGCCGAAATCCGCCAGCAGCCGGGGCAGACGCGCCGGCCGCGACGACCGCTTTCTCTGCCGGAGCGCGAATGCTATACGGCGCGCGCCGAACCCCCCGTCAGTCGAATTCCCGGTTGGCGGTCTCCGCGCCAAGAACAATCATTGAAGGGCCCAAAGGAGCGTTTCCACGCGCCCGCCAATGTTCAGTTTCGGTGGGCCCCAAGAAAGCACGGCGACCAGAGGTGCAAGTATGCCAAATCTCGAAATCATGTGGACGAAGGTCGATGAAGCCCCGGCGCTTGCGACCTATTCCCTGCTGCCGATCGTCGAAGCCTTCGTGGGCGCGGCTGGCGTGTCCGTGCAGCTCAAGGACATTTCGCTCGCCGGTCGCATCCTCGCCAACTTCCCCGAGAAGCTTAAACCGGCGCAACGGATCAACGACGAACTCACCGAACTCGGCGAGCTCGCGACCCGGCCCGAAGCCAACATCATCAAGCTGCCCAACATCTCCGCCTCGATCCCGCAGCTCAAGGCCGCGATCAAGGAACTGCAAGGCAAGGGCTACGACGTTCCGGACTATCCGGACAACGCGACGACGGAAGCCGAGAAGGACATCAAGTCGCGCTATGCCAAGGTGTTCGGCAGCGTCGTCAACCCGGTCTTGCGCGAGGGCAATTCCGACCGCCGCGCCGCCGGCGCCGTCAAGCAATACGCCCGCAACAATCCGCACAAGATGGGCGCCTGGAGTGCCGACTCCAAAACGCATGTGGCGTACATGTCGGGCGGCGATTACTACGGCTCGGAAATCTCGACCACCGTCGCGGCGGCGACCAACGCCCGCATCGAGCTGGTCGGCGCCGACGGCGCCGTCACGGTGCTGAAGGCGAAGACGCCGCTTGCGGCCGGCGAGATCATCGACGCGGCGGTGATGAGCCGCAAGGCGCTGCGCGCCTTCTTTGCCGAGCAGATCGAAGCCGCAAAGAAGGAAGGCGTGCTGTTCTCGCTGCAGGTCAAGGCGACCATGATGAAGATCGCCGATCCCATCGTGTTCGGCCATGCCGTTTCCGTCTACTTCGCCGATGTGATCGAGAAGCACGCCGCCACGCTGAAACGTCTCGGCGTCAATCTCAACAACGGCTTCGGCGATCTGCTGACGAAGATCGAGACGCTGCCAGCAGCCGAAAAAGCGGTGATCAAGGCCGACATCGAAGCCGAATACGCGAAGCGACCGGGCCTCGCCATGGTCAATTCCGACAAGGGGATCACGGGCCTGCACGTGCCCAGCGACGTGATCATCGACGCTTCGATGCCGGCGATGATCCGCGAGTCCGGCCGCATGTGGGGCGCTGACGGCAAGCTGCACGACGTCATAGCCGCGATCCCGGACCGCAGCTACGCCAGGATGTATCAGGCGGCCATCGAGGACTGTAAGGCCCACGGCGCGTTCGATCCCAAGACCATGGGCTCGGTTCCCAACGTGGGGTTGATGGCGCAGCAGGCCGAGGAATACGGCTCGCACGACAAGACGTTCGAAGTTCCCGCAGGCGGAACGGTCCGCGTCGTCGCCGATGACGGCAAGGTGCTGCTGGAGCGTCCGGTCGAGACCGGCGACATCTTCCGCATGTGCGAGCTCAGGGACGCGCCGATCCAGGACTGGGTCAAGCTCGGCGTGCGCCGCGCGCGCCTCACCAACACCCCGGCGGTGTTCTGGCTTGACGCCAAGCGCGCGCATGACGCGCAAGTCATCGCCAAGGTCGAGAAGTATCTGAAGGATCAAGATACGGCAGGGCTCGACATCCGCATTCTGCCGCCGGTCGAAGCGATCAAGTTTTCGCTCGAGCGCATCCGCAAGGGGCAGGACACGATCTCCGTCACCGGCAACGTGCTGCGCGATTATCTGACCGACCTGTTTCCGATCATGGAGCTCGGCACCTCGGCCAAAATGCTGTCCATCGTCCCGTTGATGGCGGGCGGCGGTCTATTCGAGACCGGTGCCGGCGGCTCGGCGCCCAAGCACGTCGAGCAATTCCGCGAAGAGGGCTACCTGCGCTGGGATTCGCTCGGCGAGTTTCTTGCGCTTGGCGCGTCGCTCGAACATCTGGCGCAGACCTACAAGAACGCCAAAGCGCAAGTTCTGGCCGAGACGCTCGATCAGGCCATCGGCAAAATCCTTCAGTTCAACCGCTCCCCTGCCCGCAAGGTCGGCGAACTCGACAATCGCGGCAGCCATTTCTATCTCGCTTTGTATTGGGCGGAGGCGCTGGTGGGGCAGACCAAGGACAAGGAGCTGCAAGCCCGCTTCAAGCCATTGGCCGAGACGCTCAGCAAGAACGAGGCAAAGATCAATGCCGAGCTCACTGGCGCGCAAGGCAAACCGATCGACATCGGCGGTTACTACCTCCCCGATCCAACTAAGACGTCGGCGGCAATGCGACCGAGTGCTACGCTGAACGCAGCGCTCGCCGCGCTCTGACGCGCAACCCGGCGGCGGCGGATTAAGTTCGTTTTTGGGAGTGAAGCGGCAGAAATTTGGAAAGTCGCAAGTGGCGAGGTGTCGCAATGAACCGGTGGCAGCGTCGTTGCCTTCTCATCGCGGCGAGTTTGGCGCTCGCTTGCTCGCTCGTTTCGCCGTCGATCGCCCAGACCGGCAAAGCCGACCAACTGAGCAAACGAGTCGAAGGACTTTACCAAGCAGGAAAATACGCGGAAGCGATCCCGTTGGCGCAGCAAGCGCTGGCCATCTACGAGAAGGCACTCGGCCCCGACCGCCTCGAAGTCGCGCATGCCCAAAACCTGCTCGCGGTGCTGTACAGCGTGCAGAGCCGCTTTGCCGACGCCGAACCGCTCTATAAGCAGTCGCTGGCGATCCGGGAAAAAGTGCTCGGCCCCGAGCATCCCGACGTCGCCAGGGCGCTGGGCAATCTCGCGTCATTGTATAGCGACGAAGGCCGCTACGCCGACGCCGAGCCGCTGCTAAAACGTTCGGTGGCCATTCAACAGAAGACACTCGGCGCCGATCACGCCGAGGTCGGGGACACGCTGTACAATCTGGCGGCGGTCTACCAAGACGAGGGCCGCTATGCCGATGCCGAACCGCTCTTCAAGCGGGCGCTGGCGATTCAGGAGAAGGCATCCGGACCCAATGATGCCGTGGTAGCGACGAGGCTGAACGGTCTAGCGTCGCTGTACCACAACCAAGGCCGCTACGCAGACGCCGAGCCATTGTATAAACGATCGGCGGCTATTCAAGAGAAGGCGCTCGGACCCGATCACCCGAACATCGCGGCGGTCCTGGCCAATCTGGCTATGCTGTACCACGATCAAGGCCGCTACGCCGACGCGGAGACGCTCTACAAGCGGTCGCTAGCGATCCGGGAGAAAACATTCGGGCCCAATCACCCCGGCGTCGCGGAGACGCTCGACAATTTGGCGCAGCTGTCCTTCCAGAAGGGCGACTACGCCGATGCCGAGCCGCTGTTCAGGCGGGCGCTCGCGATCCGAGAAAAAGTCTTGGGGCCCGATCATCCCTTTCTGGCGCAGTCGCTAAACGGTCTGGCCATTCTCTATCAGACCCAACGCCGCTACGCCGATGCCGAGCCGCTTTACAAAAGAGCGCTGGTGATCGCACAAAAAGCGCTCGGGCCTGATCACGCCAGAGTCGCCGGGTTTCTCCACAATTTGGCAACACTCTATGACGTCGAAGGCCGCTACGCGGACGCCGAGCCGCCGTTCAAGCAGGCGCTGGCAATCCGCATAAAGGTACTTGGGCCCGATCATCCGGATGTCGCGAGGTCGCTCAATAATCTCGCTCTCCTTTACCGTGAGCAGGGTCGCTACGCCGATGCCGAGCCGCTTTTGAAGCAAGCGCTGGCGATTTACGAAAAGGCGCTTGGGCCCGATCACGAGGAGGTTGCGCGGTCGCTGAACAATCTGGCCGACCTGTACAGGAACCAGAACCGCTACGCCGACGCGCTGCCGCTGGTTCGCAGAACGCTAACAAATAAGAGCGCTGCGACAGTGCCCGCACTGCCGGTCCTCGCCGGTGCCGAGGCGGCTAAGCTCATTTCGTCCGGTGAGGCTATCGACGATGGTCTCGATGTCGTGCAGCAGGCGTCGCAGACCTCCGCGGGTAAGGCACTCAACGCGCTGACTGTGCGCTTTGCCGCAGGCAGTGACCGGCTTGCGCAGCTGGTCCGCCAGGATCAGGACCTGACCGGCGAAGCCGCAGCCCTCGACAAGGCGATCATTGCCGCAGTGGCCAAGGAGCCTGCGCAGCGCGATGCGGCGCAGGAATTGCGGATCAGAGAACGCGTCGCGGCGATCGCCAAGGAGCGCGACGCGCTGCAAGCCGTTTTCAGGCGCGAGTTCCCTGATTACGCCGCGCTGTCGAACCCGCAATCGCTTTCGCTCAAGGACATTCAGCCATTACTCGCCGATGACGAGGCTCTCGTTGTTGTCCACGTCGACAACAAAAAAAGTTACGTGTGGGTAGTCGGCCGAAATACGGCCGATTGGAAAGAGCTTGCCGTTGCGGCGGATGACGTATCGCGGCAGGTCGCGGCACTTCGCCGCCTGCTTGATTCCTCGATGCCGTTCGACCCGCAGGC
This sequence comes from Xanthobacteraceae bacterium, assembly GCA_036845025.1. Classification (GTDB taxonomy): domain Bacteria; phylum Pseudomonadota; class Alphaproteobacteria; order Rhizobiales; family Xanthobacteraceae; genus BOG-931. The sequence goes on along the minus strand of DAIUEQ010000168.1, from coordinate 2,987 downwards.
AAGCTTCACGCTTTATCGCCAAATTCTAGCGCCCGTCGAAAACAGTTTGACCGGAAAACCGCGCTTGAGCCTCGTGCTCGACGGCGCGCTGACCAGCCTGCCGCCGCAGCTTTTGGTAATGCGCGATCCAACCGGCAAGGCACTCAAGAGCGTTGACTGGCTGGTGCGGACGCATTCCGTCACCGTGCTGCCCTCGATTGCGAGCCTGAAAGAGCTGCGCGCAAAGTCGGCTCTCGGCAAAGCGGCCAAGGCACTAATCGGGTTTGCCAATCCGATCTTCGATCCCGATGCTCAGCAGCTCGCGCAAAACGCCAGCGTCGCCGCAGAGGTGGCCGCGGCGCGCGGCATCCGCGGCACGGTCGCCGATGTCTCGGAACTGCGGACGGCGCTGCCGCCGCTGCCAGATACCGCTGATGAGCTGAAAAAGGTCGCCGCCGGGGTGCATGCCGAGTCCGCCGATTTAATCACCGGCGCTGATGCCACCGAGACCCGCGTCAAAGCGGCCAAGCTCGACCAATATGGCATTGTTTATTTCGCCACCCACGGCTTGCTCGCCGGCGAAGTGGCCAATTTCGCCAAGCTCAACGCCGAGCCGGCGCTGGTGCTGACGTTGCCCGAACATCCCACCCAACTTGACGACGGCCTCCTCACCGCCAGCGAAGTGGCGCAGCTCAAACTCAATGCCGATTGGGTGGTGCTGTCGGCTTGCAACACCGCAGCCTCCGAGAAGCCCGGCGCGGAGGCGCTGTCGGGGTTGGCGCGTGCATTCTTCTATGCAGGAGCACGCTCGCTTGTGGTCTCTAATTGGGAGGTCAATTCCGAGAGCACGGTTGAATTAATGACGGCAATGTTTGCGGCGCTTGCTGCCAATCGCAAACTCTCCCACGGCGAGGCGCTGCAAAAATCCATGCTGGCCATGATCGATAACAGGCAGCACGCCGAATGGGCCGACCCGCAATATTGGGCGCCATTCGTCGTGGTCGGTGAGCCGGCCAAGCCCGCGAACTAACGCACAATCGAGCGTGCCCTCGGATGTCCGACTTGGCGATTAACCGACATCCGTGTTGCAGCGACAAATGTCGGTTTTTTGACCCAACTGCGACATTGGAGACACGATAGTCTGCCAAAACTCGCCCCACGCCATCGTTAGTGTATTAGTCTAAGGACGAGCACACCTTGTTGTGAGCCCGCGGGGCGGCGCGATTCATTGATTTCAAGGGAGATTAAAATGGCGGCAAAAGGAAAAGTCCTGGTCCTCGTCTCGAGTGGCCACGGCCTGCCCCTGAAAGACGGCAAGGTTTACACCGGCGCTGGCTATTACCTTAACGAACTGACGGTTCCGGTTCGCGCGCTGATGCAAGAAGGCTACGAAATCACCTTTTCCAACCCCAAAGGCAACACGCCGCAACTGGATGTCCATTCGGCGGTCCCCGATTTCTTCGGTGGCGACGCGGCCAGGCTTGCCGACTATATGAAATTCCGCGACAGCCTGACGGGGCTGAAAAATCCAACGCCTTTACCGAATGTCGTCGCCTCAGGCCTCGATCAATACGACGCCGTTTTTGTCCCCGGCGGCCACGGCCCGATGGAGGATCTGCTCGACGATCCCGACGCCGGCACCATCATGCGGCACTTTCATCAAACATCGAAGCCTACCGCCGTGCTGTGCCACGGTCCGATTTCGCTGCTCTCGGCGCTGCCAAATTCAGTGGAGTTCGTCAAAGCACTGTCGGCGGGCGACGCCGGAGCGGCGCAAAAGGCCAAAGGCTGGATTTATGCCGGATACAAGATGACCATCTTTTCGACGGCGGAAGAGCAGCAACGCGAGCCGATGGAAATTGGCGGCAAGGTTCTGTTTTACCCGGACTTCGCCTTGCGTACCGCAGGCGGTGACGTCAGCGTGGCCGCGCCGTGGGCGAGCTACGTTCTTCAAGACCGCGAGTTGATCTCGGGTCAGAACCCGTTCTCCGATCAAGCGCTGTTGAAACTTCTTCTGCCGGTACTCAACGCGAAGAAGAAATGAGTCGGTAAGCGCGATTGAACCCATCGGGCAAACGTAGGTCCGCAAGCTAACACGGCTTCTCCGGCGGGGGAGCCGATGCTATAGGTTCGTTGCCGGGGTGGCGTCGTCCGACGGCCGCGCCTGATCACTGCCAATACCAACTGCGGCCGGCGGCGTTCCATCGGAACCAAATCTCCATGGCGAAAATCAAGGTCACCAATCCCATCGTCGAGATGGACGGCGACGAGATGACGCGGATCATTTGGCAGCTGATCAAGGAAAAGCTGATCCACCCCTACCTCGAGGTCGAACTCAAATATTTCGATCTCGGCATCCACAAGCGTGACGAAACCCACGATCAGATCACCATCGACGCCGCTGAAGCGATCAAGCTCTACGGCGTCGGCGTCAAATGCGCCACCATCACGCCCGACGAGGCGCGGGTAAAAGAGTTCAACCTGCATGAAATGTATCGCTCGCCCAACGGCACCATTCGCAACATCTTGGGCGGCGTGATTTTTCGCGAGCCGATCATCTGCAAGAACGTGCCGCGGCTGGTTCCCGGCTGGACCAAGCCGATCATCATCGGCCGCCACGCCTACGGCGACCAGTATCGCGCCACTGATTTCAAGGTCCCCGGCAAGGGCAAGCTGTTTCTAACTTTCGTCGGCGACCAAGGCGAAGAGATCAAACGCGAGGTGTTTCGCTTTCCCGGGCCGGGTGTCGCCATGGCGATGTACAATCTCGACCACTCGATCCGCGATTTCGCCCGCGCCTCGATGAATTTCGCGTTGGGCCGCGGCTATCCGCTCTACCTCTCGACCAAGAACACCATCGTCAAGGTCTATGACGGCCGCTTCAAGGACATCTTTCAGGAAATCTACGACCATGAATTCCGCGACGAATTCGAGAAGAAAGGCCTGTTCTACGAGCACCGCTTGATCGACGACATGGTGGCGGCGGCGCTGAAATGGTCGGGCGGCTA
>DAIUEQ010000167.1:0-8190 GCA_036845025.1 Xanthobacteraceae bacterium | reverse complement strand
CGAAGCCCGACTGAATCACGATTTGCCCGTTACTCGCAATGACCGCGCACGCCCCAAGAAATGCGAGCGCAAATGCGGTCTCGGTTACGCCTAATGCTCCGGCAACGGTATGAACTCGGTCTCGTCGCCGGGGATAATGGCGAAGCGGCCGCTTTTCCACTCTTCCTTCGCCTCTTCAATGCGTTCTTTGCGTGAAGAGACAAAATTCCACCACAGATAGCGCGGCCCTTCGAGCGCCGCGCCGCCGAGAAACATCAGCCGGGCCTGCCGCGTCGCCGTCACGGTAATACGATCGCCCGGGCGAAAGATCAGAAGCCGCGGTCCCTCGAATTTGTCGCCGGCGATTTCGACTTCGCCTTCGGTGACATAGATCGCGCGTTCTTCGTGGTCGGCGTCGAGCGGCGCCCTGGCGCCAGGCTCGAGCAGGACTTCGGCATAAAACCATTCCGACACCATGCCGACCGGAGACCGCAGGCCGAAAACGGAGCCGGCGATGACGCGGGCGCGAACTCCTTTGTCTTCAATGCCGGGAAGAACGGCCCCGTCAAAGTGCTCGAATAAGGGCTGCATCTCTTCGTGTTGTTGCGGCAATGCGATCCAGCTTTGGATGCCGTACACCCCCCCGCCGGTGGTACGCACCGCGTCGGGCGTGCGCTCGGAATGCGAAATACCACGTCCCGCGGTCATCAGATTCATGGCGCCAGGCGTAATCTCCAGCGCGTTGCCCTCGCTGTCGCGATGCATGATGGAGCCGTCGAACAGATAGGTCACGGTCGCCAGTCCGATATGCGGATGAGGCCGCACATCCATGCCTCGACCTGCGACTAACTGCACCGGCCCCATTTGATCGAAAAAGATGAACGGGCCAACCATCTGACGCTGACCATGCGGCAGGGCGCGGCGCACGTTGAAGCCATCACCAAGGTCGCGCACGCGTGGCACGACAATCAATTCGAGCGCCTCGCAAGAACGCTTGTCGCCGAGCACAGGATCCTTATCCGGCATCCAGCTCATGTTTATGGCCTCCCAATCGCGTGCGGTTCGCTCGCTCCGGCCTAAACGGACCGTCCGGCGCGCTGCTCGTTCGCGCCGTCAATGTATGATAAAGGCAGGCGAACCGCCAATGGCGGCCGCGATAGGTGTCCTCTCGGTGTCCATTTCACCGCCTTCTCTTACCGGCGTCGCTCTGCTTCTCGGCTTGAGCTTGTTTTTAGGCCTTGCCTTCGAAGACTTTCTTGCCACCGATGAGCCGAAACGTCCGGGCGGCATCCGAACTTTCCCGATGCTCGCCTTTGCCGGCGGCGTTCTCTACGTCTTCGACCCGGCCCATCTCGTTCCGTTCACTGGCGGTCTGATCATCCTCGGGATCTGGCTGGCGATTTTCTATTCCCGGCATCTCCAGGAAAAAGACGAAGGCGGAGAAACGAATGCCGGGCTGGTCGTGCCGGTCCTCAACATTCAGGCTTATCTTCTCGGCGCCATTGCGCTCGCGCTGCCGCCGTGGGTGGCGGTGACGTTCACCGTCGCTGCGGTGCTTTTGCTCACTGGGCGAGAGAAACTGCACGCCTTGGCGCGGCGCGTTGAACCGAAAGAGATCGTAACCGCCGGCCAATTCCTGATCCTGACCGGGATCGTTCTGCCGCTTCTGCCCAACACGCCGGTGACGACATTGACGAACATCACGCCGCGACAGGCGTGGCTGGCTTTGGTCGTCGTCGCCGCGCTGTCCTATGCCAGCTATCTGGCGCAACGCTACTGGGCCGCGGCCGCGCGCGGCTTATGGATGGAAGCGCTCGGCGGCCTCTACTCCTCGACCGCGACGACGGTCGTTTTGGCGCGCGAAGCCAAAACCGGAGCGGTCACGCGTCAGCACGCGCAAGCGGGCATCACGCTCGCAACGGCGATCATGTATTTGCGTATTCTCGCGGTGGTGGCGTTTTTCAATTTCGGCCTCGCGCGGGTGCTGGCGCCCTGGCTTTGCTGCCTTTCATTGGCCGGCTTGGTGATCTGCGCCGTGCAATATCGGCTCGGCAAAGCTTCCACCGTAGACGAACAAGCAGAGCCCGCGAGCGCGCGGCGTTTCGCGACTAATCCGCTTGAACTTGTTCCGGCGGCGATTTTCGCGGCGCTCTTTATAGCAGTGTCGTTCGTTTCGAACTGGGCGAAGGCCGAATTTGGAACATCCGGGATTTACACGCTCGCCGCCATTGTGGGCGTCACCGATATCGATCCGTTCGTGCTCAATCTGGCGCAAGGCGGGACCACGGGCATGAGCAACACCGCGCTCGCGGCTGCGATTCTCATCGCCGCTTCCTCAAACAACGTCCTGAAAGCACTCTATGCGGCGTTCTTTGCCGGCGGACGCGCGACCGCGGCGAGCGCCATCGTTCTAGTCTTGCTTGCTGCCGCGGGCGTGGTTTTTGCCGTGCTCCTTGCCGGTCTCTAGGGCAGCGATCGTGCCCAGCGTCAACGGATGACCTGGTCGCTCTCCAACACAGGTCCTTCTAATGCGCACTTCTTGTCGGCCGCGGTGCGCCGCAAGACCTTTTCCTCACCCACGGCCTTTTCATATTGAACCCGGTAAGACATCCCACCGATCAAAGTGCCACCGCCGCCTTCGCTCGCCTTTTCCGTGAGGTTGAGCAAATCGGTTTCGCGCGTTTGCAGCTCCTTCAGACGGTCGACGAGCTGCTTGCAATGATAAGCGGAATAACGACCGGGATCGACAAGGTAGGTGTCGACGCTGGTCGAGCACCCGGCGGCCGCACCGGCCAGGCAAACCGCCAGAAACACGCCCCGCGCATCCGCGCTTATAGCCATGACGACGTCCAAGGCCGCTACGATTGTAGGCGACGCCCCTGCCCCCCCGAGATTCGCACGCTTGGTTGCAGCCGTCTGCGCCGCAAATAAGGCGATCGCAACTTAGCCGGTTTTTTACAAGCCGGAACAGCCGTGAACTCAGGCATTGCCGGCCATTGCCGAAAACCTGAGAATTGCGACTAAGATGGTTTGGTTATGAGCGCGAAACTTTGATCACGAGGGCATCGCCGATGAAGACGCATTTCGAGTTTGAACGAGCAAGCCTGGAGCTCAAAGGATCGGTCGCGCTGCTGAGCTTGAACGATCCGCAAGTGCTCAATGCCTTGTCGGCGGAGATGCTCCAAGGCCTCTCCGAGGCACTCGATACGCTCGCCGAGTCGGCAACCAAGCCCCGCTGCCTGGTGCTGACAGGAGTTGGCCGCGCCTTCTCCACCGGGGCGAACTTGCAGGGCCGCGGCGGCAAGAACTTCACGCCGCGCGGCGCCGGGCGGACGCTCGAGACGCTATTCCACCCGTTCATGCGCCGGTTGCGCGATTTGCCCTACCCGATCGTGACCGCGGTCAACGGGCCGGCGGCCGGAGCCGGCATGAGCCTCGCGCTGATGGGCGATCTCATTGTGTGTGCGCGCTCGGCTTACTTCCTGCAGGCATTTCGCCGTATCGGCTTGGTGCCCGATTGCGGTTCGACTTGGCTGCTGCCGAGATTGATCGGCCGCGCGCGGGCGATCGAACTGTCGCTTCTGGGCGAACGCCTGCCGGCGGAAACCGCCTTGACGTGGGGCCTCGTCAATCGCGTGTTTGACGACGAACAACTGACAAGCGAAGCGCTGCGTCTGGCGGCCGAACTCGCGGACGGCCCGACCGCGGCGCTTGGCTTCATTCGCCGTCTCTATTGGGAGAGCCCCGAGAATTCGTACGAGCAGCAGCTCGATCTCGAGTGCCGGATGCAGCGGCTTGCCGGCGCCACAGCGGACTTTCAGGAAGGCGTCAACGCCTTCCTGGAAAAGCGCCCCGCCCAATTCACCGGCGCCTAGCAGTTTCGCGAGGCAAAGCAGGCCGGCGGAATTCAGGGGACTTTGCTAAGCAAAAGACTCAGCTGATAGTTGAATTCGTTGACCGCGTTCGATCCGGCGATTTTCGCTGGCACGACCGTATTTGCGCCGCCATAGAGCACTTGATCGGCCACAGCCGTAATGATCAAGCCGGAGAAGAGCGCAATCAGGAATTGTCGCATCCACCGATGAGTAAGCGCGATTTCTCACCGAAAGATTAATCGCCTGGGTTGCGCTTAAAATAACCTACTCGCGCGTTCACCTCACTGCGGCGGCTTCTTGTCTTTGGGGTCGGGTTTCGCTTTCGGATTAGCGTTCGGAACTGTAGCGATTTTTGGCGGCGGATTGGCGGTACCGGCCCCGACTTCGGGTGGTTTTTCTCGTAGCTTCGGCGTTTCAGCAGGCAGCTTGGCTTGGTCATGCGGCGGCTTGTTGTTGTTCGGCGCCACGGCATTATTGGTCGGCGGATTAGGTTCCACTTCCCGTTTCACCGTCTCCTTGGCTTTCGGCGTTTCTTCCCGCTCCGCCGGTTTGTTGCCGGTTACGGCGGGTTTCACCGCGTTATTAGGACTGGGCTCCACTTCCCGTTTCACGGTATCCTTGGCTTTCGGCGCGTCCTCCCGCTCCATCGGCTTATTGCCGGTTATAACGGGTTTCGTCGGATTGTTCGGCGTGGCTTCCCGCTCAGGCGGCTTATTGCCGGTCGCGGCGGGTTTCATCGCGTTGTTCGGCGTGATTTCCCGCTCCATCGGCTTGTTGCCAATAATGGCAGGTCGCATCGCGTTGTTTGGTTTTTGCAGGCCTTCTTCGCCAGGCTTCACTTCGCGCGCGGCAACCACCCCCTTGCCGCTGAATTCGCCAGGCTTAGCGGTCGCCGCAATCGCCGGGCGACCATGATTTTCCGACGCGAGCAAATCCTTGTTGGCGGCGGCGGTGCGCTCGTGTTGGATTTGCGCGGGATCGGCCGCGACGTGCTGCTCTCGCGCGACGGCTTCCTGCGCCGGCGTCGGCCGCACGGTTGTACCCCCCGGACCGCCGTTGAAACTGATACGCGTCACGTTGTTGATAGTGACATTTTCCTCGTAGACGTTGTTGATGCGGACAGAGCCAAAATTATTGACCGTCTGATTGTAGGCGAACGCGCCGTTCACCCAACGCCCGCCGAGATAACCGTCACCGCCATAGCCAAAGCCGTAATCAACCCCGCCATAGAAGCCGACGTGGGGGCCCCAATAGCCGGCGTTCCAGACGTAAATTCCGTCTCGAAAGCCCCAATAGCCGGGGGTCCACAACAGCCCAACGGACGGCGGCTCGACCCACGTTCCGGGAACCCAGAAATAACCGAGCGGCCCCCCGCTCCAATATCCGGGCGTCCAGATGTAGCCTGGGTCGGGGATTGGCGGCTGATCGTAAACCGGCAATTCCGGCGGCGGACTGGCATTGCCGGTGCAGATCACCTGCGCGTAGGAACTCGCAAGCGGGATGCCAACGAGCCCCACCGACAACAACAAAATGAACCCGATGTGCCGAAGTTGCATGCCGCCATCTCCCGTCAGCCAGCCGGATGAATCGGAGGCTACAGTCGCGGCGCATTGCCGCGAGATTGTGGCTTGTCGGCAGCTAAATGACGGCGCGGTTGTCACTCACCCCAAACTTCGCCGGCAATTTCCACGACCAGCGCAAGCTTCGCGAATTCCTGATCTTCCGTCAGCAAATTGCCGAGCGAAGTCGAAGCAAATCCGCATTGGGGCGAAAGCGCGAGTTGATCGAGATCGATATATTTCGTGGCGGCGTCAATGCGCCGTTTGACGTCGTCCTTGTTCTCAAGGGCTCCCTTTTTGCTGGTCAATAGGCCGAGCACGACCATTTTGCCTTTCGGCACGAACCGCAATGGCTCGAACGTGCCGGAGCGCTCGTCATCGTATTCCAGAAAGAAACCGTCGACATCGAGCTCGTTAAACACCGCCTCGGCTACCGGATCGTAGCCGCCGGCGGCAACCCACGCCGAACGGTGATTGCCGCGGCAAGTGTGCACGCAAAGCGTCATTCCCGGCGGTCGTTGCGCGAGCGACTCGTTCACCAGCCCGATATAGGTTTTGTAGAGCTGATCTTGCGTGCCCGCGGATGGATTAAGCTTTTTCTGGAAAGATGGGTCGCTCAAAGTCGCAAACATCGTGTCGTCGATCTGCAGATAGGTGCAGCCGATGCGGCTCAACGCCCAAAGCTCCTCTTTGTAGACGTTGACAAGATCGGCCCAAAACTCCTCCGGCCGGTCATAAATGCTCTTGTCTTCGATGGCGCCGAGCCCGTGGAGCATGCTGGGCGACGGAATGGAGAGCTTCGGCGTCGCCTTGGTCGCGGATTGCAGGAACTTGAAGTCTTCGGCGAAAATCGGCTCGCTCAGCCCGAGCTTCCCGACAACCTTTGGCAGATCTATTTCGTTCTTGACCGAGCCAGTCTCGTTATAGAACGGTCTTAGCTGGGAGCCCGCCGAAGTGACGCCGCCGATGCGGCAGATAAAGTCCATGTGCCAGGACCGGCGGCGGAACTCGCCGTCGGTGACGGTCTTGAGACCAACCTCCTCTTGACGTTTCACGGCGTGCCGAATGGCATCGTCCTCAATACTACGCAGTTGCGCCGCGGTAATTTCGCCCTTGTCGAGTTTGCCGCGGGCGTCGAGCAGATATTGCGGACGCAGCAGACTTCCCACCTGGTCCGCACGAAACGGCGGCTTAGTGCGCTTCGACATTCACTGCTCCACGTATAGGGTTTTTGCTGATCGCGCCGCAGCGGTCGGTAATATCACCGGATTGCTGCGAGCAGTATTTTCAGCCCGGACTTTTGCTGTCTGTCCTGAGAGCTAAGGACATCAGTCCGCCGTAGCGCCGCCTGCGGACGTCGATTTTTTCTCGCCTTCTTCCAAACCGGTGATGCGGATACCGGAGCCCGAGACCTTGTATTTGCGATTGAAGAATATGAGCAGCGAGGTGAGCGCCTCGGCTGCCGCTGAATTGCTAATTGGGCCAGCCTCAAGCCCGCGCAATCCCATCCGGTTAATAAGTTCGCACGCGATGGCTCTGGCGCCCGGGTCATCGCCACACACCAAGACGTCACAAGCGACGTCAGCGCCGAGCTCCCGAAGCTTGTGCGCCGCGACGTTCTGAAAAGCCGACACCACCCGCACTTTGTCGCCCAACATGCGCTGTATCTCGGCAACGGCCGAGCCACCCGGCGGGAGCTGGACGTTGCTCACCTTTGGCGGCACTAAAGGCGCCGTCGCGTCGATCAATATCTTGCCCTCGAGAGCGGCGGCCATTTCGTGCACGGTCACCTGTTGAGCCGCATACGGCACCGTTAGGATCACAACATCACCCGCTTTTGCCGCTTCGGCGTTGGCCAAAAACCCAATGGAGCCCGTGCCGAGCAGTTTATTCAACTCAGCGGCCACGCGCTCACCCTTCGCCGAGTCGCGCGTTCCAATGATGAGCCGGTAGCCGGCGTGAGCAAGACGCAGCGCAATGGCGCTTCCCTCGGCGCCCGTCCCGCCGACGACCGCGATGGTTGGAGATTGGCCTTCCATGGTTTTGGTTTCCTCGGCATCGAATACCGTACCCGGCGCGCGCAGAATGCGGCACCAGAGCGAGTAAGACGCAAAGAGGCAGTGTCCTTGCGTCACCGGCCACATCCTTTAGCCTTCTCGGCGTTTCCGCGCTACTAAGCCGAACCTGAGCGCCGACTAATAACGGGGTCATTAATGGAATTGCATCTGCGAGGAAAATCGGCCGCCATTACCGGCGCGAGCAAAGGCATCGGTCTTGCGATCGCGGAGGAACTGGCGCGCGAAGGCGTCAACCTGACGCTCGCGGCGCGCAATCGCGACGAATTGCAGCGCGCTGCCGACGATCTTAGGTCTCGCTTCCAGATAAGCGTGGCGACCGAAGCGGTCGACCTGTCGAAGCGCGAGCAGCGCGATGCCTTCGCGCATCAATGTGAGAGCACGGATATCCTGATCAATAATGCGGGCGCAATCCCCGGCGGCACGCTCGATCAGGTCACCGAAGACGCTTGGCGCGAGGCCTGGGACCTCAAGCTGTTCGGCTATATCGGCATCACGCGCATTGTCTATCAGGCGATGTGCGCGCGGCGTCGAGGCGTGATCGTCAACGTCGTCGGTGCCGGCGGACTGATGACCAATGCGGGATATATTTGCGGCGCCCCCGCCAACGCGGCGTTGATAAATTTCACGCACGCTCTGGGCGGAGCGAGTGTGCGCTACGGCGTGCGCGTGTGCGGCGTCAACCCGGGACCGGTCGAGACG
>DAIUEQ010000166.1:0-8260 GCA_036845025.1 Xanthobacteraceae bacterium | reverse complement strand
AGACCGGCGATCGTTCGCTTGTCGTTTTCGATTCCGGCGACGAGGTCACGGTGCAAGCCGGCGACCAGGGCATCCGCTTTTTGCTGGTGTCGGGCAAGCCGATCGAGGAACCGGTGGCGTGGTACGGCCCGATTGTCATGAACACCCAGGCCGAGTTGCGGCAAGCGGTCGCCGAACTGCGCGGCGGCACGTTTATTAAATAAGCTCGGCCAAAGTCGGTGCGCGTTGAGGATCGCGTTGCTACGGCTGTTGGCACCCTGAGACCATTGCTGATCTAGTTTCTCCCCGGCCGCACCATCCACCCGGTGAGAAGGCCGGCGATTGCCACCGGTAGGAGAGCGGTAGGCAACAGCAAATAGACTCCTTGCGCTCCCTGCAACGCTCGGTGCAGACCACCCGCTACCCACGAAGCGAATGGCAGAATGACTATTCCCAGCGACAGCAGACTGCCCAGGACGGCATAGCTGACGGGCGATGCTTCGATCCGTCCCGAGCTGAAACCCACAATCACTGCCACCACAGCAAATAAAACCGCTGCGGCACCAGCACCCATAATTACCACCGGCGGCACCCACAAGATCATCAACGCTGCGAAATCACCGGCATGTCCAGTCCTCGCCGTGGACCAGGAGATTGCGGCGCACGATCCGCTCGCGAAGGCGGCAATGGCGCCAAAAATTGCACCCCACCCTGCCGATCTGCCAACTATGTTACTCATGTTTTGCGTCCCGTCGGCACGGCCCGTCGATGGTCTTTGCAACGAACCGCGCAGACCGAATCTTATAGACATTGGACCTTTCGCCTCGATTAATCCGACAAATCGGAAAAGCTCAGCTTGAAGCGCCGCTTCTCGAGTTGCGCCAGGCGGTCGGCGAGCTGCGCATCGGCACTTTCATCAAATAATTTTCGGCCCCTACTTGCATTGATCGCCGTTCGCCGTATCCCTTACGCGGCATGAACAAAATCCTGGTTATCGACCAAAACGCGGATATCTATCGCGAGCGGCTGCAGACGGAATTCCCGGCGCTGCAAATCGTGGCTGATCGCGATGGCAAGACGCTGCCGCAAGACCTCTCCGACGTCGAGGTCTTGATCGGCTTTGCCATGGGATTGCCGCAAGATTTCTTCCGGCCGGCGACCGGACTGAGATGGTTGCAATGCCTGGCGACGGGCGTCGACCACTTGCTGCGCCGACCGGACCTCAGCCCCGCTGTTATCTTGACCAGCGGCCGCGGCGTCCATGGCGCACCGATGCGCGAAACCGTGCTTTATCTGATGCAGGGCGTGAGCCGCAACGTCGCGCGGCTGGTCGAGGACAACAAGGCGCACTTCTGGGAACGCCGGTTCTACAGTTTATTGTACGGCCGGACCGCGGTTGTCGTCGGGATCGGTGTCGTCGGCATTGCCATCGGGCAGCTCCTGAAAGCCTTCGGCATGCGCGTCATCGGCGTGACGCGCACGCCGCGCCAAGTCGAAGGTTTCGACGACATGCTGCCTTTGGCGCAATTAAATGCGGCGGTCGCGCGCGCCGACTTTTTGATCAACGTCCTGCCGGCAACGGCGGAGAATGCGCTCGTTTTCGACGGCAAACTTTTCGCCGCCATGAAACCTTCGGCCTATTACATCAACGCCGGCCGTGGCCAGACGACCGACGAAGCCGCCCTGATCGAGGCGTTGCAGCAGCGCCGCATCGCCGGCGCCGGGCTCGACGTCTTTCAGACCGAACCGTTGCCGCCGGCGAGCCCGTTATGGGCGCTGCCGAACGTTTTCATCACTCCACATCTCGGCGGCTACACTTCCGACTACGAGAATTTGATCATGCCGCTGATCGCAGAAAATCTGCGGCTTTATCTCGACGGGCGGCAGAGCGAGATGCAAAATATCGTCAAACGGTGAGCCGGGTGCATTTCGCTGCAAGCGCCGGCTAACTCCACGGCAGCACGACAATCCGGCCGACGAGATCGCTCGAGCGCGCCAGTAGATCGTGGGCTTCGCCGACCCGTGCCAGCGCGAAGCGAGCGGCAATCCGGGTGCTGATGCGGCGCTCGCCCAGGAGTTTCAACACCGCCAGCATGTCGTTCATGCGTGCGCCGCGAATGCCGAGCAGGTTGAGTTCCAGCCGGATCATATCGCTTGCGGTGAATGGCATCGGCTCGCGGCCCTGTTCGCTCGTGACCACGAGACTGCCGCCAAGCCGCATCACGCTGCCGAGCAGCCGCAGCATATCGGGACTACCAGTATAATCGACGGCGTGATCGACGCCCTCGCCGCCGCTCAAGGCCAGCACTTCGCCGCGAGCCCGTTCGGCGTCCGCCGTGACGACGGCTGCGTCGGCGCCGAGTTCGCGCAAGACCGCCGCCTTGCCCGCGTAGCGGGTCGCCGCGATCACCCGCGCACCGGCGAGCTTGCATAGCTGCAGCGTCGCCTGGCCCATACCGCCGGAGGCGCCGGCAATCAGCACGGTGTCGCCGAGCCGCACTCGCAAGCGGTCGTGGACGACGCGGTGCGACGACGAGAACGGCCACAGCGCCACGCCCGCCTGCTCATAATCAATCCCGTCAGGCAGCGGCAACCACATGCGCTCGTCGCGCACCAGATATTGCGCGTAAGACCCGAACGCCTGATGGCCGGGAATCGCGAGATTGCGCGACAGGTTGCCAAGCCCGCGCGCGGTTTCGACGCCATCGGGATCCTCGGGATGGGTGACACCGATGACGCGGTCGCCGGGAGCAAACTTTGCGACTGCCGCGCCGACGGCGACGACTTCCCCAGCCGCTTCGCGACCCAATTGTTGCGGCAGTGGAAATGGCGCGCGCCCGGGAAGCTGATAGCGGGCGAGATCGCCGGCCCGATATTTGACGTCCCAGCGCGACACCGAGCCGGCGAAATTCTTGATCAGCACGTCGCGCTCCCCGAGCGGCGGCAGGTCGTATTCGCCACAGATCAGTTTCTCCGGGCCGCCATACTCGAACAGCCGGACGGCAAAAGTTTTAGTCGGGAGCGTCATCGCAAATGCTGCTGCTATTCCGGCGGCGTGCCGTTTAACGCCAAGACTTCGCCCGCGAGATAAAGCGAGCCGGTGATCATGACACGCGGCGCCGGCACGAGCCCGAGATCGGCGGCGGCGGCAAGGGCGCTGCCGATATCGTCGCGCGCCAGCGCCGGAATGCCGATGCCGCGGGCAATCTCGGCAAGTTCCGCCACAGGCACCGCCTTGTCATTCCTGATCGGCACGGTGATGACGTGACGCGCCAGGCCGGTAAAATTGCGCAAAAAACCTTCGCCGTCCTTGCTCGAGAGCATGCCGACAATCATCACCACCGGCCGCGAAACGCGCTCCTCGAGATCCGCCAACGCGGCGGCTACAGCGCGGCCGCCATCGGCATTGTGGCCGCCGTCGAGCCAGAGCTCGCTTTCGGGCGGCAGCGCCGCGGCGAGCGGGCCGCTCGACAAACGCTGCATGCGGGCCGGCCATTCTACGGAGACCATGCCGGCCTCGAACGCCGGCGCCGGAATTTTCAACCCGGCGGCGCGGAGCGCCGCAATCGCGAGACCGGCATTCTCGAATTGATGGCGGCCGTAAAGTTTCGGCGCCGGCAGGTCGAGCAGTCCGTCGCTGTCCTGATAAACCAACCGGCCGCGTTCCTCGGTCGCCGTCCAGTGCTCGCCGGCAATGACGAGCGGCGCCTTGACGCGCGCGGCCTGCCGCTCAATGACGGCAAGGGCCTCACGCGCCTGCGAGACTACCGCCGCCGGCACGCCGGCTTTGAGAATGCCGGCCTTCTCGGCGGCGATCTCGGCAATCGTGTCACCGAGAAAGTCGCGGTGGTCGAGCGACACGCGCGTAATCGCGCTCGCCAGCGGACGCTCGACGACATTGGTGGCGTCGAGGCGCCCGCCGAGCCCGACCTCGAGCAACAGCACATCGGCCGGATGGCGCGAGAACAGAAGAAAGGCCGCCGCCGTCTCGATTTCAAATACCGTGATCGGATGTTCGCCGTTAGCGCTTTCGCATTCGGCAAGCGCGGCAGAAAGTTCCTCGTCCGCAACGAGCTTGCCGCCGCCGGTGTCGCCAATGCGGAAACGCTCGTTGAGACGGACCAAATTCGGCGAGGTATAGACATGCACGCGCTGCCGCGCCGCTTCGAGGATGGCGCGCATGAATGCGATGGTCGAGCCCTTGCCGTTGGTACCGGCGACATGGATCACCGGCGGCAAATGCCGCTCGGGATGGCCGAGCGCCGCCAGCAGCCGTTCAATGCGGCCGAGCGACAGATCGATTCGCTTCGGATGAAGCGCCAACAGCCGCGTCTGCAGATCAGCCAGCGCGGCTTTCGCCGAACGCGCGGTGTTCACGCCGGCGCCGGCAAGCTGAGGCTCGGTGCCGCTGCGTGTGCGGGCGCCTTCAGCAAAACCCGACAAAGCCGCGCAATGGTCGAGCGCAAAGCGTGACGGGGGATCACCATATCGACCATGCCGTGGTCGCGGAGATATTCCGCCTTTTGAAAGCCGTCAGGCAATTTCTCGCGGATGGTTTGTTCGATGACCCGCGGACCGGCAAAGCCGATCAACGCACCGGGCTCGGCAATGTGAACGTCACCGAGCATCGCGTAAGAAGCGGTGACGCCGCCGGTGGTCGGATTGGTGAGGACGACGATATAAGGCTTTCGAGTATCCCGCAGCCTCTGCACGGCGATGGTGGTGCGCGGCATTTGCATCAGTGAGAGAATGCCCTCCTGCATGCGCGCGCCGCCCGAGGCGGCAAACAGCACGAACGGACAGGCCTTTTCCACCGCGGTGTCGAGGCCTTTGATGACGGCATTGCCCGCCGCCATGCCGAGCGAACCGCCCATGAAGTCGAAGTCCTGCACGGCGATCACCATCGCCAGACCGTCGAGCCGGCCGTAACCCAATTTCACCGCGTCATGGAGTCCGGTCTTGGCGCGCGCATCCTTGAGCCGATCGACGTAGCGCCGCTCGTCGCGGAAGCGCAGCGGATCGACCGGCACTTCCGGGAGCTGGATGTCGATCCAGGTCTCGTTGTCGAACATGGATTTGAGTCGCGCCGGCGCCGACATGCGCATGTGGTAGTTCGAGCCGGGAATGACGAATTGATTGGCCTCGACGTCCTTGTAGAAAACCAGCTGACCGGTCTCCGGACATTTGATCCAGAGATTCTCCGGCACCTCGCGCCGGAGCATGCCGCGGATTTTCGGCCGCACTACGTTTGAGATCCAATTCATCGAAGTTTTTTCGGCAACCTGAAATTCAACCGACGTCCCATTTGGACCCCGCTCCTATATCGTATTTCGCCGGCAAGGAGCTACATTTCCACCACTTGTCCGCCCGCGAAACTGGAACGGCAGGTGGAGTTTGTTATTCTCATACCGATGACTTCCCGCACATTTACATAGGGCGCGTTCGGCGCCGTCCAAGCACAAGGGTCCAAATATGCGCACAGCGCGTTTGATCGTCGCCGCGGCGTTAATCGCGTTGCTTGCCGGTTGTGGGCAAGGGCCGAAAGGCGACGCGGGTCCGCCCGGTCCGCAGGGCCCGAAAGGCGATACCGGCGCTGCCGGTCCGACCGGGCCGGTCGGGCCGCCCGGTCCTCCGGGACCGCAGGGCGAACAGGGGCCGCCCAGCCCGACCGTCCGGGTCATCCGCAAAGATTGCCTGAGCGGCGGCGGCTGCAAGGCGTCCTGCCGCGGCGACGAAATCCTGGTCAGCGCCTATTGCGGGCCTTCGCGCAATCCCGCGACATTTGTCGGTGAACGCGACATCTCCTGCGGCGTTGAGGCTAACGCCGCCAACGTGCCGCTGGTCGCGATCTGCGTCGCCGCCCCTCAATGAGGTAGCGGCAAGTAGCAAGGCACTCGAAACACTCGGCCGGCACTTTTCCTTTGCTCGACGATTATCTCGTCGAAGCCATATTTCACGCCCCGGGAGCCAACGCGGCGCGGGAACTTGTCGGGCCGCGCTAAAGCCTTGGCGTGGGCTTAGGTTGGGCTCAATTTTGCCGCCCTGCCCGGTAGATTCCGCGCCGTAGGACAGGCGGAACTCTGCCGCCTTAACCCTATTGGTAAACGTGCGCTGTCTGCGCGTGATCCCTAAGGCGGCGGTAACGCCGCAACGCTAAAACCGGGCGACTGAAAGGACGTTATGAAAAGAGCGTCAGTCATATGGGTCGCTCTGAGCCTGCTGCTTCCCGCATCTTGCGCGACGGCGGCGGACCTTTCCGTTGCGCCTCTTTACAAAGCGCCGCCCGCGCCGGCTCCGGCTTATGACTGGAGCGGGTTCTATGCCGGCGTCAACGGCGGCGGCGGCTGGGGACATTCCTGGTGGAACACTAACGCCACCGGATTTCCCGTTTCCGGCGGACAGGCCGGCGGCACCGCCGGTTACAATTGGCAGCTCGGCGGCGTCGTGTTGGGCGTTGAGGGCGATCTCGATTGGTCCGGTTTCAATGGCGGCGCCACGACGCCCGGCTGTGTCACCGGTTGCAGCACCAGCGACAGCTGGCTCTCAACAATACGCGGCCGCGTCGGCTATTCGTTCGGTCGCGTGATGCCGTATCTCACCGGCGGTTTCGCGGTCGGCGACATCCGCGCGGCAACGCCGGGCTTTGCCGGCGGTAACGCCACCAATCCCGGATGGACCGCCGGCGGCGGTGTCGAGTTCGCGCTGCCCGGCAATTGGACGGCCAAGGCGGAATACCTTCACGTCGGTCTCGGTCATTTCGACTGCACCGGTTGTACGGCTCTGCCGCCCGACAATGTATCGCTCCAGGAAAACGTATTTCGCGCCGGCGTGAATTATCATTTCGGCTGGGGCAAATAGGCGGTTAATTTTTCGCTAACTGCCGCCTGCAACGCCTTACCGGAAGCGTCACCACTCGGCGTTAAGCATTCGCGGCAAAGTCTCCAATTTGAAGGGACGCGGAAACCGGCCCGCAGGAATCGGCTGGTAATTACACTTACGTTGTTCGCCAGTCCGGCATGGGGATCGGACATTCGGGGGGACGTTAAGTGCCGACGATTGCTGCACCGCATTTTCTGATCGATTTGCACACGTTGTTTATCGTGACCGTTTTCATTTCGGCCACGGCGGGCCTGTTGCTGCTCTTTGCCTGGACACAGAACCGCCGGACCACGGCGCTCGCCTTATGGGGTATCGGCTATCTTCTCGGCGCGGCCGCTGCCGCGCTACTGGGTGCTCCGGCGCTGCTGCCCGGCGTCCTCAGTCTTGGCGTGGGAAACACACTCCTTTGCACCGCGTACGGAATCATGTGGGCCGGCGCGCGCTCATTCGAAGGCCGGCGCGTCCCGCCGCTGCTGGTCGCTGCGGGCCCGATCATCTGGATCGTAGATTTTCAATTCGCCGGCTTCCCGCGATCGTCGCCGGCTTGCATTGAGCTGGTGTCCGCGATTCTTGCGGTCTACGCGCTGTTGGCCGCACGCGAGATTTGGTACGCCAAGGACCGCGAGCTGATTTCACGCTGGCCGACATTGGCAATGGTGCTCGTCCATGCCGGATTTTTGCTGTCGCGGATACCGTTCGCCGACGTGCTGGCGGCTTCCGCCGCAACCGGCCAGCCGCAAAGCGCGTTTGTTCCGGTAATGGCTTTCCAAGCGCTGTTCGTCACGCTTTGCCTGCCCTTCCTGCGCGTCGCCATGTCGAAGGAACGCGCCGAGCTCGAGCAGCGCAAAGCGGCGTTGACCGATCCGCTGACCGGCATCGCCAACCGCCGCGCGTTCTTCGAGCAAGGCACGCCATTGCTGGCATGGGCGCAGGACGACCGCCGCTCCGCTGCGCTGTTGCTGTTCGACCTCGATCGCTTCAAGGAGGTCAACGATACCGCGGGTCATCAGGGCGGCGATCGCGTGCTGAAAGCCTTTTGTAATCTGGTCGGCTCTGCGGTCGGACCGCACGATCTGTTTGGACGTCTGGGCGGCGAAGAATTTGCCTGCTTGCTGGCGGACGTCAATATGGCGCAAGCCCTGCAATTTGCCGAGCGGTTGCGCGGCGCGTTCGCCACGCTTCACCTGCCGGGCATCCAAGCCCGTCCGACCGTCAGCGTCGGCGTCGCCATGGCCGGTGAGGCCGGCCGCACCTTGCCGACGCTGCTGGCGACCGCCGACCGCGCGCTCTATCGCGCCAAGGCCGAAGGGCGCAACCGGGTCGCCCGCGCACCGCTGGTGGTGATCGACGACAGCAAGCCTGAGACTACGCGGCGTAACCGCGACCGCGCCGCAGCACTCAG
>DAIUEQ010000165.1:0-8305 GCA_036845025.1 Xanthobacteraceae bacterium | reverse complement strand
AACCGCGTCGCAAAAAACAGGGGCCAGTGATTGCTCAGCATCAAAAAGACGACCGGCAGCGTCAGATAATTGTTGTGCACCGAACGCTGCTTGCCGAGTTCGCCCCAGCGCGGATCGGGCTGTTTGCCCGCGATCATCGCCGCCACGGTCTTCTTCTGGTAGGGAATAATTATAATAAAGACGTTGGCGACCATGATCGTGCCGATGATGGCGCCGATCTGGTTGAAGGCGCCGCGGCCGCTAAAGACGTGCGTGAAGCCGTAGGTCAGCGCCACGAGAAAGACGTAACCGACGAGCGCCAGCGCCACCTCATGCTTGCCGAGTGGTGACCGGCAGAGACCTTCATAGATCAGCCAAGCCGCGACCAGCGTGGCAAACGCAATGCCGGCGGCCTGCGCTACCGTCATGTCGAGCACCGACTTGTCGATCAGAAACAGATCGGCGCCGAGATAGTAGACCAGGACCAGGAGCGCGAAGCCGGACAGCCACGTGGTGTAGGCTTCCCATTTGAACCAGGTGAGGTGGTCCGGCATTTGCGCGGGCGCCACCACGTACTTGATCATGTGATAGAAGCCACCGCCGTGGACCTGCCACTCGTCGCCTTTCACACCGGTAGGCAATCCGGGACGGGCTTTAAGCGAAAGATCGAGGTGGATGAAATAAAACGAGCTGCCGATCCACGCGATTCCGGCGATGACGTGAAGCCAGCGGAGGAACGCGCTTGCGGATTCGGCGAGTATCACGTCCACGGGTTTCCGCTCCCTCTTTAATCGCCGGCAAAATACAATGGCAGAACGGCATTTGGTTGCGCAAGCTTGCCGCGCCGGCAAATCAGGCGCGGTTTTCCCCGTTTGCCGCCTTTTGCTCGCGGCGAATTTGTCGGATGATGGTGCCTGAGAGGCGCGGCAACGCGTTCCCGCATCTGGAACGATCCTTGCAAGTAACACCGCGAGAAAGCTAGTAAAACCCGGTTATGTGCATCGCGCCCCATGCTTGACCCGTCGCCTTCAGCCGATCCGCTGCGCTCGGCGCCGTTGTTAAGCGCCGTTTCCATCAGCAAGCTCTACGGCGATTTCCTCGCCAACGATGGTATCGACATCGACCTGTTCCCCGCCGAGATCCATGCGCTCCTCGGCGAGAACGGCGCCGGCAAATCGACCCTAGTCAAAGTCATGTACGGCCTGATCCAGCCGAGCGGCGGCGAGTTGCGCTGGATGGGGCAGAAAGTCGTCTTGTCAGGGCCCTCGCAGGCACGCGATCTCGGCATCGGCATGGTGTTCCAGCATTTCACGCTGTTCGAAAATCTCAACGTCGCCGAGAACGTGGCGTTGGGGCTGCCGCCGACGGAATCTTTGGGCGCCATCTCGGAGCGGCTTGACGAAACGGCGCGGGTTTATGGGCTGCCGCTTGATCCGAAGCGAGAGGTCTGGCGGCTTTCGGTCGGCGAGCGCCAGCGCATCGAGATCGTGCGCGCGCTCATCCAGAATCCAAAGCTTCTCATCCTCGACGAGCCGACGTCGGTGCTGACCCCGCAAGAGGCCGATCTGCTGTTCGTGGTTCTGGAGCGTCTCAAGGCCGAAGGCCGCGCCATTCTCTACATCAGCCACAAGCTCGAAGAGGTGAAGCGGCTTTGCGACACCGCCACGATCTTGCGCGGCGGCAAAAAAGTGGCGACGTGTAATCCGCGCCAGGAGACCGCCGCCTCGCTAGCCCGCATGATGGTCGGCGGCGAGATCGGCGAAGTCAAAGCAGCATCGGGCCGCGGCGCGCTGGCGCCCCGGCTCGTGATCAAACAGTTATCGCTGGAGCCGGACGATCCTCACGGCACGCACCTGCAAGAGGTGTCGCTGGAAGTTTGCGGCGGCGAGATTCTCGGCATCGCTGGCGTTGCCGGCAACGGCCAGGACGAATTGTTCGCAGCGCTTTCCGGCGAGCGGCTGGCGCCCGGCGAAGGCGTCGTCGTGATCGAAGGCGAAGCCGCCGGCTTCCGCGACGTGACCGAACGGCGCCGCATGGGCGCGGCCTTCGTCCCGGAAGAGCGTCTCGGGCACGGTACCGCGCCGCGCATGAAATTATCCGAGAACGCACTGCTGACCGGGCACGCGGCAAGCAGCATGGTCAAGAAGGGATTCATCGACAAGCCGGCCACGCTAGCGCACGTCGATCGCACGACGAAAAGTTTCGATGTCCGCAAGGCCAAACGCGATCCGGAGGCGGTCTCTCTTTCCGGGGGCAACTTGCAGAAATTCATTGTCGGCCGCGAAATCCTGCGCGAGCCTGGCGTTCTCGTTGTCAGTCAGCCGACCTGGGGCGTAGATGCAGGCGCCGCCGCCACCATTCGCCAGGCGCTCATTGATCTTGCCGCCCGCGGCAGCGCGGTTCTGGTGATCAGCCAGGATCTCGACGAACTCGCCGAAATCGCCGACCGCATTGCCGTCATGTTCCACGGCCGGCTGTCGCCGCCGCTGGCCGCCGCCGAGGCGACGCGGGAGAAACTCGGATTGCTGATGGGCGGCGCCCGTCCCGAGCAAGAGGTCAAGCATGCAGTTGGTGCTTGAAAAACGCGCCGAACGTTCGGCCGTCATTGCGGTCGCTTCACCGCTCATCGCGGTCGCGCTGGCGGTAATCACTTTTGCGATCCTGTTCGCGATCATGGGCAAGGATCCAATCCGGGCGCTCTACGTCTATTTCGTCGAGCCCCTGACCGACAGCTTCACGCTGCAGGAGATCGTCGTCAAAGCGACGCCGCTGGTGATGATCGCCGTCGGGCTCGCGCTCTGTTACATCGCCAATATCTGGAATATCGGCGCCGAAGGCCAATTCATTGTCGGCGCGGTGTGCGGCAGTTGGCTAGCCGTACGCACCAACGGTACTGACGCGGGATTTTGGGTGCTGCCGGCGATGCTCGTCATGGGAACGATCGGCGGCGCCCTCTACGGTCTTATCCCGGCGATCTGCCGCGTTTATTTCGGCGCCAGCGAAATCCTCACCAGCCTGATGCTGGTCTACGTCGCCAATCTCGGCCTCGACTATATGGTGCGCGGCCCCTGGCGCGATCCGCAGGGAATGAACTTTCCCACCACCGCGGCCTTCGATCCGGCGGCGAGCATTGGCACGCTGTTTGCGGGTACCGGCCGCATGCATGCCGGCTCGATCATCGCGCTGGTCGTGGTGATGCTGGCGGCGGTGCTGCTCGGGCGCATGATCATGGGATTTCAAATAAGGCTGGTCGGCGCTGCGCCGCGGGCGGCGCGATTTTCCGGGTTCAACGCCAACCGTCTGGTGCTGTTTACCTTCGCGATTTCCGGTGGGCTCGCGGGTCTTGCCGGCATCATCGAAGTGGCGGGACCGATCGGCCATCTCGATCCCGGCGTGCCCTCCGGCTACGGTTTCACCGCGATCATTGTCGCCTTTCTCGGCCGGCTTAATCCGGTCGGCATTCTGGTCGCCGGCCTGTTTCTCGCGCTGACCTATATCGGCGGCGAAGGTGCGCAAATCTCGCTGAAAGTCCCGCTCGATCTAACAAAGGTCTTTCAGGGCATCCTGTTGTTTTACGTGCTGGCTTGCGATTCACTGATTGTCTACCGCGTCCGTCTGCTGAGAACCGTGCGCAAGTCGGTACCCGCTCATGCTTGAATCGCTCGGCGACATCTTCAACCTGATTTTCTCGGTCAACTTTATTTTGACCGTTATCACCGCTTCGACGCCGCTTCTGTTGGCGTCGTCCGGCGAGCTCATTGTCGAACGCTCTGGCGTACTCAATCTCGGCGTTGAGGGAATGATGATTGTCGGCGCGGCTTGCGGCTTCGCCGGCGCCTGGATGTCCGGCTCGATCGCCGTCGGCGCGCTGTGCGGTATCTTCGCCGGCATGGCAATGGCGGCGGTCTTTGGCATCCTCACGCTTGGGCTGGCGGTCAATCAAGTGGCGACCGGCCTGGCGCTGACTATTTTCGGCATCGGCCTTTCGGGACTGATCGGGGCAAGTTTTGTCGGCGAGAAGATCGTGCCGGCGCCGCATCTCGACCTGCCGGTGCTGACCGGTCTTCCTGTGGTCGGCCGCATTCTCTTTGGCGAGGATCCGTTCGTTTATATTTCCATCGCCCTCATCGTCGCCATTTGGCTGTTCCTGTACCGGACTCGGCGCGGTCTCGAATTGCGGGCCATCGGCGACAATCATGCCTCCGCGCACGCGCTCGGCTATCCGGTTTTAAGGATACGGATGTTGGCGGTGTTATTCGGCGGGGCCTGCGCCGGGCTTGCCGGTGCCTATCTGCCGCTCGCTTATACGCCGTTCTTCATTCCGGGCATGACTTCGGGCCGGGGCTGGATCGCGTTGGCGCTGGTGGTGTTCGCGTCCTGGCGGCCCGGCCGCTTGGTGATCGGCGCCTACCTGTTCGGCGCGGTCAGCATTCTCGGACTTGCTTTACAACCGCTGCACCTCGGTATCCCCCAGCAAATGATGAATGCGCTGCCCTATCTTGCCACGGTCGTCGTTCTCGTGTTGATTTCGAGGACGCGCGGCACCGCCGGGTCCGCCGCGCCGGCGTCGCTTGGTGTTGTTTTCGTACCGGACCGCTGAACTGTCCTGCGGGCACGTTGCGGGCGCTTCGCACGTGGGGTTTTGTTGGGGGTTTCTTTGGGGGCTTCTCGAGTGGGAATTGTGAACTTACGCCCGTCTGTCCAACCCGGAGTAAAATCATGAAGAAATGGAACGTCGTTGCCATGGCTGCGGTCCTTACGATCGCCGCCGGAACGTTCGGTGCAACATACGCCGCCGACAAGTTGAAAGTCGGCTTCATTTACGTTGGCCCGGTCGGCGATCTGGGCTGGAGCTATCAGCACGACCTCGGCCGCAAGGCCATGGACAAGGCGCTCGGCGACAAGGTCGAGAGCACCTATCTGGAGAGCGTGCCCGAAGGCGCCGATGCCGAACGCTCGATCGAGCAGTTGGTGCGGGCCGGCAACAAGCTCATTTTCACCACCTCGTTCGGTTATATGGACCCGACCCTGAAGGTTGCGAACAAATATCCGGACGTGTTCTTCGAGCACGCTACCGGCTTCAAGCGCGCTAAAAACATGAGCACGTATGCCGCGCGCTTCTATGAAGGTCGCTATATCCAGGGCCAGATCGCGGCGAAGATGTCTAAGTCGGGAATTGTCGGCTACATCGTCTCGTTCCCGATCCCGGAAGTTATCTCCAACATCAACGCCACCATGCTCGGCGCTCAATCGGTGCGGCCGGACATAAAGTTCAAAATCGTTTGGGTGAATTCCTGGTTCGATCCGGGCAAGGAAGCCGACGCCGCCAAGACACTTATCGATCAAGGTGCCGATGTCCTCACTCAGCACACCGACTCGCCGGCGGCGACGCAAATCGGTGCGCAACGCGGCGTCTACACGTTCGCCGAATCGTCGGACATGATCAAGTTCGGTCCGAAGACCCAGTTGACCGGCGACACCGACTATTGGGGCGGCTATTACACCAAGCGGGCTCAGGCCGCGCTCGACGGCAAATGGCAGTCGGAAGATACTTGGGGCGGCCTGGATTCCGGCATGGTTGTGATGTCGCCCTACACCAATATGCCGGACGACGTGAAACAGATGGCGGAGAAAACCGAAGCGGCCATCAAGTCCGGCGCCTTGCATCCGTTCAAGTGTCCGATCACCGATCAGGACGGCAAGACGGTGGAGTGCAAGGGCGGTGACCACCTCGACCCGGGCCAAATCCTCAGCATGAACTGGTACGTGAAGGGGATCGACGACAAGTTTCCGGGCAAGTAAGTCCGAAATACCATAACGGCGAGAATGCAGATGGCCGGGTATCCCCCGGCCATCTTTTTGTTTGTTCCTGGCTTGACGGGGAAAGGCGATCATCGGTCCGAAGGCCCATGGACCGACGTTTCGCGCTAATACGCGCTGGCGGCCTAGTCCGCACACGCCTTGAACGCCATCTTCTTCGGGCCGGTTGTCCTGGACCGGTGGCTGAGGAAACCAAAGGAGTGCGCGATGACGACAGCTCTCATCACAGGAGCGACCAGCGGAATCGGGCGCGCGACTGCCGATAAACTGGCGCAGTCGGGAGTCCACGTCATTGTCGTGAGCCGCAATGCCGAACGCGGCGCAAAGACGATTGCCGAAATTCGCGCCGCCGGAGGGAAAGCCGATTTCATCTCGTCGGATCTCGGCGACGCGGCGAACGCACGCGCGGTTGCGCGCAGAGCGATTGAGCTGGGAGGCGGTCAAGTCGACATCCTGATCAATAACGCCGGCATTTTTCCGTTTGGTCCGACGCACGAGATGACCGAGAAGTCATTTGACGAAGTGTATGCGCTCAACGTGAAGGCGCCCTACTTCCTTGTTGCCGAGCTTGCCCCTTTGATGGCGCAACGCGGCCACGGAGCTATCGTCAACGTCTCGACAATGGTCGCCGAATATGGCGCGGCGGGCATGAGCCTCTACGGATCGAGCAAAGCCGCCATTAATCTGCTGACCAAAGCCTGGGCGGCCGAATATGGCCCCCAAGGTGTGCGGGTGAATGCGGTTAGTCCCGGCCCGACCCGCACCGAAGGAACGGCAGTAATGGGCGATGCGCTGCAACAGCTCGCGGCCCAAGCGCCGGCTGGGCGTCCAGCCGCGCCCGAGGAGATTGCCGAGGCGATCATATTCCTGGCGACCGACCGCGCTAGCTTCATCCACGGCGCGGTCTTGCCGGTAGATGGCGGCAGAACCGCCGTATAATTCCGTCACTCTGAATGGGCGGGCGGCTTCTTCATCACTTGTTCATTGTGCGATGCCGAATGGTGTCGAAACGCCGCTTTGGTCGAACGAGCTTTAATTTTTTCTTGAACCTCTTGCCCATAATGCGGTTGCGGCGGCGAAATTTCGGCCGCCGCCTTTTGCGCGCTTAGATATTACAGGAAGTGGATAGAGAGGGCCGCTGCTATGTTAAAGGAACTCAATCGCCTGACGCTCCCAGTCGCCATCTCGATCGCCTCTTTCGATGGGACATATTTCATCGCTGCGGGCTTCTTCGAGCTGACCCAGCGCGAAATGATTCTCGGCCTTGTTGCCGGCGCGGTCAGTGGACTGGCGGTGCTGGCGGCGGTGTTGGTGCAGTCGGCAAGACATGCCGCGCCGCACGCGACTTCGTCCTAACCAGAGCCTCAGAAGCCGGAATTCATATGCTTTTCCCGCGAGTCGAGAAAATGTGGCAGCACTTACGGGCCTTCGTGCAGGACAAGTCCGGGGCTACCGCCATCGAATACGCGATCATCGCCTCCGGGCTTTCCATTGTGATCGTAGCCGCAGTCAACGGCATCGGCACCAAGCTCAACACCACGTTTGGTTCGGTCTCGACCCAGTTGAAATAGCCGATAGGCCGCCGCGTATGCGCGGGGTTTGATCGCCGCCAACGACGGCGCATTGCTGTTGCCTAATCTGCGCGATTTGATTTTGCGCGATCGCCACCACCAAAAAGCGGCGTAGGCGAGGATGATCGTTCCGAACGGCTCCGGCACGGCGAACGCACCGAACAGCGCAAGCGCCCCCGGTGAGCTGAACCGTTCTTTCAGCGAAAGCCGCTCGATGAACGCCATTGACCGCCGTCCCGATACACCTGGGAGCGGTCAAGTTAACGGTTTTTTTACCACGCGGCGCGGGGCGGCTTGAACATGGTTAACGCAATCTGAACGCCTGCGTCATGTCCCCCGTGTCAGCGTCCTGCGTAGGCGTCGAGCTCGGCGAGATATCCGTCCTTCAGCGTCCGCGGCAGCCACGTGCTCTCGAACGCGTTGCGCGACAGCTGCACCACCTCGCCCTTGCTGAGACCGCCTTCTTCCTGCGTGCAGACGAAGTTCTCGTTCATATAGCCGCGGAAATAGGCGGGGTCGTCGGAGTGCACGGTGGCGCGAATGCCGAGCTCGAGCATCCGCTTTATCTCCTTTGCTTTGCTGCCGTTGGTGACGAAGGCGTTCGAGACCGGGCAGATAGTAAGCGCGAGTTGCCGGCGCGCGACTTCCTCAATTAGCTCGTCGGAGTCGAGCACATTGACGCCGTGATCGATGCGGTTGACGCCGATCTCCTCCAGCACCTGCCGGATATGCTCGGTGGTATTGTGCTGGTCTACGTCGCAATGCATGGTCAGGAAGAAACCTTCATTGCGGGCCCGTGCAAACACCTCCTTGAACTTGATCGGCGGATTGTTCTTCTCGTCGGAATCGAGGCCGACGCCGACGATCCAGTCGCGATAGGGCAGCGCCTGCACCAGCGTTGTCATGGCGAACTCTGCGCTCCAGTCGCGCAGGAA
>DAIUEQ010000164.1:0-8326 GCA_036845025.1 Xanthobacteraceae bacterium | reverse complement strand
GGCGTTGTCCTCGGCGCCGCGAACGCGGCCGATCACGTTGTTAGCGAAAACCTCCACCTCAAGCGCACACGTCGAGGGACAGTCGTGCGGGCAGGCAGAGGCGACGACGCGCGGGCGGACGGCCTGATTCATTGCCTTGCAGCTTAACGCGATCCGGCTGCCGTGAACAATCGCCGGGCGCGCGGTGCAACAGCCTCTTTTTGCGGCAGTTACGCCGCCGCGGCTTTACCTTTGGGCTGAACTTCGGCGGTGTAATCGCTCATCAATTGCTGGGTGATGCGGCCTGGAGTGAACGTAAAGTCGGCGATCTGCGACACCGCGGTCACCTCAGCGGCCGTTCCGGTGATAAAGCACTCGGAAAAGCTCGCGAGCTCCTCCGGCAGGATGCGGCGCTCGATCACCTCAATGTTGTGCCGTCGCGCCAGCGTCATGGCCGTGGCGCGGGTGATGCCGGCCAGGAAGCAATCGGCGATCGGCGTGTGGATTTTGCCGTCTTTGATAAAGAAAATGTTCGCGCCGGTGCATTCGGCGACGCGGCCCTGCCAGTCGAGCATCATGGCGTCGGCGAAACCGCGCCGCTCGGCGCGATGCTTCGAAATAGTGCAGATGGCGTAGAGGCACGATGCCTTGGCAAGCGCCGGTATCGTCTTCGGATCCGGCCGTCGATACTCGGCGATATCGAGCTTGATGCCTTTCAACCGCTGAGCGGGATCGAAATAGCTCGGCCATTCCCAGGTCGCGACCGCGAGATGGATGGTGTTGTTCTGCGCCGAAACGCCGAGCTGCTCGGAACCGCGCCAGGCTATCGCCCGCACGTAAGCTTCCTTTTGATTGTTCCGGTCGAGCACAAGCTGTTTTGCCGCCTCGATCTCGGCGACGGTGAACGGAATCTCGAAGTCCATCAGCTGCGCGGACCGCTTAAGCCGTTCGGAGTGCTCGACGCTCCTGAAAATCTCGCCGCCATAGGCCCGTTCGCCCTCGAACACGGTGCTGGCGTAATGCAAACCGTGCGTGAGCACGCTGATTTTGCAATCGGCGGTCGGAATAAGTTTGCCGTCGAGCCAGATCAAATCTGGCCGTTGATCAAAGGGCACCGGCATAATCGCCTCCCTGAGGCATGGACGGCCCGTTCCGTGCCGGAATTGTAACGCGCTTTGGGGCCTTGCGCGCTTGGCCGTCCGCGGTTTTTGCCTCGGGAGACGACTCCCGATATGGTCGCGTTTGGCCTATGAGAGCGCCATTTGGCGCCCTAGTGGTCCGATTCTAACATTCGCATCCCGGTTCGACAGGCTACTTATGCGACTGTTAGATCCGCTCCACTTTGCGGCAATATCCGCGGCACTAACTAACTGAGCACAGTGCTGTCATGACATTGCGCTTTTGGGGTACCAACCAGCCCGAAATATGTCAATATAGCTGACCTAATGGCAGATATCAGTCTGAGCTCGCCCGGGAAAGCCCGCTCCGCCGCCAACGTCGCTGCGTCGGCTGGTGAAGCACGCGAACCTTACTGGGATCTCATTGAGCTTTTGTTCTTCGCATATCGCGATTTTGTCGGCGATCCGGACCAGGTGCTGGAAAGGCTTAGCTTCGGGCGCGCCCATCATCGGGTCCTTCACTTCGTCAATCGCAATCCCGGAATGAAGGTCGCGGAGCTTCTCGACGTCCTCAAGATTACAAAGCAATCGCTTGGCCGCGTACTTAAGCAGCTGATCGACGAGGGATACATTGTGCAGAAGGCCGGCCCAGACGATCGCCGGCAGCGGTTGCTCTACGTCAGCCCGGACGGCGCCGCCTTGGCGATGAAGCTTGCCGGTCTGCAGACCGAGCGCATCAGCCGGGTCCTTGATGAACTTGGACCGGGTTCACGAGAAAGCGCGCGACGTTTTCTTGCCGGCATGATTGATGCCGAGGATCGCGATCGGGTGTTGCGCTTGATCGCCGCGGCCGACCACGGGCGGGCAAACGGAAAAGACGAAGCGTCATGACGTCGCCGGCCGCGAACCCCGCCGACGACGCGCCGCATCTGCTTGTCGTTGATGACGATCGGCGAATTCGCGCGTTGCTGTTGCGGTTTTTGATCGGCGAAGGCTACCGCGTCACCACGGCAGCGAGCGCCCGCGAGGCGCGCGCCAAGCTCGAGAGTCTCCATTTCGATCTTTTTATTCTCGACGTCATGATGCCAGGGGAAAATGGCTTCGATTTCGCCCGCGCCATTCGCGCCGACTCGACGGTGCCGATCCTCATGCTGACCGCTCGCGATGCCGCGGAAAGCCGTATCAGAGGCCTCGAGCTTGGCGCCGACGATTATCTCATCAAGCCGTTTGAGCCGCGCGAGCTGTCGCTGCGCGTCGCCAGCATCCTGCGCCGCGCGCGGCCGCCGAGCGCGCCGCCTGCGGAATCCGCGCGCTTCGGCCCATTTGTTTTTCACTTCACGCGCGGCGAGCTGCGGCGTGGCGAGGAGACGATCCGCCTGACCGACCGTGAACGCGACATGTTGCGCGTGCTCGCCAACAACATCGGTGAGACCGTTCCGCGACAGGCGCTGGCCGGCAACGGCGACAGTGTCAGCGAGCGCACGGTCGACGTGCAGGTCAATCGTCTGCGCCGCAAGATCGAGAGCGATCCCGCCAATCCGCTGATTGTCCAGACCGTCCGCGGGCTCGGCTATCGCCTGGTGGCCGCGTCATGAGCGGCGCCATGACCAGTCTCGACGATGGCGTCGGCCGGTTGCGCAGCGCCGCGGCGCATCTTTTGAGCGCCGCAAACAGCGCGGCCACGACCGCGGGAACCATTGCCGCACCGATCACCGGACGAATCGATCGCTTCGGGCAATGGCTCAAAACGGTCCTGCCGAAAGGTCTTTACGCACGTGCGCTGCTCATCATCATCCTGCCAATGGTGGTGTTGCAGTCGGTCGTCGCCTTTATGTTCGTGGAGCGGCAGTGGAGCCTGGTGAACTACGATCTGTCTTCCGCCGTGACCCGGGAAATCGCGACCCTGATCGATGTCTATAAAACCTACCCGCAGGGCGCCGACCGGGCGCAATTGCGCCGCATCGCCCAAGACCGGCTCGGTTTAGTGGTTGATTTTCTACCCGAGACGCAGTTGCCGCCGCCGGGCCCGAAGCCGTTTTTCTCGCAGCTTGACGGCGTGCTGTCGGACGAGATTCGCCGCCAGATTGGCCTGCCGTTTTGGATCGATACCGTCGGCCGTTCCTCGATCCTCGAAGTGCGCATCAAGCTCGACGATACTATCATGCGGGTTTTCGTCCCGCGCGCCGATGCTTACGATGTCGATTCCTGGATATTCCTGCTGTGGATGGTGGCGACGTCGCTGGTCGTGCTGACGATCGCCATTCTATTCCTGCGCAACCAAATCCGCCCGATCGTGCGGCTTGCCGATGCCGCGGAAGCCTTCGGCAAGGGCCGCGAAGTGGCGAATTTCCGGCCGCGCGGCGCGCGCGAAGTCCGTCGCGCCGCCGCCGCGTTTCTCGAAATGAAGAGCCGTATTGAGCGCGCGATCGAGCAGCGCACCACCATGCTGGCCGGCGTGTCGCATGACCTGCGCACCATTCTCACGCGCTTTAAGCTTGAACTTGCCTTCCTTGGCGACAGTGCCGAGGTCGAGGCGATGACGAGAGACGTCGATGAGATGGCGGGCATGCTCGAGGCCTATCTCGCCTTCGCGCGCGGCGACATGGGTGAGCAGCCGGCGCCGACCGACATGGCCGCGATGCTCGAAGAGCTTAAAGCCGACAGCGAGCGCCATGGTCATCGCACCACAATCGCATTTCAGGGACGGCCGGAAGTCACCGTGCGTCCGGCGGCGTTCAAGCGCTGCCTCGCCAATCTCGTCTCCAATGCGGCGCGATTTGCGTCGTCGGTGGCGATAGCCGGTCATCGCGATCACCGCTGGTTGACGGTGACCGTCGATGACGATGGCCCGGGCATCCCCGTGGCGTTGCGCGAGGACGTGTTCAAGCCATTCCTGCGCCTTGACGATGCGCGCAATCAGGACGAGGGCAGTTCGGGTCTCGGCTTGGCGATCGCCCGCGACATCGCGCGCTCACACGGCGGTGACATCACGCTTGGCGATTCACCGCTTGGCGGATTGCGCGCGACCGTCCGCGTGCCGATCTGAGGTACCGCTTTACTTGCGCTGCATGTCGGCGGCGGCGCGAGCAAGAATCTCCACCAAATGCGCTTCGGCTTCGGCGTCGCCTTTAAGCCGCTTGCCGATCGTCTCGCGCAAATGATCGAGTGCCGCCTGAGTAAGCGGCGGCAGATCCCGACGGTCGCTTCGCTCGCCGCGCGTGTCGCGCTGCCAGCGGCTGACGCGTTCGCCGACCGCCGCAAGGCGGGCCAGCACGACGTCGACCAGTTCGCGGTTGGCCGCTAGATAAGCGCGGCCTTCGTCGGTGATGGTGTAGAGCTTCTTCGACCCTTCGGCCGAAGCGGTGACGTAACCGGCTTCTTCCAAATAGGTGAGCGTCGGATAGACGATGCCGGGGCTCGGCGAATACCACTCGGCGGTCTTTTCCTCGACCAGCTTGATGATCTCATAGCCGTGGCGCGGCTCCTGTTCGATCAGTGCGAGCGCGATCAATCGTAAGTCGCCCTGCGCCAGCATCCGGCCGGCGCGCAGGTCGTCCGGGTCCATATCTCGCCCGCGGCCGTGGCGCCCGAAGAATCCATGTTTGCCAAACCGGCCGTGCCGATGCCGGCCGGCTGCCCAGCGCTCATCGTGACGTTCGTGAGGGCCGCAATGTCCACGCATTTTGTTTCTCCTTGGTGCGTTAGATATATCTAAAGATAGGTCATATTAAGATATAACGCAAGATATATCTTTTCCCCCGAAGGCCGTTTGCGGGGAGCGGCTAAGCCCCTAAGTTGCGGGTTGGCATCCAGGCCAGGACTGCGCGGAAATGTTTGCGACCTTCTTTCACGAGCTGAAAGCCGCCGGCCTCCCGGTAACGCTGCGCGAATATCTCACCTTGATGGAGGCGATGGAAAAAGACCTCGCCGGCCGGCGGGTAGAGGACTTCTACTATCTGTCTCGCTCGGCGCTGGTGAAGGACGAACGCAATCTCGACAAGTTCGACCGCGTCTTCGGCCACGTCTTCAAGGGCCTCGATTTGATCGAACAGGCCTTGACCGCCGACATTCCGGTCGAATGGCTCAAGAAGCTCGCGGAGAAATACCTCACCGAGGAAGAGAAAAAGCAGATCGAGGCGTTGGGCGGTCTCGACAAACTGCTGGAGACGCTGCGGCAGCGGATCGCCGAACAAAAGCGCCGCCACCAGGGCGGCAACAAATGGATCGGCACGGCGGGAACCTCGCCGTTCGGCGCTTACGGCTATAACCCGGAAGGCGTCCGCATCGGCCAGGACGGCAACCGTAATTTCCGCGCGGTTAAGGTTTGGGACAAGCGCGAGTTCAAGGATCTCGACGGCGACGTCGAGATCGGCACCCGCAATATCAAGCTTGCGCTACGCCGCTTGCGCAAATTCGCCCGCACTGGCGCCGACGACGAACTCGATCTCGACGGCACCATCAAAGGCACCGCCCACAAAGGCTATCTCGACATCCTGATGCGGCCCGAGCGGCACAACACCATCAAGGTCCTCCTGCTCTTCGACATCGGCGGCTCGATGGATTGGCACATCAAGGCGACGGAAGAACTTTTCTCCGCGGCGCGGGCCGAGTTCAAGCACATGGTGCATCTCTACTTCCACAATTGCCTCTACGAAAAAGTGTGGAAGGAAAACCGCCGTCGCTGGAACGAGACGACGCCGACCTGGGACGTGCTGCATACCTATCCACACGATTACAAGGTGATTTTTGTCGGCGACGCCTCGATGTCGCCCTATGAGATCGCCGCCCCCGGCGGCTCGGTGGAGCATTTCAACGAAGAAGCCGGCAGCGTGTGGATGCAGCGCCTTCTCGACACCTATTCGTCTTGCGTCTGGCTCAATCCGGTGCCCGAGCGCGATTGGGACTTTACCGAGTCCATACGCATGATGCGGCAAATGCTCGGCGGGCGGATGTATCCGCTCACGCTCGAAGGCCTCGACGAGGCTATGCGCGAGCTAGGGCGGTGACTAGGCTGCTTTGCTTCTCGGCCTGATCGCCTTGAGCTTCTCGCCGATCCGACGCCTTCGTGCCATCAGGTCGTGGTCGATTTGCAGCTGTAGGAAAAATCCATCGCTGAGGCCGAAATAGCGCGCCAGCCGCAGATCGGTGTCGGCGGTGATGGCGCGCTTGCCGAGCACGATTTCGTTGATGCGACGCGGGGGCACGCCGATGGCGCGCGCCAGCGCGGTTTGCGATAGCGTCATCGGCCGCAGGAATTCCTCAAGAAGAATTTCGCCCGGATGCGGGTTGGGCAAAAGTTCAGCCATGGTAATCGACGATCTCGACATCATCCGCGCCTCCTTCGATCCAGCGGAAGCAGATGCGCCACTGGTCATTGATACGAATACTCCATTGTCCGGCCCGGTCGCCCCGCAACGCCTCAAGACGGTTGCCGCGCGGCACCCGCAAATCGTCGACCCGCCTCGCGGCGCTGATCAGACGGAGCTTGCGCAACGCGCCGGCCTGAATCGCGGGCGGAAGCTTTCGGCTGCGCAAGCCGTTCCAGATTTTTTCGGTCTCGGCATTGCGGAAACCGATAATCATGGAAGCGTATAACGCATAACGTTATCCGTATCAAGCGCGCGGTTCCAAGCACTTATTGGCCGGACCTTCCGAATCGCCGCGGTGAGGTTATATTGGGCCCATCGTTAACAACTGAAAGGAGGTGATCCAGTGTCTCATTGTCTATCGCCGCGGTCGCCGGCATTCGTGAACTGGATCCTCGCCTCAACCGAGGTCCTCGCCTGGGTGGTCTAATCCGCCACCGGGCTCACGTGCGTAAGGCGCACTTTTCGCCTACGTAACCGGGCCACGGCCTGACAATGGAAGGGCTGCCTGAGAGGGCGGCCCTTCTTTGTTTTGCACGGATGCGGAACGGCGTATGTGGAGAAGGCGGTAAAGAGGAGAAGCTCATGGCGGCAGAAACTGCATCTTCCGGCGACCCGCCGCGCAACGTCGTCATCGTTCGCGAGACCGGCAAGGGAAAATTCCAGCAGGAGGTCCGCTCGGGGCGGCATCATCTGACGGCCGACGAGCCGACCAATGTCGGCGGTCTGGACAGCGGGCCGGGCCCCTATGACCTTCTGCTCGCGGCGCTCGGCGCCTGCACATCAATGACGCTGCGGCTTTATGCCGATCAGAAGAAGCTGCCGCTCAAGCGCGTCGAAGTTCGGCTTCGCCACGACCGTATCTACGCCGCCGATTGCGCCGAGTGCGAGACCAAGCAAGGCTTGCTCGATCACATCGAGCGAGTGATCTCGCTCGAAGGCGACCTCGACGCCAAGCAGCGCGCGCGGTTGATGGAAATTGCCGACATGTGTCCCGTGCACAAGACACTGACGTCCGAGGTGCGCATCCACACCGTCGAGTGGCCGGCAGGGTAACGCAGCGCGCTTTCCAACCGGCGAGATTTAGACCGCGGCCTGTTGCACGCGGCCACGCGCTTCGGCAATGACTTGCGGAATGGCCGCGTCATTGCCCGGCGCCATGATGTGCACGCCGGCGACGCCGGGTATCGTCGCCAATTCGGCAATCAAATCGACGCAAATGCGGATGCCTTCGCGTGCCGGGTCGCCGGCCTTTTCCATCCGCGCGATCAAGCTATCGGGAATGATGGTGCCGAACAGGTGGCTCCGCATCCATTGCGCGGATTTGGCCGAACGCAGCGGATTGATGCCGATGAGAATGGCGAGGTCTTTGGTCAACCCGGCTTTCGCCAGCGCTCCGATCCAGCGACGCACAATGTCTACGTCCATGCAGAATTGGGTTTGCACGAATTGGGCGCCGGCGGCGAGCTTGCCGCGAAGCGAATTCGGTTGCCAGTCCGCCGGTGGGTCGATCGGCATGTCGGCGGCGCCGAGAAAAAACGCGGCCTTGCCGATCACCTCGCGCCCGGTCGGCAGCTTGCCTTCGTCGCGCAGGCGGCGTGCGGTTTCCAACAAAGTCTTTGAGTCGACGTCAAAGACCGGCTTGGTGTCGGGCTGGTCGCCGGCCTTGGGGTCGTCGCCGGTGAGCACCAATATGTTGTGAATGTCGAGCGCGGCCGCGCCCATCAGGTCGCTCTGCAGCGCGATGCGGTTACGGTCGCGGCAGGTCATTTGCAAAATGGGCTCGATACCAGCGTCGAGCAGGAGGACCGCCGCCGCGACGGCGCTCATATGGGCGCGCGCGCCAGCGCCGTCAGTGACGTT
>DAIUEQ010000163.1:0-8409 GCA_036845025.1 Xanthobacteraceae bacterium | reverse complement strand
ATGCAGTTGCTGGGTCGTCATGAATTCGCGCGCCTTTGCGAGCATGGCGTCGGCGGTGGCAAGGATGGTCTCGTCGGCCGCGCTGAATGAACCGGGCTTCGGCAACGCACGGCCGAACTGCCGCGCCACCATGGTAAGCGACCGCTGCGCCAGATTGCCAAGGTCGTTGGCCAGGTCGGCATTAATGCGATTGATAATCGCCTCGTGGCTGTAATTGCCGTCCTGACCGAATGGCACCTCGCGCAGGAAGAAATACCGCAACGGATCGGCGCCATAGGCTTTGACGAGGTCGAACGGGTCGATGACGTTGCCGACCGACTTCGACATCTTTTCTCCGCGGTTGAACAGAAAGCCGTGCGAGTAAATGCGCTTCGGCACCGCAACGCCGGCCGAAATCAAAAACGCCGGCCAGTACACCGCATGAAAGCGCACGATGTCCTTGCCGATCACGTGCAGATCGGCCGGCCAGTAACGGCGGAATTTCTCGCTGTCGACGTCCGGATAATCGACCGCGGTGAGGTAGTTGGTGAGCGCGTCGACCCAGACATACATCACGTGCCGCGGATTGCCGGGCACCCGCACGCCCCAGTCAAATGTGGTGCGCGAGATCGACAAGTCCTTCAGGCCGCCTTTGACGAAGCTCATGACTTCGTTGAAGCGTTCGCGCGGCAGCACGTAGTTGGGATCGCTCGCGTAAAGCTCCAGCAGCTTGCCCTGGTAGGCAGAGAGGCGGAAAAAGTAGCTTTCCTCCTCGACCCATTCGACCGGCGTGCCGTTGGGACCGATGCGCACATTCGCTGCGTCGAGGCGGGTTTCGCTCTCGTCGTAATACGCTTCGTCACGCACCGAGTACCAGCCGGAATATTTGTCGAGATAGATGTCGCCGTTCTTCTCCATCGCTTCCCAGATCGCTTCCGAAGCGCGGTGGTGACGTGGCTCGGTGGTGCGGATGAATTCGTCATTCGAGCAATTGAGCATCGCCACCATGGCTTTGAAGCGCGGTACGTTGCGCTCGACGAGCTGCTTCGGCGTGATGCCCTCCTTGGCCGCCGTTTGCAGCATCTTGATCCCGTGCTCGTCAGTGCCGGTGAGAAAGAACACGTCGAAACCGTCGAGCCGCGTGAAGCGCGCGATCGCGTCGGTAGCGATCGCTTCATAGGCGTGGCCGATATGCGGAGGACCGTTCGGGTAGGCGATAGCCGTCGTGATGTAATAAGGCGCGCCCCTGCCCGCGGAATCATGGCGGATAGACGGTCGAGGCGCTTGCCGCGCCGGCAGGCTTTCTCGCGAAATTTTCGGCGCAACTTGCGGCGGCTTTTTCGACAGTTTTGCGGGCGAGCGCTTCGCGCGCACCGCAGCCGGCTTAGGTTGCGGCTTCTTTGCCGATTTTTTTTGCCTAAGGTTTTTTGCTGCGGATGTGGGCTTGTGCCTTCCTGCCGACTTACGCCGGGATTTCGCTGCGGCGCCTTTCTTGGCAGCACGCGTTGGCTTTTTGCCGGACTTCGGTTTGGATTTTGAGGCCATTGCCGTTCAATCAAGACATGGATGGCCGGGAATCCCGGCCATGTCGCAGCCTAGGTATCAACGGCGCGTCGCCTCGGCAAGCAGGCCGAAAATGCTAAAGACCAACGGTTTTCGCTCTAAATTGTATTCAAGGGCGTCGCGCGCCGCTTGATTGATCCGTTGCCAAGCGGCGGCGAGCTGCGCGAGGCGGGGAAGATCGCCGGCACCGCGATCAAGCCGCCGCGACATCCAGGCATTGACCGTATCCAAAAAGGCGCCGAGCGGTCTGGCGTCGGTGCCGGCCAGCGCCTCACCCAATTCATGCAAGGCATTTGCATCGATCGCCGGCAGGCGGTCGAGTTCGCTCAACGCGTGACGCCGCAGCGTCAACATGTCTTCGTCAAGGAATTCCAGCGCGCGGCCGACACTGCCGTCGCCCGCGGCCGCCGCTGCGTGGATGTCCGGGTCGTTAGCCTGCCTCCCGACTGCCGCGGCAAGCGCGGCGGCGACGTCGGCTTGGGCGAGCGGGCGCATGTTGACCACACAGCAACGCGAGCGCAGCGTCGGCAGAACACGCGCCGGCGAATGAGACACCAGAAGCAGGAGGGAGCGCTCGGGCGGCTCCTCCAGCACCTTGAGCAGCGCATTGGCTCCAAAGCGATTGAGCTCGTCTACCGCATCGACGACCGCAATGCGCCAGCCGCCCTCCGCCGCGGTATTGCCGAAAAACGTCACGGTGCGGCGGACGTCATCGACGGCGATCTGCTGGCGCATCACGCCTTTTTCATTCGGCGTGCGCTCGATCACGAGAAGCCCGGGATGGGCCCTCGCCGCCATGCGCCGGGCGGCACGATGCTCGGGATCGACCGCGAGCGAATTCGTCGCCTTTACTTCGGGCGTGTCCGCATCTGGGTAAGCGAGCACGTACCGCGCCATGCGGTAGGCAAGCGTTGCTTTGCCAATGCCCTTTGGGCCCATAAGGAGGAATGCGTGCGGAGGCTTCGCGCTTCGATACGCGGCAAGCAGCATGGCCTCGGCTTCGGCGTGGCCGAACAAAGACGCCGCCGCGTGCGGCGCAGTTTCCTCGTCGTCGTCAGTCGCTTCGCGGCTCATGGTTCGGCTTGTTCCAACGCGGCGACTGGCGGCTGCAATTCGAACTTTTTGCACACCGCATACCAGATCCTTTTGGCAACCACTTTCTTTGCGGCGCGCGCGTCAATCAGAACACAACGTTGCGGCTCGAGCTTGACGAGCTCGTGGTAGGCGGTGCGCAGCTTTTGGTGAAACTCGAGCTCCTCGGCTTCGAAACGGTCGGCGGATTTGCCGCGACGGCGGCCGGCGGCACGCTTTAGTCCCATTTCCGCCGGGACATCGAGAACAAGCGTCAAATCCGGGAGCAGGCCCCCCACCGAAACGCGCTCAAGCGCGTTCATGAAGCGGTGATCGACGCGCCCGAGAATCCCCTGATAGACGCGCGTCGAATCCACGAAACGGTCGCACACGACCCATTTGCCCTCGGCCAGCGCCGGCTGGATGGTGCATTTGATGTGATCATCGCGAGCGGCGGCAAACAGCATCGCTTCTGCTTCCGGCCCGAAAGGCTTCGCCGCGCCGGAGAGCAACACGTGGCGGATGATTTCAGCGCCGGGCGAACCTCCGGGCTCGCGCGTTTGCACCACGGAAATCCCCAGAGATTGAAGCTCACCGGCCAGCGCCGTCGCTTGCGTCGACTTGCCGGTGCCCTCCCCGCCTTCAAAAGTGATGAACTTCCCCCGCATGCCATATCTCGATGGGCTAAATCCGACGGCCGTACAAGCAGATAAGAATCATCGAGCCGGTCACGGCAGCGCCTACCGGGCGGATATAAGGACAAAATGGAACCGCCGCCATCAACGGCGTAAAGGGCCAAAGAGCAGGTTACAGGCGGTTCACGCCGGCGCGAAATAAGCCGATCATTAATTCCGTCGCCCCGTCCATGGCGCGCCGCGTCATGCTGCCGGGCCCGACGTCATCCGCGGCCTGGAGCGGCACTTCGAGTGCGAGGTTCTCGCCGCGCCAGACTTTGAGCTTACCGATGCTTTGCCCTTTGCTGACCGGCGCCGGTACCGGTCCGTTATAGACGACGCGGGCGATCAAATGCTCGCCGCCGTTGCGCGGCATCATCACGCGGATCGTTCCCGGCCCAACAAGCGGAACGTAGCTTGTATCGCCGCCGAAGACTTTCGCCTCACCGATGGTCTGGCCCTCGGCAAACAAGATGCGCGCCTCAAAGCCGTGGAAGCCGAAATCGAGAAGCTTGCGTGCCTCGTCGGCGCGCTCCTTGTCGGACCTCGCGCCGGTGAGCACGGCGATCAAGCGGAAATTGTCCACCACCGCCGAACCTACGAGATTAAAGCCGGCCTCACTGGTTTCACCGGTTTTCATTCCGTCGGCGCCGATGCCCATGGCCAGCAATGGATTGCGGTTCTGCTGCCGGATCTTGTCCCAGGTGAACTCGCGCTCGGCGAAATACGGATAAAAGTCTGGATAGGTCTGCATGATGTGGCGGGCGAGTTGCGCAAGCTCGCGGCCCGTCACGCGCAGGTTTGGCTCGGAGTAGCCGGTCGCGTTGGTGAAGGTCGATTTCTGCAGGCCGATTTCTCTCGCGCGCTTGGTCAGCAAAGTGCCGAACGCGGCCTCGTTGCCGGCGACTCCCTCGGCGATGGCAATGCAGGCGTCGTTCGCGGAATCGACAATAATGCCGTGGATCAGATCGTCGAGACTGATGCGGCTGTGGATCGCGGCGAACATGGTGGAGCCGTGCGACGGCGCCCCACCCTTGCGCCAGGCGTTTTCGCTGATGGTGAATTCGTCGGTGAGTTTCAGGCGGCCTTGCTTGATTTCATTGAAGACAAATTCAAGCGTCATCAGTTTGGCAAGGCTTGCCGGCGCGACTAGTTCGTCGCCGCCTTTCTCGAACAGCACGCTGTTGCTGTCGGGATCGAGCAGGAGCGCATTGGGTACGCTGGTCTGGAAGGTATCGTCCTTCCTCACAGTCATGTTCGAGGCGGCCTGCGCAAAGGCCACCCCAGCGGCTAGGATAACCGCGGCCAGATACGCCCTCGGCAATACATCGCGGATTGTCCGCAATTCCGCCTCCGCGCAAAACCGTTCGCTCAGCGAATTGGCACGGGGCATCGTGATGCGCAATAGCGAGCGGCTGACGCCTGATCCGTCGGCGCACCCCATCAACCAAGTCGGCGGTGATTTAGTAGAGCCCGCGGCCGTTGAGGATTTGCTCGGCGCCGCCTGTCGGGCGCAGTGGCGCCACGAAAGATGCGCGCCGCACGGGAAGTCCCTCTACCCCCGCGTCGTTCGCCGACACGCTGGCTAAGCGGGGTCCGCGTTCGACCGGCGACAAGGTCGCCGGCAGGAACGGCTTTGCGTCGGCCAGCTTGACCGAGTTCGGCGTCGGCGCCGGTTCATCCTGACGCAATGTCGAAGCAAGCACGCGGTCGTCCGAGCCGACCAGCGGGGCACGCCCGACATATTCGACCCGAACCCAGGCGGTGCCGTTGTTCTGAAAGCCCAAGAGCTGCGAGGTCCGCACCGACACGTCGATAATCCGATTGCCATGATATGGGCCGCGATCGTTGACGCGCACGATGATGGAGCGGCCATTGGAAAGGTTGGTCACGCGCGCGTAACACGGCAATGGCAGTGTCGGGTGCGCGGCCGATATGCCGTTGAGATCGAAGACCTCGCCGTTCGCGGTTTGACGGCCGTGGAAATCCTCGCCGTACCATGACGCGAGACCGTCGGCGCGGTAATTGGGGTTCTCTTCGGGAACGTAAACGCGGCCGGCAACCATGTACGGCGCCCCTACCCGGTAGACTCCACCGCCTTTGGGGACCGTGTCGCCGTAGCTCACCACGCGCGGGCTCGCCGAGACGCCATAATAGGGGTCAACCTTGCCCGAGCAATTGGCCAGCAGCAGGCCCAATGCCGCGCAGGCGCCAATTGGCGCAACGACTCGGTATGCCGCGCTTACCCGCCCCAGCATTCGTCCCCGATCCCCTAGGCGGATATTTATTGAATCCGAGCGTGGTCACATTGTGGCGAAAATGGGCACCACGAAACTCAATGGTAAATGAAAGGTTTGCGCCCGCTCGACCGAGAAACGGGGCGGACTAGCGAAAGGGAGGACGGACTTAAAGACCCAGGATCGGAGCGTCGGAGTAAAGCAGGATCAGCAGCACGACGAGGCCGCCCATGAAGACGCCGAACGTGACGCGCACGAAAATTTCCGAGTGCGCGCTAAGTTTGTTTTGAAAGGAACGAAGCATAGCTACACGTGTCGACATTGGCCGCGGTGCCTTTCGGATTGTTGCGTTTTTTTGATTTCGCCAGGCGGCAAAGCGCCCGGCCCGCGCGAATAACCACAGGCACGCAAAAATGTCTAGACCCGCTCAGTTCCCATTTAATTTATTTTGACCCGAGATTTGGCGGCATCGTTGCCAAGTCATGAATCGGACACAATCGGAAATCAATCGGCCCGGTGCCAGCGCGACAACTCCGCAGCAGATCGAATCTTGAAAGCTTGCGAACGATCCGCGCTCGACCGGCAGGCATCACCACCATCTTTGGCGCCAGTAGCATTGACGCCATTCGTGGCACGGCCGTTGAACGCGAATTGGGCCGTCCCAATACGGATCCGGTGGTTGCTGACAGCCGTAAGCGTTGCAGATCACTAAGCGCCGAGGTGTCCACCACCAGTCGGGGCTTGCGTTTGCGCTCACGACTGTCGCCAACAACGCCGCGGCTGCTACAGCATTTCGGATCATGGAGCAAAGGTTCCCGTTTTCAGAACCATATCAATTTTTTGCGTGTCGTCGAAGCGTTTGATGCGGACGAAGAGGGCCAGCGGCGTCAGGAAGTAACTCTAAAACGCGGAACCGAGGACGGAGTTGAAGTGTTAGTGCACGGGGTCATTGTCGGGGACGCGGCGCATGATCAAATGGGCGCTCTCGCTGGCGTTGTTGCTGGCCATTAACACCGCGGCCACCGCCGGCGGCAAAGCCGCTTTGGCGTCGAGATATTCAGAAAGCGGCGGCATGACAGCAAGTGGCGAAGCATATTCGCCGACGAAGCTGACCGCCGCGCACCGCACCCTGCCCTTTGGCACCATGGTGCGCGTAACCAACTTGGCCAACGGCCGATCGATTGTGGTTCGCATCAATGATCGCGGTCCGTTCGTCAAAAATCGAGTGATTGATCTTTCGCAGGCGGCAGCGCAGCAACTGCAATTTTCCGGGCTCGCTCCCGTCTCACTAGAGACCGTAGGCGCGAGCGACTCAGCTTCGCAAGAACTGGCACAATAAGCACCGGCGAGTAATATCGCGCCCGCTTCTTGTATGCAGGTCGAAACCGTGAAAACCTCAGTAATCGTCGTGCTTGCCTTGGTCGTTATTGCCCTAATCGCCGTGCTGGTTTGGCCGCTCGGACGCGTGCCGTGGCCGTAATGCGCGGCGGTAAGGGCTCGCGCGGCTCACTTTGATCCCGCGAAGGCGGTCTTGAAGTCTGCCAGCACGGCATTCCAGCTCAGCGACGCGATGACGGCCTGATCGCAACCGTTCGAGCCGCCGACTGCCGATCCGGTTCCGGTTATCAGAAAACAGCTTTGTTTGGTCAGCGTGGTCGCGTGGTAACGCAGATCGAATGTGAGCGACTTGTAAGTGTAGGAAAACCCGGCATTGCCGTAAGTGTAGTCCGGCAATTTGATGCCGGCGTGTGTCGTGCCGAAACTTTGGCGGCCGACCTCCGTTGAGAACGACAGCCCCCGCCCTATGTCGTATTTGAGGGCGAGCGAATTGTAGTTTTCCCAGGCGCCCATGCGATAGTAATCGGGAGCGTAAAAAAAATTCACACCGGCGGTAAGATCTTTCGTCACCTTGTAGCTCGGCGAAAAGTAAACCTCCGCATAAGATGGATCGTTCGCGAAGCCCGGGTAGCTGT
Organism: Xanthobacteraceae bacterium; assembly: GCA_036845025.1. Classification (GTDB taxonomy): domain Bacteria; phylum Pseudomonadota; class Alphaproteobacteria; order Rhizobiales; family Xanthobacteraceae; genus BOG-931. The sequence continues at coordinate 912 of DAIUEQ010000163.1, read as the reverse complement.
AAATCGCGCCGCCGGTCTCGACGGTCAGCGCATCAAACGCGCGGCGCAGCCCAACCGTATCGGTCATCTGAAAATGCGAGAGACCTGGCATCTGCACCGAGGCCACATTCACGCTGGCAAAGAAGATGTCGTAGTCGGCTTCGCCGTTGGCCGAGACGCTCGGCAGATGGTCCGAGAGCGTGTAGCCGCGATAATTGTAGTCGCTGGTGATGCCGGCGCTGAACTTCGCATCGAAGGTTGGCGCGGCCTCAGTGGCCGGCGCTGCTGGCGGCGGTTCGGCTTTCACCGCCAGCGGTGGCATCGCCAGCGTCGATGGATTGGCTTGTTGGTTCAGGGGCCCCTGTTGAGCGAATGCCCCCGACGGCAAAATCACCGTTGCAACCAATGCAAGCACTATAGCCGCAGGTCGCGCGACGCTTGGTAAAAAGAATTGCCTCTTCGGCTTCCTCATCGACCCGTCGCGAGACCGTTTTTGCCAAACAGCGCACGCGAACGCTCGAATCAGAGATGGCCGGCCATATTATCCGACTCTCCCGATTGAGGTCCCTTGTGGTCGCGCGGGCCGAAAACGGCGTCGCCAGCCCGTGATTGCAGCCGTGACCGTGGCCGCAGCGCGCACCGAACTGTCGGCGCCGTCGCCGTCCGGCTCAAGACGGCACTCCGGATCGAACGCGGTGCCGCTAACGCCGACGCGTTTGCGGCGTCTTTATCATCTTTTCGTCACCAACGGCGGGGGCGGAGTGGTGCAACCAGCCATCGTCGCGAGAGCAAGTACCGCGATGATCGCGAGGGCAGCCTTCTTCATTTTCGAATCCTCCGTGCCATGAATGTACCGCCCTCTTACGCATCGCTCATGCGGCGCTCTAGTGCCGAAAAGACACTGTGGATGTCATTCGATTGACCGAACGTTGC
>DAIUEQ010000162.1:0-8410 GCA_036845025.1 Xanthobacteraceae bacterium | reverse complement strand
GCGGTGGAACGCCGGCAGGCGAGCGCGCCCGCAAGCGGAGGGCGGCGCAAGCCGCTTTCTCCGTGGCGCGTCCCGCACGCCGCTTGTGTGCGGGCATCAAGACAATGCGTCTGCCGGCGTTCCGCTCTCCTTTATTTATTGCCGGGGGCGAGTCGATAAGAGGCGTCTCGTAGACGAAACGGCCTCTACCGCTCGTTCCAGATGGCTTCGTGGCTGATTTTTTAACTGGCAAAACTCAGGTGCGAAAAACGCGCCGCGAGAACGCTTTGGTGCGCGAGTTCTTGCCGGAAACGCCGATTTGACGGCATGTGACGGTTTCACAACGCTTTCCACAGGTCCCATGACGCCTGCGAATCGCCTAACAAGTGCCTCATTCCGGCCTTGGCCGTTTGTGGCAATGGCGAGGTGGTCAGAGGGGGTGCTGGCCGCCGTTTCGGCGACCAGTTTCGCGTTGATGGTGGGGATTTTCACAGCCGCCGCGGAGGAGCGTCCACCGCCGGCGATCGCCTGCGGTGGTGCCATAATTGCGCGCGGCACCGCGACGCGCGCGCTCGACGGGCGCGGCTTTGTGCTCGCCGATGGGCGCGAAGTGCGCCTTTCCGGCATTGAAGTACCGCCATTGCCGCTGCCTGACCGGCCGGACCCCGCCGCAGGCGGTGGCGAGGCCGCCCGGCAAGAGTTAGCCGCAAAGCTCGCCGGCAGCGAAATCGTGCTCCGCCAAGCCGAGGCGCAGCCGACCGACCGCTATGGCCGGCTGGTCGGCTACGGGTTCCGCACTGCTCCTGCGGGGGAAATTCTCCTGCAATCGGAGCTTCTGGCGGCCGGTTTTGCCCGAGTCGCAAGCCGCGCCGGCGACCGCGCCTGTGCCGCAGAGCTATTAAGCCGGGAAAACGGCGCTCGCCGGGGCAAGCTTGGCCTTTGGGCCGGTCCGTATTATGAATCGCTTGACGCCGAACACCCCGCCGAGGTGCTGGCCCAGCGCGGCCGGTTTGCGCTGGTTGAGGGCAAGGTCGTTTCGGTAGGTGAGAGCGGGCCCATTATCTACGTCAATTTCGGGCGGCATTGGGCGACCGACTTCACTGTTACGATCTTGAAGCGAAATGCGCGTAGCTTTTTGGCGGCGGGGATCGAGCCGAGAAAACTCGCCGACCGGCGCGTACGGGTACGAGGGTGGATCGAGGAGCGCGGCGGGCCCCAGATCGAGGCCTCGCGCCCCGAACAGATCGAGTTCATCGAGGGTGAATAAGTAGACGGACCCAAGTGCGGCAAGCCGCGACCAGGTCGAGCAACGAACGGACGACTTAAAGTGACGATGCAGCGCATCTTAAAGTCGGCACGCGCGGGCCTAGCGCCCGCCACGCTTGCCGTGCTCGCGCTTGTCGTTGCCGCCTGTTCGGCGACGCCGCCATCGCTCACCCCGCAAGCTGCACTGCCGAGCGCACCGAAATCCGCCGACGTGTCCGACATGTCGCCCGCGGTGCTGCACGAGCATCAGCGCATTCTCGGCGCCTATGGCGGCATCTACAACGATCCGAAACTCCAGGGCCTGTTGGAGAAGACCGTCGACCGGCTCGTCGGCGCGTCGGAACATCCCGATCTGCGCTACAAGGTCGTCATTCTCAACTCGCAGTCGATCAACGCGTTCGCCTTGCCGAGCGGCCAGCTTTACGTCACCCGCGGGCTGATCGCGCTCGCCAACGACGAATCCGAGCTGGCCTCGGTGCTGGCGCACGAAATGGGTCACGTGATTGCGCGCCATGCCGCGATCCGCGAAGAGCAAGCGCGCCAGGCCGCCCTGGTCGGACGCGTCGTCACCGACGTCATCAGTGATCCGGAAGTGGGCGCGCTTGCGCTCGCCAAATCGAAGCTTGCGCTGGCAAGCTTCTCCCGCGCGCAGGAATTCGAGGCCGACGCCATCGGCATCGGCGTTGCCTCGCGCGCCGGCTACGATCCGTACGGCGCGGTGCGCTTCCTGACTTCCATGGAGCACAATTCGGAGCTGAAGCCGCGGCAAACCGGCAACACGCCGATCGATCCGCGGGCGCCTGACTTCCTGTCGTCGCATCCGGCGACGCCCGAACGCATCACCAACGCCATCGCCAATGCGCGCCAGTATCCGGGCCCGGCGGCGACGACATCAAGCACACCCGGCGCCGGTGCGAAGGAGGCCTATCTCTCCGGCATTGACGGCATCGTCTTCGGCGAGGATCCGAGCGAGGGTTTCGTGCGCGGCCGCCGTTTCCTGCATCCGCGACTCGGCTTTACTTTCACCGCGCCCGAGGGGTTCGCGCTCGAGAACACCGCGCAGGCCGTGCTCGGCGTCAAGCAGGGCGGCGGCGAGGCGCTTCGCCTCGACGTCGTGCGGGTGCCCGCCGAACAGACGCTCGCCGAATACCTGACGTCGGGCTGGATCGAAAACATCGACGCCGCGACCGTCGAGGACGTCACCATCAACGGCTTTCCCGCTGCGACCGCCGCCGCCAAAGGCGACCAGTGGGATTTCCGGCTCTACGCCGTTCGCTTCGGCAGCGACGTCTATCGCTTCATCTTCGCGGCCAAGCACCGCACACCGGAAACCGACCACATCTTCCGCGAGTCGATCGGCACGTTCCGCCGCATGAGCCTCGCCGAGATCGAGGACGCGCGGCCGCTGCGGCTGCAAATCGTGACAGTCGGACCGAACGATACTCCGGAGAAGCTTGCGACCCGCATGGCGGTCGCCGACCGGCCGCTGGAGCGCTTTCGCGTGCTCAACGGCTTGGAGCCCGGTGAGCGGCTCAAATCCGGTAGCGAAGTGAAGATCGTCGTCGAATAGGCCCTCACCGGGCGCTTAGCGTTATTGCCGCTTGTACCGGCTAAGCCGCGCGCGTCGAGCGGATCAATTGCTCAATGGCGTCCCCTGCCGACGCGATTTCCGCCAGCGGGAAAAAAGCGGCGACGTAACGGTCCGGCCGGAGCAAATAAAGTCCGGTCGGCTGGCCGGCGAGCAGGCGGGCAAGCTCGCCACGATAATCGCGCGCCGCAATCGCGGGCGGCGCGACGGCGCTGGCATCCTCCTTGTCGAGGACCACGACCGCCCGAAGCTTAAGCGTCGTTTCCGAATTGGCTGGAGTGTCGCTTAGCGTTTGTGCCGGAACACCCGGCGGCGCTACCAGCGCAAAGCCGTCACCGAGCACGTCGTCGAGAAGCTTCACGCCGGCGGCGGTCATGACCAGCGCTTGTGGAAACAGCCGGCCGAGCAGCGAATCTTTGGGCGCGGATGGTTGCGGCAGGAGAAACCCGCGATGAAAGCGCGGCTTCGGTTTGTATTTCATTTCGGCGAAGTAGGCGCGCGCGGCCGGATAAAGCCCGAGCGCCCGGAAGAATGTCTGCATCGCCAACGCGGCGAGACGGCTGCGCGGCATCATTACGCGGCCCATGCGAAGGGCGAGCTGCGTCATTGCCGCCGCGTGATCGCGCCGCTCCATCTCGTAGGTGTCGAGCAGGCCGTCGCCGAGACGGCCGGACACGACGGCGGCAAGCTTCCAGGCCAGATTGTGCGCATCGCGAACGCCGCTATTCATGCCCTGCCCGGCAAAAGGCGGCATCAGATGTGCGGCATCGCCGGCAAGAAAGGCGCGGCCGGCGCGCCAGCGGTCGGCCATGCGGGCATGAAAGGTGTAGACCACCTTGCGCTTGAGCACCGCTTTGTCGTCGGTGCCGTAAAGCCGCAGCAGCCTGGTGACGTGATCGGGCGCCAGCACCGCGTCATCCTGTTCGCCGTCATGCAGCATGAGTTCGAAGCGGCGCGTGCCATTTGGACCGGGCAGCGACAGGCACGGCCGCGCCGGATTGCAGTACACTTTGGTGTCGCGCGTCGGATCGGTTGTTTGCTCGAGATCGACGATCAGCCAGCGCTCGCGGAAGGTCGAGCCGTGCATCTCAATGCCGAGGCGCTGGCGCACCAAGCTGCGGCTGCCGTCGCAGCCGATCAGATAATCGCAGGTCAGATCGAGCGGCGTGCCGGATTTTTGGACCCGCAAGCTGACCGTCTCCGCTGGCGCCGATGCCGAGAATTCCAGCAGCTCGGTTTCAAACCAGGCCGTCACGTTGCCGTAGCGCCCGAGATTCTCTCGCAGCAGAAGCTCCAGCACCGGCTGGCGAAAAGCGTTGCGCCGCGGAAACCCGTATTCCAGCGTCGTCGGCTTGACCTTGAGGAAGCGGCGTCCGCCCAGCGAGAAATACTCGGAGCCGTAGCCAAGCACGATATTCGGCACCAGTTCGTTGATCACCCCGACCGCCTGCATGGTGCGCAGCGACTCGTCGTCGATCGACACCGCGCGCGGCTCTGTGACCGTTTGCGCGTTGCGCTCGATGATCAGAACGTCAATGCCATAGCGTCCGAGCAAGCCGGCCAGCGTCAGGCCGGTCGGACCGGCTCCGACGACAACGATTGGCCAATGAGTGCGGGTATTCATGTTGAGGCTTGCAGGCGCAAGTTAGCATGACGGCCGGCGGCGACCGATCATTTCTTGCGTCGGGAGCGGCGGCGCCGCGCCTTTACCTCACACGCCATGCAGCGGCAGCCGGCCTTCTTGAAGTAGTAGTCAAAATAGTCTTCGCCGTAATCATAGGTAATCTCATCGCCCGGCGCGATCGGTTTCGTGGCAACAATCACCATTTTGCCTTTACGCAACACCGGCTCGGCATTCGGCTTACAGGAATGGTTCGCATACCGACCCAGATTACGCCGCGTGAATCCATCGATCGTCCAGCGACTGTTGACCTCGAACAGATATTTCGGATTGCCAAGACGTTCGCGCCGCAGCGCTTCTTTGGTCGTAATCCATTTTCCGGAATAGGTGACGATGTGTTGTTTTTTGGCAATCGGCCGGACCGCAAACAGTCCGAGCCCGGTGCGCGACCGGCCGACACGAAATGAGCGAGATGGCATGAGTGCTGCTTGACTACCGATGTTTTAGCGACCCGCTTCGATGTCCCGCGCATCGACGCGAATCAATCCCGACTTCTTCCTTATTTGGATATTATTCACAGTCAATCGTTCGGCGGCGGTCGTGCACGCTTTTTAAATATTGATGGCGCGCTTATCGACGGCCATCGCCGCTTCCTTGATCGCTTCGCTTAGCGTCGGATGGGCGTGGCAAGTGCGGGCGATGTCTTCGGCCGCCGCGCCGAATTCCATGGCGATCGCCGCTTCGGCGATCATGGTCTCGGCGTCAGGCCCAAGGATGTGGACGCCAAGCACGCGATCGGTCTTAGCGTCGGCGAGGATTTTGACGAAGCCGTCGGTTGCGAGATTGGCCCGGGCCCGCGCGTTGGCAGTGAACGGAAATTTGCCGACGTTGTAGGCCACGCCGGCGCCTTTGAGCTCCTCCTCGGTTTTGCCGACCGAGGCGATTTCCGGCTTGGTGTAAACGACGTTTGGAATCACGTCGTAGTTCACGTGCCCCGCCTGCCCAGCGATGATTTCGGCGGCGGCAACGCCTTCTTCTTCCGCTTTGTGCGCGAGCATCGGCCCGGCGACCGCGTCACCGATGGCGTAAAGGCCGGCAACATTGGTGCGGAAATGCGAGTCGATGACGACCCGGCCGCGATTGTCTTTCTTCACGCCGACGGCTTCGAGGCCAAGGCCGTCGGTGTAGGGCACGCGGCCGATCGCGACCAGGAGAATGTCGGCCTCAAGCGTTTCGGTCGCGCCGCCGGCGGCCGGTTCGACTTTGACCTTGAGCGTTTTGCCGGAGGTGTCGACGCCGGCGACTTTGGAGGACAGCTTGAATTCGATGCCCTGCTTTTGCTGCAAGCGGTGGAACGTGCGCGCCACTTCGCCGTCAATGCCCGGCAGGATGTGATCGAGAAATTCGACGACGGTGACCTGCGCGCCAAGCCGCCGCCATACCGAGCCGAGCTCCATGCCGATGATGCCCGCCCCGACGACGACGAGCTTTTGTGGCACTTGCGTCAGATCAAGCGCGCCGGTCGAAGAGACAACGCGTTTTTCGTCGATGGCGATGCCGTTCAAGCGCGCGACATCCGAGCCGGTAGCGATGATAATGTTTTTCGTTTCGACGATTTGCGTCTTGCCGTCGTCCGCTTTCACTTCGATCTTGCCCGGGGCCGTGATTCGACCGGTGCCGTGAAACGCGTCGATTTTGTTCTTCTTGAACAAGAACGCGACGCCGTTGACATTGGCATCGACGTTGCCCTGTTTGTATTTGAGCATGGCGGCGAGATCGACGGCGGGCTTGCCGACTTTGATTCCCATCTTGCCGAAGTTCTCGCCCGCCTCCTCGTACAATTCCGAAGCGTGCAGCAGGGCCTTCGAGGGAATGCAGCCGATGTTGAGGCAAGTGCCGCCGAAGGTCGCGTTTTTCTCGACAACGCCGGTTTTCAAGCCGAGCTGCGCGGCGCGGATGGCGCACTCATAGCCGCCGGGGCCAGTGCCGATGACAATGACGTCGTAGGGCATAAAGCAACTACCTATCAGTCGTCATGCCCACAAGCCTGGCCATGACGTGATGAAAAACTCACAAATCCAGCACCAACCTCGCCGGCTCTTCCAGCGATTCCTTCACCCGCACCAAGAAGGTCACCGCTTCGCGGCCGTCGACGAGCCGGTGATCGTAGGACAACGCGAGATACATCATCGGCCGCGCTTCGATCTTACCGGCGACCACCATCGGCCGTTCCTGGATCTTGTGCATGCCGAGAATGCCGGATTGCGGTGCGTTGAGGATCGGCGTCGACATCAGCGAACCGTAGATGCCGCCATTGGTGATGGTGAAGGTGCCGCCCTGCAATTCCTCGATCTTGAGCACGCCATCGCGGGCGCGGCGGCCGAAATCGGATATCGCTTTCTCGATCTCGGCAATCGATTTTTGATCGGCGTCGCGCACCACCGGCACCACCAGGCCGCGCTCGGTGCCCACCGCAATGCCGATGTGATAATAGTTTTTGTAGACGATGTCGGCGCCGTCGATCTCGGCATTCACCGCCGGAATTTCCTTGAGCGCCTGCACGCAGGCGCGAACGAAAAAGCCCATGAAGCCGAGCTTGGCGCCGTGCTTCTTCTCGAAAATCTCGCGGTACTGGCTGCGCAGCGCCATGATGTGTGTCATGTCGACCTCGTTGAAGGTCGTGAGCATGGCAGCGGTGTTCTGCGCATCCTTGAGCCGCCTCGCGATGGTCTGACGCAGCCGCGTCATCCGCACCCGCTCCTCGCGCGCGGCATCATCGGGCGGCGACGGCGCACGCGCCTGCACCGCGGCGGCAGACGCAGCGACCGGCGTCGGTTGCGCCGCTGCCCGTTCAATGGCCGCCAGCATGTCACCCTTGGTGACGCGGCCGTCCTTGCCGGTACCGGGCACCGCGGAAGCATCCACGCCGGTTTCGGCTGCGATCTTGCGCACGGAAGGCGCCAAAGGTGCGTCGGTCGCTTTTAGGGGAACCGGAGGCTGCGCTGGAGCCTGCCGCGGCGCGATTGGCTCCGGCCCGGCGCCGATTGGTTTGGTCGTCTCGGTCTTTTGCTCCGGCCGGCCGGTCGGCACTGCGCCGGCGCCCTCCTTGATCGAACCAAGCAGGGCGCCGACCGCGACCGTGTCGCCATCCTTGACCGCAACGTCGGCGAGAACGCCGGCCGCCGGCGCCGGCACCTCGATGGTGACCTTGTCGGTTTCCAGTTCCACCAGCGGCTCGTCGACCGCGACCACGTCGCCCGACTTCTTGAACCATTTGCCGATGGTCGCTTCGGTCACCGACTCGCCGAGGGCAGGCACGCGAATCTCAGCCATAGGTCCGTTCCTTATTCGCACCGCACCGACGACACACAACGAACGACAGAGGCTAAAAATTTTTTCTGTCTGCCGCTGTCCGTCCCGCGCCGGCCGCTATCCGAGCGCGTCTTCGAGAAACTTCGCTTGCTGGGCCAAATGCAACGACATCTGGCCCACCGCTGTCGACGCCGCAGCCGGTCGGCCGGCGTAACGCGCGCGCCGGTGCTTGGCGCCGATCTGGTTCAACACCCATTCCAAAAAGATGTCGACAAAGACCCAGCCGCCCATGTTGCGCGGCTCTTCCTGGCACCAAACAATCTCGGCCTGCTTGAAACGCGACAACTCGAGCATCAGCGCCTTGGTCGGGAACGGATAAAGCTGCTCGATACGCAGCAGATAAATATCGTTGATGCCGCGTTTTTCGCGTTCGTCGAAAAGATCAAAATAGACCTTGCCGGAGCTTATCACGACGCGGCGAATCTTCTCATCGGCGACGAGCTTGGTTTTTTCGTCGGGATTATTTTGCGCATCGTCCCACAACAGGCGATGGAACGACGTATCCGGACCCATTTCGTCGAGCCGCGATACCGCGCGCTTGTGGCGCAACAGCGATTTCGGCGTCATCAGAATGAGCGGTTTGC
>DAIUEQ010000161.1:0-8491 GCA_036845025.1 Xanthobacteraceae bacterium | reverse complement strand
ATTCAAACACTATGCGGTCGATTTCGACGGCGACGGCCACCGCGATGTGGTCGACTCGGTGCCCGATCTCCTTGCGTCCACGGCCAACAATTTGAAAGAAGACGGCTGGCAGGCCGGTGCGCGATGGGGTTACGAAATTGTTCTGCCCCCCGATTTCGACTATCGCGAGCTTGATCGCGCGCCGCAACAAACGGTCGCCAAATGGAGCGCGCTTGGCATCAAGCGAGCCGACGGAAAGCCGCTCCCACGCTCGTCCGAGCGCGGCGATATATTGTTGCCGGGTGGAGCGCCCGGACCTGCGTTTCTCGCGCTGCAGAATTTTCACGTGATCATGAAATACAACCCGGCCGAGGCCTACGCGTTGGCCATCGGGCATCTTGCCGACCGGTTGGCTGGCGGCGGCCCCTTTGTGCAGAGCTGGCCGCGCGACGAGCACGTCCTCACCATAGCTGAGCGCTACGAACTGCAGCAGCTTCTCGCTCGGCGCGGCTTCGAGATCGGCGCGCCCGACGGGCTTCTGGGCCCGCGCACGCGGCTGGCCATCCGCAACTTCCAGGCCGCGAACGGGCAGATTCCGGACGGCTTTGCCTCAAGCCGCGTGCTCGATCGCCTGCGCCAGCCCTAAGCGGCCGCTGACCATCATCGATATTTGTTGGTGCGCGGCGATTGATGCGCGCATCCATGGAACTTTCCGCCATGCCGGGGGATTACGGACCATTGAATATTTCCCCGGGAGCATTCTATGGAAACCGATCTTCGCGGTGCGACCACGATCGTGGACGCACAACCCGCAGTGTCGTGGGGAGCAGTCGCCGCGGGCGCCGTCGCGGCTGCGGCATTGACTCTCTTACTTGTCGCGTTCGGCGCCGGCATGGGCTTCTCGGCCGTTTCGCCGTGGAGCGATAGTGGCGTCTCCGCCTCGACTTTCAGCGTCGCCACCGGCATTTATCTGGTTCTCGTCGGCATAATGTCCTCGGCCGTCGGCGGCTACATTGCCGGACGGCTGCGGAGTAAGTGGACCGGCGTCCACACCAATGAAGTGTTTTTCCGCGACACCGCGCATGGATTTCTGGCCTGGGCCTTCGCCACGCTGATCTGCGCCACCGCGCTCGCCTCGACCACGGCGCATCTCGCAAACGGCGCCGGCGCCAGTCTGGCCGGCGCCACCGGCCAGGCTGCACGCGCCGCCAATCCGGCAGATATCTATGTCGATAAGCTATTCCGCCCGGCGGCGGCCGGCGCGGTTGCCGCGACCCCGGCTAAGCCGGCAGACAATGCGTCGAGCGCCAATAACGACAGTGCGCCGCCCATGGGCGGCGGCAGTGGTGCGATGGGTAATGCGCAATCGCGCAATGAAATCGTACGATTGTGGACGGCCGATTTTCGCGATGGTGACGATCTAACGAGCGCGGACCGCAGCTATGTCGCGCAAGTAGTCGCCGCGCGTACCGGCATCAGTCAAGCGGACGCGGAAAAACGGGTCAACGAGGTCGCAACGGAAGCGAAGAGCGCCATCGATAAGGCGCGGCGGTCCGCGGCCAAGCTGTCGTTCTGGCTCACGGCAGCGCTCCTGTTCGGCGCCTTTGCGGCAAGTCTTGCCGGTGCCGAAGGCGGCGCATTGCGCGACGGCACGTGGAACGATCGCGTTCTTATCCCCCGCAACATCTAACTCGGAGTAGAAAACATGGGCAGAGGTATTCTTCTTTGGCTTCTCGGCGTGCCAATCCCGATCATTATTCTGCTGGCGCTGTTCTGGCACTAGAGCAGTGAGACAAAAAAGCGGCGTGCCCCTCAAAAAGGGCACGCCGCTTCATCGCGCGATTTCGCCGCTTACAGCGTACGTGCCGCTTCCACCATGTTTTCCACTTTCGCTCGCAAAACCGGATTATTGCGCGGAGGATGGCGGCCAAAGCCGCACGACGGCGACACCCAGAGCCGTTCCTCACCGACGACGCGAGCCCAATCCGCGATCCGCTCGCGGATTTTCTTTACTGACTCGATCCAGTAACTGCCTTCATCGACGATACCGGCGGCGAGCTGCATGCTCTTCGGCATGCGTTTGAAGGCGTCGCGCTCGATCCATTGAAAGAAATATTTCACCTCGAAGGCGGCGACGTCGACGACGCCGTCGAGCCGCTCGAGAATGTCGACCCAGGGCGCGCAGTGCAGCGCGTGCGAGATCGGGCGGCCACGTAGATTGCCGTTGCAGAAATGCAGTGACTTCGTCGCTTTGACGCCCTCAAAGCACGGGGCGATCAAATCGGCCGCCTGTTGCGCCGTCATCATGCCCATATTGACCTCGCCGCCGAAGATCGGCGCGTCGAGCTGCACGTTGGCGCAGCCCTCGTCGGCCATGGTCCGCAGCTCTTTGTTGACGATGGCGGTGAGGGCGGGCATTTGCTCTTTGAGCTTGTCGAGCTCGTCGCGGCCGGCAACCGCGACTTCGTAGGGAGCGACGACGGCCGCTTTTTTTACGCCGCCGGGCAGCTTCTTTTCCCGGCGGAACGCTTCCAGATATCCTAGACCGTTCGGTGCGGCAATTTTACCGACGATCTTGGCGTGCGCCATGTCATCGTAATCGAACACGTCTTCGGCCTGCGGCTTGTCAACCTCGAGACCGGTAATGACGTTGTGCATGTGCAGAATGAAATTGTCGGTGTGATATTCACCGCCGGTCCACTCGTCGAGGCCGAGATCGCGCTGTTCTTGAATGGCTTTGGCCGCCGCGCGATTGAGGATGGTTTCAGTCTCCTGCGGCGAAGTTTTGCCGGAGTGTACGCGAGCGAGATCCTGTTCCATTTCCGGATGAAGCCACCAGGACCCGACGACGGTGGTACGAACGGGCATTTCAATTCCTCCTGAAGTAGATGCTTGTTTTAGGTTTCTTAAGTCGGTGGATGGGAGCATCCGTCTCCGGCCGGTTGGGCCGGAGACGCGCTTCGATGGCGATCGCGGGCCCGGCGGGCGAATACGCCGCCGGGCTCCGCGCTGCTTACGCCCAGCTGGTCTTCAACTTGGCCGGCACGTAGTCGGTGTCCGGATAGTTGACGCCACCAACGGCGGCGAACCAGTTGTTGCGCCACTCGCCGACCGTGTAGAGCCGGTTGAGCAGCTGGTTGCGCATATCGTACTCGCCAAGGAACGTCTTGTAGGTGTGGCTCTTGATGTGCGCGGCGATCGCCTCGCGATCCAGCGAGCCGACGCCTTCGATCGCCTGAGTGAGCAGCTGGTTGTTGGCGTAATATAACGGGTTGCCGTTGAAGTCGGCATCCACGCCGGTGACTTCCTTGTGCAGCTTGTAGAAGGCCCGCGCTTCCGGAGTATCCGGTACGCCGCCCCAGCCGAAAACATTCTCCGCCGCCGTGCCGAATTTTCCGGCAAAGCCCGGGAAAGCGCAGCCGATCCCGTTGAAGTAGAACTTCACGTTGAAGTTCTCGATCTTGGCCTGTTCAGTCAGACCGAACGTGTCGGGCGGGTAGGACCAGGCGATGAATGCATCCGGATTGGTTGCCGCAGCGGCCTTGATCACCGGCGCGTAGTCTTGCGTGCCCAGCGGGTATGATTTGTTGTAGACGATGTCGAAGCCGGCCGCCGGGAACGCCGTCTTGCTGATATTGGAAATTTCGATTCCGTACTCGTCGGCGACGTTGACCATGGCGACTTTGTTGCCGATTTCGCCGGAAGCGTGGAATTTCTTCAAGAGACCGATCGTCGTGTTGGCGTAATGGCTAAGCGTGCCGTTTCCGAAGAACAGCAGCGGATATTTCTTGACCAGTTGCGGCCCGAGCTCGGTGACGCAGGCAACCGGAATCTGCGGATAGCCGAGCTTGGCGAATGTCGGGACTGCGGCGATGTTGAATCCAGTGCCGTAAAGTCCCGCAATCCAGTCGACCTTGTCGATGGTGGCGAGTCGCTCGATCGCCTTGATGGCTTCGGGCGGCTGGGTACGGTCGTCGTATTCGATCAGCTCGACCTTGCGCTGGCCGTCCTTCAGCTTAAGTCCGCCGGCCGCATTGACCTCATGCGCCCAAAGCCGCCATGGCGGAAAATGGGTGACCGCAGCGCCCGGCGCGAGCGGACCGGTCTTTGCGCCGACTACGCCGACTTTCACGGTCCCGCTATCTGCTCGTGCAGCGCGCACAAACGGCGCCGCCAGCGCCGTAGCGCCGGCATATTTTAGTAAATCGCGTCGTCGCATAGTGATCCTCCCTCAGCGATGTTTTGTGTTATCGTGGGCTGCTGCCCCGATTTTTTTGTTCTTTCGCGCGCGCATTATAGCTTTTTTCGCCGCGCGCAAAAACAATATCGCGCCGGAAATCGCGGCCAAAGCGGTCGTTTATAATCTGGGCGTGTATGCGGGCCGCGGCTTACGACTTTAAGTGTGTTTTTATTGGCGGTCTCTGGTGTGCCGGTTCAGAAGTCCGCCGGAATCAAAAGGACACTAGATTGGCGTATTTGGTCTAATATGTTTGCTGCGCCTGCGTCGCCACGCTCCCGCCCGGCGGGCTCTTGGCGGCTTCGTCGGCTACGAACGTTTGAATGCGGCCATGGCAATGGGTAACGCGCAAGCTCGGTATCTTGCAATAATTGTGACGGCCGGCGCGGCTTTGCCGCTCCCTGCCGCGGCGCAATTTATCGGCGGCCGCCCGGTCCTCGTCGAGCGACCGCGGGCCGAGCTGGTGCAGTTTCGCGATTTCTTTCGCTTCCCGTTCGGTGAAGATCGCGATCGCGGCTTTGGGACTTACAACCCGTACAATCCGTTCGCCCCGCCGCGTCCGGTACAACCTCTCGAAGCCACCAAGCCGCCGCTGCCGCGCAAGGTCGAGACGCAGCCGAGTTCGCTCGTGTTCGTGATCGGCGACACCTTCGCGGACTGGCTTGGCTTTGGGCTTGAGCAAACGCTCGCGGATACTCCCGACATCGGCGTCGTGCGCAAAATCCGTCCTAGTTCGGGGCTTGTCCGCTACGACGTTCGCCCAGACTCACCGGATTGGTCGCAAGCGGTCAAAGATATGCTGGCGACGGAAAAGCCGAGCGCGATTGTCATCATGCTGGGCGTCAACGATCGCCTGCCGCTGCGTGAGCGCGCGGCGGCGCCAAATAAAGCTGGGACGCAAGGTCAGGGAGCGGAGAAGGCGGCAACGCCCGGCAATCAGGGAACGCCAAATGCGGCGCTGACGCCGAACGCGTCGCCGGCCGACAGCGAGCAGCCCGCCGCCAACGCGGCGGAGCCGCAGCACCGGCCGCCTGCCGGCAATTACGAATTTCGCACCGACATATGGGCCGAGCTTTACGAAAAGCGCATCGACGACATGATTGCCGCGGCCAAGAGCAAGGGTGTGCCTGTGTTCTGGGTCGGGTTGCCGGCAATCCGCGGCGCCAAATCGACCAGCGATATGAATTACCTCGACGAGCTTTATCGCGCGCGGGCGGAAAAAGCCGGCATCACTTACGTCGATATCTGGGACGGTTTCGTCGACGAGAAGGGTCAGTTTGTGATGCAAGGGCCCGACTTCCAGGGCCAAATTCGCCGGTTGCGCACCTACGACGGCGTAAACTTCACGAATGTCGGGGCGGACAAACTCGCGCATTACGTCGAGCACGAATTGCGGCGGGTACTGGCGGCGCCGGTTGTCCCGGTAGCGCTGCCAGGACCGGAGGAGCAAACGCCCGCCAAGGGCAACGCGCGCGCGGTGGTGGGGCCGGTCGTTCCACTTAACGCCGCCGCGGGAGGGCAACGGGGAGAGCTGTTGGGCGCCACCGACCGTCCGGCGCAGCACGATTCCGACCCGGTCGCGACTCAAGTCCTCAATCACGGCGATGCGGTCGCGGCGCCCCCCGGCCGCGCGGATAATTTTTCCTGGCCGCGGGCCGACGTGGCAGCGCCGGACGTCGCCGCGCCTTTGCCGCCGCTAAAGGCTCAAGGCAGCGACGCTACACCGAAGAACGATGCCAAGAAATCGGCCGAGACCAAGAACCAGCCAGCGCCGAGTGCGGCGTCGGCGAAAACTCGCGCGCCGCATCAGCCAACAGACAACGGGCAGTGAGCGGCCGCAGCGCTTATCGCGGCAACAGGCTCGTTCCCATCAGATAGGCGTCGACCGCGTGGGCGGCCTGGCGGCCTTCGCGGATGGCCCAGACTACGAGGGACTGGCCGCGGCGCATGTCGCCGGCGGCGAAAACCTTGTCGATCGAGGTGCGGTAATCGTCGGTCGAGGCGACGATGTTGCCGCGCTGATCGAGCGCCGGGTTGAGTTGCTTGATCATGCCGTCGTGTACCGGATGCACGAACCCCATTGCCAACAGTACAAGTTCGGCCTCGATCTCGAATTCGCTGCCGGGGATTGTTTTGAGCTTGTCATCGACGTGCACGCAGTGAAGCTTTTTGACGAATCCTTGCGCGCCGGAAAAGCGCGTCGTCATGACGGCAAAATCGCGTTCGGCGCCTTCCTCATGGCTTGAAGAAGTACGCAACTTCAGCGGCCAGTTCGGCCAGGTCAGCGCCTTGTTCTCATGCAGCGGCGGCGCGGGCAGAATCTCGAAATTGGTCACCGACAGCGCTCCTTGCCGGATCGAAGTGCCGATGCAATCGGAGCCGGTGTCGCCGCCGCCAATGACGACGACGTGTTTGCCGCCGGCCATGATTGGGTCGGTGTTATCGGCGGCTTCGCCGCTCAGCCGCCGATTCTGTTGCGGGAGGAAATCCATGGCGAAATGGACGCCTTTCAGCTCGCGGCCGGGAACGGGCAGGTCACGCGGCTTCTCGGCGCCACCGGTGAGGACGACCGCATCGTGGTCTTCAAGGAGTTTTGTGGCCGGCAAATTGACGCCGACATGGGCGTTGTAATGAAACACTACGCCTTCCGCCTCCATCTGCGTGACGCGGCGGTCGACGTGATACTTTTCCATCTTGAAGTCGGGAATGCCGTAGCGCAGCAAACCGCCGGCCTTCGCCCAGCGTTCGTAGAGGTGAACCTCATGCCCGACGCGCGCCAGCTGCTGCGCGCAGGCCATGCCGGCCGGCCCGGAGCCGACCACGGCGACTCTCTTGCCGGTTAGCGCGGTCGGCAATTCCGGCTTGAGCCCGGCCGCGATGGCGCGGTCGGCGATCGCGCATTCGATCGATTTGATGGTGACCGGATTGTCGTCGATGTTGAGCGTGCACGACGCCTCGCACGGCGCCGGGCAGACGCGGCCGGTGACTTCGGGAAAATTGTTGGTCGAATGCAGGTTGCGCGCCGCCTCGTCCCAATTGCCCAGATAGACGAGGTCGTTCCAATCGGGGATCTGGTTGTTGACCGGGCAGCCCGGCGCGCCGGGCGCGACGGCACCGGTGCCCATGCAATAGGGCACGCCGCAATTCATGCAGCGCGCGGCCTGATTGGTGTAATCCGCCTCCGGCAGCGGCAGCACGAATTCGCGCCAATGGCGCACGCGCTCCGCGACCGGTTCGTAGTCGCGGTCCTCGCGTTCGTAATCGAGAAAGCCGGTGATCTTGCCCACTTCGCGCTCTACTTTGGCACTTTATGCCGGGTGCTTCATTCCGCGGCGATCGCCGCCGCCTTCATCTCGTTGAGCGCGCGGCGATACTCGACCGGCATCACTTTGCGGAATTTCGGACACCAGGTTTTCCAGTCGCTCAGGATTTTTGCGGCGATGAGCGAATCGGTGAACCGGGCGTGGCGCGCGATCAGATGGTGCAGCCGGTACGCGTCGAACCGGCTCATGTCCGCCATGACATCGACCATGCCGTGGGTTTCGAGATCGCGGGCGTGGTGGAAGATTTTGGCGTTGATGTCTTCCTCGTCCGGCATCGGCTCGAGCTCGACCATGGCCATGTTGCAGCGCGACTCGAAGGTGCCGTCGTCGTCGAGCACATAGGCGATGCCGCCCGACATGCCGGCGGCAAAGTTGCGGCCGGTGCGGCCGAGCACCACCACGACGCCGCCGGTCATGTATTCGCAGCAATGGTCGCCGGCGCCTTCGATCACCGCCACCGCGCCGGAATTGCGCACGGCGAAGCGCTCGCCGGCGACGCCGCGGAAATAGCATTCGCCCTCGATGGCGCCGTACAGCACGGTGTTGCCGATGATGATGGATTGCTCGGGAACGATGGCGGTGTTGGTCGGGGGGCGCACGACAATACGGCCGCCGGACAGGCCCTTGCCGACATAGTCGTTGGCATCGCCTTCCAGTTCAAAGGCCACGCCGCGCGCAAGGAACGCGCCGAAACTCTGTCCCGCCGTACCGGTAAAACGTGCAACGATGGTATCGCTTGGCAGGCCGTCATGGCCGTAACGCTTGGCAATCTCGCCGGACAGCATCGCGCCGGTAGTGCGGTCGGTATTCGTAATCGGCAGATTTATCCGCACCGGCGCGCCGCGGTCGAGCGCGCTTTGCGCCTCGGCGATGAGCTTGCGGTCAATGACGCCGGCGAGCTTGTGGTCCTGTCTCTCGCGATTGTAGATGGCGACGCCGGCGGGCGTTGGCG
>DAIUEQ010000160.1:0-8502 GCA_036845025.1 Xanthobacteraceae bacterium | reverse complement strand
GCAGCCCATCTCGGCAGCGCGCAGGATCGCCGTCGTGTCGGTGGTGAAATAGGGATTGCCGGTGCCGCCGGCGAAAATAATGACTCTGCCGTCATCGAGATGGCGAAGCGCTCGTTGGCGTTCGTAGGTCTCGCAAACCTGGGGCATGGCAAGCGCCGACATGGTGCGCGCGCTCACGCCGGCGCGCTCTACGGCGGCTTCCAGGACGAGCGCATTCATGACGGTCGCGAGCATTCCCATCGCGTCCGCGGTGGGCCGCGACAATCCGTCTTCGGAAATCTGCGCGCCGCGAAGAATGTTGCCGCCGCCCACCACGACCCCAAGCTCTATCTTCAAGCTATGGCAGACGGCGATGTCAGCGGCGAAACGGTCGATGGTCGGCTGATGGATGCCGAATTTTTCCGGACCGCTTAGCGCTTCGCCGGAGAGCTTAACGATCACCCGTCGGTAGTTCGGCTTTGCCATCGATCGATGGTCCGCCCTCATTCGCATGGGTTGAACGTCAACCCACGGCCTTTCGATCTAATCCCTACCCGAAACTATTGCGGCCGGGCTAACGCGGCAACTTCGCCACCGAAATCGCCGGTAGGCCGATCAATCCCTTCACCGAGCGCATACCGCACGAACCCGGTAATCCGAATCGGTGCACCCGCCCTACTTTCACTCTCCTTGAGCGCCTGCGCGACGCTCTTCTTGCCGCCTTCATCGAAAATGAAAGACTGATCGAGCAGGCAAACCTCTTTGTAGAAAGTCTTAAGACCGGATTCGACGATTTTGTCGATGACGTTCGCCGCTTTTCCCTGAGCTTTGAATTTCTCGGCAAGCACGTTCCTCTCGCGCTCGACAACCGCCGGATCGAGCGCGGCCGAGTCGATCGCCTGCGGGTTGGCGGAGGCGACTTGCATTGCAACCATCCGACCGAACGCTTTCAACTCGTCAGGATCGCCGGCCGACTCAAGCCCGACGATCACGCCGAGCCGGCCGAGCCCGTCGGAAACCGCGTTGTGCACGTAACTCGCCATCATGCCTTTACCGACTGAGAGCGAGGTGGCCCGCCGCAATGTCATGTTCTCGCCGACCTTGGCGATCGTTTCGTTGATCGCATCCGCCACCGTGCGGTCGCCGACGGGCGCGGCCAGAATTTTCTCCACAGCCGCGCCGGCGGTCAGAGCGACGTCCGCGATCATCTTAACGAGACCCTGAAACAGGTCGTTGCGCGCGACGAAGTCGGTCTCTGAGTTGACCTCGACGACAACCGCTTTGTTCGCGGCCAGCGCGACGCCGATGAGGCCCTCGGCGGCGACCCGACCGGCTTTTTTGGCCGCCTTGGCCAAACCCTTCTTGCGCAGCCAATCAACCGCGGCTTCGAGATCGCCACCGGTCTCACCAAGCGCGGCCTTGCAATCCATCATTCCGGCTCCGGTCTTGTCCCGAAGCTCTTTCACCATGCCGGCGCTAATGTTCGCCATTGCTAACGGTCCTTATTCATTCGTCTTTCAGCAAATATCCGGACGGCCGCGGGCCGGCCGCGTTTTTCGGGCTTTCGCGCCAAGCAACACCAGCGCAACCCTATTCGGCCTCGGTCGCCACCTGCTCCTTGGCGCGGGCAATCCAGCCTTCGACGCGGCCCGGTAAACCGACCTCTTCGCCGATCTTGTGGGCGGCGATCGGAGACAATTCGGCAATCTGCCAGACGTGAAAGATCCCCAGATCGTTGAGCTGTTTCTCGATGGCAGGAGAAACCCCAGGGAATTTCTTAAGGTCATCGGCCACTCCCCGCGGGCCCGATAGCGGCTGAAAGCCAAGCTTGTCGGCTTCGGCGGGAATCTCCTCGACCACCGGCGGCTGAGCCAGTGCGCCGACATCGATCCGTTCGCCCTGCGCGCGCGAAATGCCGTCAATCACCGCTTTGGCGATCAGATCGCAATAGAGCGTGATGGCCCGGCTGGCGTCATCGTTGCCAGGCACGACATAGGTGATGCCATCGGGATCGCAATTGGTGTCGACCACCGCGGCGACCGGCACGTTGAGGCGCCGCGCTTCCTTGATGGCGATGTCTTCCTTGTTGGTGTCGATGACGAACACGAGATCGGGAAGCCCGCCCATGTCCTTGATTCCACCGAGCGCGCGATCAAGCTTATCGCGCTCACGCTGCAGCGTCAGACGCTCCTTTTTCGTATAGCCCTGCGCTTCGTTGGACGAGAGCATTTCGTCCAGCGTGCGTAGCCGCTTGATCGAGTTGGAGACGGTCTTCCAATTCGTGAGCGTCCCGCCCAGCCATCGCGAGTTGACGTAATATTGCGCGGATTTCTTTGCGGCTTCCGCTATCGCGTCTTGCGCCTGTCGCTTGGTGCCGACGAACAGAATGCGTCCACCACGCGCAACCGTATCGGAGACGGCCTGCAGCGCGCGGTGCAGCATCGGCACGGTTTGCGTCAGATCGACAATGTGGATGTTATTGCGGGTACCGAAGATGTACTCAGCCATCTTCGGGTTCCAACGGTGGGCCTGATGGCCGAAGTGAACGCCAGCCTCTAAGAGCTGACGCATGCTGTAGTCGGGCAGCGCCATAACCTATTCTCCGGTTAATCCGCCGCGGACCGCTGAGCCCTGAGCCTTTCGGCCGGGCACCGGACGGCTTTTTAGGCCAAGGTCCGCGTGTGAAGTTGTCGGGCTTATATAGCGATCTGCCCCAGCGACGCAACTTGAACGTCGCTGGCCTAAAAGGCCGACGATCTGTCACTTAATAACCCCTGCGACGCCGCTTCTTGGCGGCCTTCTTGGCCGCGAGGCGGGCCGCCGCCGCCGCATCAAAGCCCTCGGGCGCGGCCGGCTGCACGGCGATCGAGGGGGCGGAGCCCGCTTTCGCACGGTCGAGGATGAAGCGGGCATAGTCGTCCATGTCGCCGGCAAACGGCTTGATACGGCCGTCTGCGGTGAGCCATAGCCGGTCCGCCACAAGCTCGATCAGCGAGCGATCGTGGGTGATGAGGATGACGGCGCCTTCATAATCGTTCAGCGCATCGAGCAACGCACGGCGGCTGTCGATGTCGAGATGGTTGGTCGGCTCGTCGAGGATCAATAGGTGCGGCGCTTGCATCGCGATGAGATTCAACAATAGGCGGGCGCGCTCGCCGCCCGACAGGTTCGCGAAGGTCGTATCCTGCTTGTCGAACGACAGGCCGAATTGCGCGAGCCGGGAGCGGCGCGATGATTCACTGTCATCTGGGCGCTCGCGCCGCAGAATGTCGAGCGGTGTGTCTTCGGGATCCAGCGCCTCGATCTGGTGCTGATGAAACCAGCCGACCCGGATGCGCTGCTCGCGCTTCATTTGGCCGGCTTGTAGCGGCAGCGCTCCGGCAATCATCTTGGCGAAAGTCGACTTGCCGGCGCCGTTGACGCCCAATAATCCGATGCGGTCATCGACATCGAGCCGCAGATTGAGATCGCGAAGGACCGGCGTGCCGTTGTAGCCGACGGTGGCGTTTTCGAGTTGAAGCAAAGGCGGCGCCAGCGGCCGGGTCGGCGACGGCAGCGTAAATGGCGCAACGCGTTCCTCCACCACCTCGGCGATCGGCTCCAATTTGGCGAGACGTTTGATACGTGACTGCGCCTGCGTCGCCTTGCTGGCTTTGGCCCGGAAGCGATCGATGAAGCGTTGCAGATGCGCTCGCTCGATGTCCTGTTTGGCCTTGGTCGCCGCTTGCAATCGCGTCTTTTCCGCGCGGCGCGTTTCGAAGTCGTTATAGCCGCCGGTGTAGAGATCGAGCTTGCCGTCGCTGAGGTGGAGGATGACGTCCACCGAATTGTTCAGAAGCTCACGGTCGTGGCTGATGATCAACGCGGTATGCGGATACTTTTTAAGCCGCGCTTCCAGCCACAAGGCGCCTTCGAGATCGAGATAGTTGGTCGGCTCGTCGAGCAGCAGCAGATCGGGCTCCGCGAACAGCGCCGCCGCCAAAGCGACGCGCATGCGCCAGCCCCCGGAGAATTCAGCCATCGGGCGCTCAAGGTCGGCGTTGGAAAACCCGAGGCCGCTTAATATCTCGGCGGCACGCGCCGGCGCGCGATCGGCGTCGATGGCGTTGAGCTGCTGGTAGATGTCCGCGAGTTGCTCAGGCTCGGCGACCTCCAATGCCGCGTTGAGTGCTTCACGTCGCGTGTCGGCGGCGAGAATCGTATCGAGCAGGCTTATCGGTGTCGCCCGAAGCTCCTGATCGACCGATCCAATTTGCGCGGACTTCGGCAACAGGATTTCACCGCCGAGCGGAACGAGATCGCCAACGATGAGCTTGAATAGGGTCGATTTTCCTACCCCATTGCGCCCGACCAGCCCGACTTTAGTGCCGGCCGGAATGAACACGCTCGCCGAATCAAAAAAACGCCGGCCCCAGGCGTCAAAGATGAGATTCTCGATCCGAAGCATAATGCTGGCGCCGACGATGCGTGATTGACAACGAGTTTTAGGGATTAAGGAGGCGCTCTCTTACCGCGCCGCGCCTAAGATGGCGAGCGGCAAGATGAAATTCAATTCGACCGGAATTGGCAGACGAATTCCCGGCAAAGCCGTCAGCTAAAGCGCCTCGACGGTGACCACCCCCCGGACCGCCTTGATGGCACCGGCGACCTGCGGCGAGACCTTAAAGCGGCCCGGCAGCTTTACCTCGACCTCATTGCCGTCGCCGAGCATCAGCACCATGCTCACTTCGCCATTGCCCTGCTCCGGCCCATTGCTGCCATTGCGACCGGCCGGGAGCCGAATAGGTTCCAGGCGCCGCGCGACGCCTTCGATCGGCGTGTCGTCGCGCAAGAACACACGCAATCCCATTTGCATCTTGGTCGCCGCCGCGTCGAGCCCTTCGACCGATTGGATCCGCGCGCGCACTTCGTCGCCCTGCACTTCGGCAGTGAGAAACAGCAACACGGCGGTGCCCGGCTCGAGGAGATCGCGATAGGCCGCAAGTCCTTCCGCGAACAGCACGGCTTCGTAATGACCGCTGGGATCGGACAACCCGATGATCCCCATCTTGGTGCCGTTTCTGGTTCGCCGTTCGGTACGCGCGACCACGCTGCCGGCGACCCGGCCGCCGGTTGCGCCCGCCTTTACGGCGCGCGCGAATTCCGACCATTGCTGCACGCGCAGCCGCTTCAGTGCCGCCGCATAATCGTCAAGCGGATGGCCGCTGAGAAAAAAGCCCACCGCTTCGTATTCGCGCTTGAGGTGCTCCGCGGGCAGCCACGGCTCGATGTCGGGCAGGTTCAACGGTTCGGGCGAAGCCGCGCCGCCGAAAAGCTCAGACTGGCCGCTGCTGGCGTCTTCGTGCGCGCGCTGGGCCGTCGCCAAAATGCCATCGGCGACGGCAAGGACGCGCGCGCGATTGGCGTCGAAGCTATCGAAAGCGCCCGCGGCGACCAAGCTCTCGAGCACGCGCTTGTTGACGGCACGCGGATTGATGCGCCGGGAAAAGTCGGCGAGGTCGCGGAAAGCTTGCGCCTCGCGCGCCGAAACGATGGTTTCGACGGCTTGGCGGCCGACGCCGCGTAACGCTGCGAGCGCGTAATAGATCGTGTTTCCGGCGACATCGAATGCCACCCCGGAGCGGTTGATCGATGGAGGCTCGACCTTGATTTCAAGCCGTTCGGCCTCGGCGCGGAATTCGGCGAGTTTGTCGGTATTGCCCATCGCGAGCGTCATCGACGCCGCGAGAAACTCCACCGGATAGTTCGCCTTCATATAAGCCGTTTGGTAGGCGACCAGCGCGTACGCCGCCGCGTGGCTCTTGTTGAAGCCATAGTCGGCGAACCTCGCGAGCAGCTCAAAAATCGTATCGGCTTGCGCCGCATCGACGCCGCCCTTGATGCAGCCCGAGACGAAATGCTTGCGCTGCGCTTCCATCTCCTTGCGGATTTTCTTGCCCATGGCGCGGCGCAATTGATCGGCTTGAGCGAGCGAATAGCCGGCGAGAACCTGCGCAATCTGCATCACCTGTTCCTGGTAGATGATGACGCCGTAGGTCTCGCGCAGAATTGGCTCCAACCGCGGATGAATGAAGTCGGACCGTTCGACGCCGTGCTTGCGCGCGCAATAAGTCGGAATATTTGCCATCGGACCGGGGCGGTAGAGCGCGACCAACGCGATGATGTCCTCGAAACGGTCCGGACGCATGTCGATGAGCGCGCGCCGCATGCCGGCGCTTTCAACCTGGAACACGCCGACCGTGTCGCCGCGCGCCAGCATGTCGTAGGACTTCACATCGTCGAGCGGCAGATTGTCGAGATCGACCTCGACACCGCGGCGGCGCACCATTTTCACCGCAAGATCAAGAACGGTCAGCGTCGTCAGTCCGAGAAAATCGAACTTCACCAGTCCGGCAGGCTCGACCCACTTCATGTTGAACTGGGTCACCGGCATCAACGATTTCGGATCGCGATAGAGCGGCACCAGTTCCGTCAGCGGCCGGTCGCCGATAACGATGCCGGCGGCATGCGTCGAGGCGTGCCGGGTCAAGCCTTCGAGTTTTTGCGCGATATCGAAAGCGCGCCGCACCACGGGATCGCGATCGCGCTCCGCTTGCAACCGCGGTTCATCATCGATGGCGCGGCCCAGCGTAATTGGATTGAGCGGGTTCTGCGGCACCAGCTTGCAAAGCTTGTCCACCTGCCCGTAAGGCATTTGCAGAACGCGGCCGACGTCGCGCAAGACGCCGCGTGCTTGCAGCGTGCCGAAGGTAATGATTTGCGCGACCTGATCGCGGCCGTACTTTTCTTGCACGTAGCGGATGACTTCGTCGCGCCGCTCCTGACAAAAATCGATGTCGAAATCCGGCATCGAGATGCGCTCGGGATTGAGAAATCGCTCGAACAGGAGCTCGAAGCGGATCGGATCAAGATCGGTGATGGTCAGCGCGTAGGCGACTAATGAACCGGCACCCGAGCCTCGGCCCGGTCCGACCGGTATACCCTGCGCCTTCGCCCATTGAATGAAATCAGCAACGATCAAAAAGTAGCCGGCGTATTTCATGCTCTCGATGACGCCGAGTTCGAAGGTCAATCGGTCCTGGTAGTCCTGGACGGAATGACCGGCCGCAACCGGATGGCGCGCCAGACGCCGCTCAAGCCCGGCCGCAGCCGCGCGGCGCAATTCCAAAGCCTCGTCGTCTCCTCGGTCGTGACCGTCTGCGGCCGTTTTTGGCCCGGAGGAGAAGCGCGGCAGGATCGGCGCGAGCGTCCGCGGACGAAAGGAGCAACGTTCGGCGATTTCCACGCTTGCCGCCAAAGCCTCGGGCAGGTCGGCAAATAACGCTGTCATCTCATCGCGAGTTTTGAAGCGGTGTTCGACGGTAAGCTGGCGGCGTTCTCCATCGGCGATGAGCTTGCCTTCGGCGATGCAGAGGAGCGCATCGTGAGCTTCATAATCTTCGCGCGTGGCGAAGAACGGCTCATTCGCCGCGACCAGCGGAATGCCGCGCGAATAGGCAAGCTCAATCAGCCCCGGCTCCGCCGTGCGTTCATTGGGCATGCCGTGGCGCTGCAACTCGATATAGAGCCGGTCACCAAACAGGCGCTGCAAATCTTCGCACCGCGATTGCGCCAGCGCTGTTTGCCCGGTCGCGATTGCGATATCGAGCGGACCGCCCGGCCCGCCGCTAAGCGCGATCAGCGCCTCCGAATCGTCCGTAAGCCAATCGAGCTTGAGGTGCGCCTTCTCGGTCGGTGCCGTTTCCAGATACGCCCGCGAACAAAGACGCATCAGGCTGCGATAGCCGCGTTCGCGCACGGCCAGTAAGACGAGCCTCGGAAAATCGCGTCCGCCCGCGGGCGCGCGATTGTCCTGATCGCCGAAATCGACGCCGAGCGCACAGCCGACAATCGGTTGAATGCCGACGCTCGCCATTTTCTCGGAGAATTCCAGCGCACCGAACATGTTGTCGGTGTCGGTCAGCGCCAAGGCGGGTTGCCGGTCCTTCTTGGCGAGTTCCGCCAACCGGGCGATGGTCAGCGCCCCTTCGAGCAAGGAATAGGACGAATGCACATGCAGGTGAACGAAACCGGGACCGGTCGCGGCCGCAGTGGGCATAGCAGCGAACTCACAAGTGGTGATTCCGAACGACCGACAATGCTAAATCGCGAGCCCCGCTGTCCATGGCGCAAGCCCGCGCGGCCCCTCGCCGCGCACAGAAAGATGCGTTCGGGTACTCAAATCCCGCGGCTGTTCAAACAACAGCGAGAACTTGAGCCCACACGGCAACCATAGCGAGGAACAAGGTGATCGACGCGAGGGCCAATGCTTCTTCAGCGACAGCGCGAACCATGAGGGCCTCCAGAACAATAAGGGAACATAGTTCTCTTATTGTTCTTGATTTGACCCGTCAAGCAATACTTTGAACACCGCGCCGGCTAGTTAAGAAAGCCTAAGCGTCGATTCACCGACTTCTCGTGAAACCGTGGCTGCCCAAAGACCCATCGCTCACCCGCTTCGGCCTCTCTGGCTTCGGCCTCTCT
>DAIUEQ010000159.1:0-8644 GCA_036845025.1 Xanthobacteraceae bacterium | reverse complement strand
GGTCGAACAGGCCGACGCGATAGTCGTGGGCCTCGCGGATCATCGGCGAGCGCGCGGTGCGCTCGATGGCGTATTCGATCTCCGCCTCGATGGAATTGAGCGTGCCTTCGACAATTTGCAGGACGATGGGATCGACCTCGCGCCGCGGCAGATCGGGCGCGGCCGGCCAGGCAAATTCCTTGGAGGGCATGTTCATCGTTCCATCGTCTCTGCGCTGTTTCTATCTCGCCTAAGGCCGATCGGCTAGGCCGCCGGCAAGATCACACGCGGCCCTTTTCTAGGCGGTCGCGTGCGCGACCGGCGCGAGTGTTGCAGCGTCCGCGACCTTCCGCACAACGACCGGTTCCGGGCGGCCGCGCACCTTGATCTCCGCTCCCTGCGAGGCGCCGCTGGCGAAGCCCGCCAACTTGCACACTTCATCGGAGACCACGGCCTGACATCCGAATTCCTTGGTCATGTCCTGCAGCCGCGCCGCGACATTGACGGCGTCGCCGAGCGCGGTGTAGGCGACGTTTTCACCGTAACCGATGTCGCCGACAATAACGTCGCCGCCATTGATGCCGATGCCGAAGCGAACGGGAGAGCGGGCGGCTTCGGCGAGCTCGCGGTTTAAGTGTTCGACGTTGGCGGCGATCATCGCGGCAGCTCGCAGAGCCGCACGGCACGCGGTCCGCGCGTCGGTATCGACACCGAACAATGCCAAAAGCCCGTCGCCGAGAAATTGATTCACTTTGCCTCCCCCCTCGGTCACGGCTTTAGAAACGGCGCCAAGAAAGCGATTGACGATGAACACGGTATCGAACGGCAGTTGATCTGCCGCCATTTGCGTCGAGCCGCGCATATCGACGAACATGCTCACCACGTAACGTTCCTCGCCGGGATGCATGCGCTGGCCACCGTGCAGGAACGCCGTGCCGATTTGCGGCGGCAGCAACGGCACGATCGCTAAGTCTTTCCCGGGCCGCAGCTGACAGGCAAGCCGTACCGCCGGATCTGCGCTCGCCCCGATGCGATCGAGCACGAACGCTTCGCGCGGGGAGGGTGGCGGCAAGCCGTCGAGGTCGCCAACAATTCGAATCCGGCAGGTCGAACAGCGGCCTTTGCCGCCGCATACATTGGCATGCGGTACGTGATGCCGGTAGCTCGCTTCGAGGACCGACAAGCCTTTCGGTATGCGCACCATACGGTCCGGATAACTCAGTCTGATGGTGCCGGGCCGGCGCTCGTTGAGAAAACGAGCGCCACGCGCTGCAAAGACAAAACCAATGGCGGCGACGTAGAACAGCAAAAAGCCGTCTCTTATGCGCACAAGGCTCGCGCGTTCGGCAGGCGTGCCGGTCGAATCCGGGCCGATATTCTGCGCGAGCCAATTTGGCTCTTGCGCCAGCGTCCGCACGTTTCTGCCCTGCTGATAGTACCCGAGCAACGCGAGGGCCGGCAGAAGCACCGCGATCGCGAGCAGGAATGGAGCCAGCACCGGAAAAAATCGCTTCAGGCGAAGCCAGAAATAAAGACCGATGCAGCCGTGAATCCACGCCACCAGCACCAGCGCGGCCTGCAACACGCCGAAATCGGGTCGCGCCACCCAAAAATTGTACAGCGCCAGCGCGTAGGTACGATGTAGTCCATACAGCGACAGGCCCAGGCGCTCGCCGATCAGGTGGCTGCACAGCATGACCGGGATCAAAAGCCCAAGCGTGAGCTGGACGATCTCGGTTGTCTTCCAGCGAAAGTAGCGGCGCTGATAAAGCGCCCACAAGCCGAGTGAGCCGTGGACGAAGATCGCGGGATAGAGCAGCAGCGTTCCAATCGGGCTCAGCCAAAACGCCATATGGAACCGGAGCCCGTATTCCAAAGCGTCGAGCGAAATATTGCCGAGCGCATGATTGAAATAATGCGACAGCAGATACGAAAACAGAATAAGGCCGCAGGCGAGCCGGACCTGCCGCACGCCGACGCCGCGGAGAAACGCGAGCGGCGTCGCGTTGGCGCGAGTCTGCGGCGATGCCATGCTGGATGACGTCATAGATGATCGTCG
This sequence comes from Xanthobacteraceae bacterium, assembly GCA_036845025.1. Taxonomy (GTDB): domain Bacteria; phylum Pseudomonadota; class Alphaproteobacteria; order Rhizobiales; family Xanthobacteraceae; genus BOG-931. The sequence goes on along the minus strand of DAIUEQ010000159.1, from coordinate 6,606 downwards.
CCAAAACCATTGCCGAGTCAACTCAACGGCTACCAAGCGGTCCGCATCAATAAGTCACGTTCAACCGAACTTGGGCCTTGAAATTGTAAACCGGGTAATCCTTGATGATGGGCACGCCGACTTCAAGCGACAACGAGATTCGATCGGTCAGAGCGCGTCCGACCCTGGCATCGAACGGCAGGAACAGCCGTCCGGTCTGACCGGGGACCGGATCGCCGAAGTTCACCCGAATATCCGCACTCGGAAAGAACGCGACGAACCAATCGTCGGGAAGTCCTAGATTGAGATACGGCGCCAATTGCAGATTGCTGATGTTTCGTTTGGCCGGATCGCCGGCAAAGCTGACGTCATATCTTGCGAACGGCTCGAGATAACTGCCGGACAGCAAGTCCGGCAGTCCGTAGCGAAAACCGGCAATCGGCATGATTTGCCATTTGCCGCTGCCAAGCGTGTCGCCGCCGGTCGGCGCGATCAGCCGCGCGCCGAAGCCGCCGGCCCAGCGTGAATCGAAATTGTAGGCGTAGATAGCTTGGACGTCGGCGTCGCCGAGGCCGCCAAGGTCGTTGCCGCTCGGGTTACCCGCGGAAACCGGATTCGTTATGACCAGCGGCAGGTCAGCGCGCAGCACGATCAGCGACCCCGGCGACAAATCCAGGCGGTGATCGAAACGCAGGTTCGTCGTTTCGGTCGTGGTGGTGGGTAGCGAGCCCGGCGCCGCGCCGCTGCCGGGCTTCGTTTGATACCCGTACAGCACCTGGAAAAGATTCTGCGGCGGTTCGAAAACGTCCTGGCCGGTGTTCGGCCTCTGCTCTGGGATCGATTGTTGTGACATCGCGGCGCCTGGCGTCACAAGGATAAAGCCGGCTAAGACCGCAGCGGCGAGCGGGCGCAATTTTCTCACTTGGCGATCACCGGCGGCGCGCTTTTCGGAGCGTTCGGCGAGAATGCGAGAGTCACCCAGGCATCCCAGCCCGACGGCCGGTTCTCCGCCGCGAATTCCCAATATCCCTTCAAGTTCAGATAGGCCTGCATGGCTCCGGCCGGGATGATGAAGCCAACCTGCGGACCGATCCCGGCCACGCGGGATTCATTCGTCCCCAGAAACGCGGCAGCGCCACTGTCCGGCGTTATCTGTTGATAGAAATAGCCGACGGCGCCGACCAGGATGGTCTTGGTGACGAACTGCGAAGCGGCCCAGTCGACATGCCAGTCGATACCGTTGGTATAGCCGGTGCTCGGATTGGCGAAATTGCCGGTTAAGCCGGTGATGACTGAAAACTCGTGACCGGTCTTGGGATCGAGATAGGTATACGCGGCACCGCCGTCGATCGCGCCATGGCCGATACCGAGATTAGCGAGGCGGCTCGAATCGTAAGCTCCGATCGGCGCATCGCCCAGCGCGTAGATCATCCAGTTGTTGACGCCGGAATTCCAGCGCAGCGACGCTTGCGGAAACATGTCGCTGAAGCCGCCGCGGGCGTCGCTGATCTCGCCTTGCCGCGTCACTGTGAAAGGACCGGCATTGACGGTCAGCGTGCCGTTGATGTTACCGCTGCTGTAGCCGACCGCTTCGCCGAGGCTTACGGCAAGTTGGCCGCCGAGAACCGGAGTCGCAAACACGTAACTCGGCGATGCCAGCACGAGATCGGAGTGCGCGGCCAAATTCACGTTGAGATTGACGTTGACCGCGGGATTGAGCTTGCCGATCGTCACCTCGCGCGCGGCGGCGACGCTGCCGGATGCGCTCAGCGACGTGTAATAGTTGATGAGTCCCAGCGACCAACCGGGCACCTGCGGCGCTGCCGCGAGGCTGCCGAACTCGCCGGGAAGCCAGAAGCCGATGCCGCCTTCGTCGGCCAACGCATAACTCGCTGCCGCAGCAAATCCCGTTGCGGCAAGCAACGCCGCAGCGAGCGGCCGAAAGAGGCGTTGCGCTCTCTGGTCACGTATTAGGGTGTCGGCTTGAGTCGTCAGCTTCATCGCGTCGCCCCGCGAGAACGCTCAGGCGCGAATCAATGACTCGATGGCCATGCTAATTGGGATTCACGGCTTTGAGAATCGTAATCCGCCGGGCGCGGCGTCAGTCGCCCACCATCGCCTGGTTTTTTTACTCGGCCGGTTGCGCTGCCGGGAACTTCCAAGCGCCGCTTAGGATCTCGGCACGCGGGCGATAGAGCCGCACCGTGTAGTTCCATCCCTTCATGACCGGCAAGCAGTTCGTGATCTTACCGTCGCAGCCGCCAAACTGGACTTCAACCGAGCCGTCGGCGTTCTTTTTCGCGGTGATGCTGTTCAGCGAATAGGCGTCGTGGGGATTTTTCTCGAAATAACCCGCCGCGTTGTAGACTGTGACCGACCAGAAGGCGTCGATCGGCACGTCTTTGACGTGGAGCGTGTAGACGGTGCTGCCATCATTCTTGGCCGGCACGGCGCCAACGTAGACCGCGTCCTTGTCGGGATTGCCGCCCCAGCCCGCCGCGGTGCCAATCAGATGTTTGATCGGATCGACCTGGTCCTTGGTGCCAAAGGCATGACTGAAACCATCAGTGTGGGCGGCGAGCGCTAGCAAAGCGCGGCGGATTTCGTTTTGGCTCGTCGGATCCCACCTTGGCACCTCGAAGGTGCCCGGGCTGTTTTGGCTGACTTTAATCGCATCCTGGAGTGCGTGAACTTGCTGGAGATCCTTTGGGTCGTTCGGATCGACCAGCGTGCGTATCCCCGCCGCGGCGTAGCGCGTGCCCACGTTCTCGCGGCTTAGCGTGTAAGACCCCGGCCCATAAAAGACAGCAGGGACATAGTGATCCTCGTTGATCACCTGAAGCGACATGAAGCGATTGCCGGCGTCGGGCATGGTAACGGTGACCGGCCCGGCGTCGAGGTCAAACACCGCGAACGAATAGAGCGTGTCACGGTTGAGCCGGATGATGGTCTGATGGTCGATGGATGCCGGCTCTCGATGATGCAGCAGCTTTCCCAGGCCGCCGGCATCTTTGACGAGATTGCCCATATAGACGTCGGATTCCGCGCGGGCAAAGTTGTCGACCGTGACTGGCACGACGTCTTGCGCAAAGGCGCCGCTCGTTACGGCCAGATAAAGCGTGGGTGCCAAGGCTCGTCTGATCCACATATCAGTTACCCCGCACGTCTTTGATCGCGCTCTCGAACGGATAAATCGTTTTCCAGTCTTTCTTCATGTCGACCACCGTCCAGCCCTTCACCGTCGCTTCGTCCAGTGCTTTGTCGAGCCTGCCGACTTTTGAGTTTCGGTCGTACGCGTATTCGCGTTCGGCATCGGTATGGTGGACGAGCCCCATGAAGCGCGCGCCGCCGCCAGCCGCGGTCCATTGCAGCATTTGCAAGTCGCCGTCGGAATTGCCGAAGGCGAATATCGGCCGGCGGCCGATGAAGCGCTCGATGCCCACGGGCTTGCCCGGCCCATCGTCGATGAAATCGACCTCCGGCAGATTAATCAGCGCCGGACCCCCGTCGCGGTTCATCTCGAACTTCAAGCCGCCGGTCGAACCGACGACTTGCTCCGGCGGAATGCCGTAGGTCTTTTGAGTCCAGGCCCGCATGAAATCGGCGCCGCCGCCCGAGGCGATGAAAGTCTTGAAGCCGTTGCTGCGCAGATAATCGAGCAGCTCCAGCATCGGCTGGTAGACCAGATCGGTGTAAGGCTTGTCGAAGCGCGGATGGCGGGCGACGGCCAGCCAGGCGAGCACGGTCTTGTCGTACTCTTCCGGGGAGAGGCCGCCTTGCGATGCGCCGACGATTTCAAGAAGCCCTTTGGTGCCGGACGCCGAGAGCGCCGCCATGTCGTGGTCGATCGCGGCTTTGAATGGCAGCTTTCTTTTCCACTCCGGATGCTGCGGTGCCATGGTGCGGATGCGGTCGAGCGCAAAGATGACCTGAAAGTAGATTGGCTTCTCGGTCCATAGCGTGCCGTCGTTGTCGAACGTCGCGATGCGCTGCGGTACGGGCACGAAACCTGCGGCGCCGGGCGCGGTGACGTGGGCAACGAAATCGGTGATGCTCTTCTTCGTCGCGCCGTTATTCCAGGAGGGCAGGGGATCGTTTTGCGCCGACGATGCGGCCGTTCGCCCGCAAATGGCGATGAGGATAACCGCTGCGGCCACGAACCATTTGCGCACGGCGATATTGCTCCAGATCAGCGGCTGCGCTGTTCGATCTGCTGCTTGATCATCTCGTTCAGCGTGCCGCGGACGCGTTCGGGGTCGATCGACCGCCGAAGCTCCTGCCGCTGCTTGATGCCGTCGAGCGTGCTCTCCAGGATGTTTGCGGGATTGAAGCTCGGCGGAAACGAGCGCGGCGGGAACTCCTTGAACGTCCCCACGAACTGGAAAACATCGTCCATGACGCCATAGACGCCCCCGACCTCATCGAGGAGCCAATCCCAGTAGGTATTGGACGTAATGTCCGCCCGCTCGAACGGGTCTTGGTACAGGTTGAAGATCTTCTGCAAGCGCAGCGTGGTGAAGGGTTCAGCCCAGATACCCAGCGTCCCTTCCTTGCGCTGTTCCGAGAACACGTATTTCCAGTCGCCTTTGCGCATCCCGACCAGCAAACCGTCGTCGTCGGAATAGAAAAACGCATTGCGGGCGCTCTTGACGTTGTTGTTATTCGTGGCTGAGCCGCGGACGCTCCGCAGCAACTCTGATTGGTCATAGCCGTCGAGATGGACCTTATAGTTGATGCCGTTCGCCAGGTAGCCGGCCTTCAGCTTGTTGACGACATCCGGCTCGCCGGCGATCGCGCACAGCGTCGGTATCCAGTCGTTGTGGCTCATGATCTCATTGGTGACCGTGCCGGGTGCAATCACGCCCGGCCAGCGCACCAGGCAGGGCACGCGAAACGCGCCTTCCCAGTTAGTGTTTTTCTCCGAACGGAACCAGGTCATGGCGCCGTCCGGCCAGGTGTTCATGTGCGGGCCGTTGTCGCTGGTATAGATGACCATAGCGTCGTTCGCGATGCCCATGTCGTCGAGCGCCTTGAGCAAGCTGCCGATGGTGTCGTCGTGCTCGATCATGCCATCAACGTATTCACTGCTGCCGTGCTGATAGCGGCCCCGATGCGACTCACGGACGTGCGTCCGCAAATGCATCCGCGTGGAGTTGAACCAGACGAAGAACGGTTTGCCGGCATTGTGCTGGCGCCGCATGAAATCGATCGCGGCGGCGGACGTTTCGTCGTCGATCGTCTCCATCCGCTTCTTGGTGAGCGCTCCGGTGTCTTCAATCGTTTGCTTGCCGATCTTGCCGAAGCGCGGGTCGACCGTCGGATCGTCTGCATCGATCGCTTTGCAGCGGAGTACGCCGCGCGGACCGAATTTGGCGCGATAAGCGGGGTCTTTTGGATAATCGGGGAGTTCCGGTTCTTCTTCGGCATTGAGATGATAGAGATTGCCGAAGAACTCGTCGAAGCCGTTTACAGTCGGCAGCGATTCGTTGCGGTCGCCGACGTGGTTCTTGCCGAATTGGCCGGTGGCGTAACCGAGATTTTTCAGCAATCCGCCGATCGACGGATCGAGCTGGCTCATCCCCATCGGTGCGCCGGGAAATCCGACCTTGCTCAGTCCGGTGCGGATGATGTGCTGGCCGGTGAGGAAAGCCGAGCGGCCCGCGGTGCAGGATTGCTCGCCGTAGTAATGCAGAAATTTGAGGCCCTCACTTCCGATCCGGTCGATGTTCGGCGTCTCATATCCCATCAGTCCCTGCGAGTAGGTGCTGAGGTTCGTAATGCCGATGTCGTCGCCGAAGATCACAAGAATGTTGGGCTTGCCGCCGGATGCCGCCGGGGCTTGCGGCTGCTGCGCCGGCGCCGCCCGGATGGGGTTTGCAGCGGCGACCGTTGACGCGGCGGCGAGCGTAGTGCCGGCGAGCAGGATATTGCGGCGACTAAGGTCGCCGCTCTTCGGCTTCGGCGCCGATCGCTCGTCCGATTTGGACATGACCCGCTTCCTTCACTTCCCGCATGCGTTCAACAGGATCATTTGTTCAACTGCCGCACGTCGCGCGCCATTTCGAGGCAGCTGATGAGGCCGGTGTAGCTTGGCAACGCGCTTTGCTCCGCTCCGACGCAGCTCACCTTTTCCGCCGGCTTGAAGGTCGACCATTCGCCCGCGAGCTGTTGCCGGACGCTCTGCTCGCTCTCTACGCATCGCGAAAACGCCAAATCCGGGCCGCCCCTTTCGCCGGGGGTCGCGGCTTGTTGCGCGATGCCCCGGCAGACCGGATCGACGTTGAGGGTGGGCACGTCGTCGGCCCGCGCAGCGCCGGCTCCGGCAATCGCAAAAGCGACGACGAACGCTTGGGAAATTATGATGCTTCGAACCATGTTGAATGCCTCCTCTTTGTGAATTAGCCGCTTTCCGTTTCAGCGAGCGTCCTGGCAGGCCGCGCGGTTATTGGCCTTCGTGGCTCTTCATCATCTGTTCGACCTTTTCCTTGACGGCCTGAAGGTTGAAAGAGGCCGCTTGTTGCATGGGTGGAAATTCGACGAACGATTGCGCCGCCGCGCCGACCGTTTGCTGGACCTGGACGAAGCGCCAGAACTCGCGCGCCATGAAGTCGTTCATGTAGCCGCCGC
>DAIUEQ010000158.1:0-8655 GCA_036845025.1 Xanthobacteraceae bacterium | reverse complement strand
GCCGCGGAGCGCCTTGCCGTTGGTGATTAACGTCTCGTCGGACCGACCATTTCTAGTTTTGACCGACTGCATTGATCTTTTTTCCCCTACTACGCTCACGCGCGCGCTGCTTTCCTCCCCGGAAGGCGCGCCCATATACCTCGGGACTATGACGCTGACAATAATGAAACGTCGGCGCACCGGCCGACGGAACCGGCGGCTCTCTCGGAACACGCAATTCTCGCCTTAACCGCCCGCAAAAACGATCAATTCTCGTTTCTGCGCCGGGCTGCGTTTCCTGCTCCTTCCTTCCGGATGCTGCGTCGCCGGCCCCCCGTTTCCGCCGAGTTCGGGCGCCGGCGGCTTAACAAGTCCCTACCAAGATCGCTCGCATCGGAGTTCCCCGGCTAAAGGACCGGCAAGCGCGGCGTGGTATTCCGCTGGGTTACGGGACGTTGTTTGGGTGGGGGAATTGACGAATGCTTGCCTCAAGAGAGGGCGAGAGCCATATGCGGACGCTCGAATCCGAGCTCACCGCGGCGCACGCCAGAATTAGACATCTTGAATCACTCATCGAGACCGATCCGCTGCTCGACATTTCGAACCGGCGAGGGTTCGAGCGCGAATTGAGGCGGGCGATAGCGCGGGTGACCCGCTACCACGGCAGCGCCGCCATCGTGTTCATTGACCTCGATCACTTCAAACGCATCAACGACCAATTCGGCCATTTGGCCGGCGATGCCGCACTACAGGCGGTTTCCGAAATCATCGTCAGAAGCTGCCGCAATTCGGACCTCGTCGCGCGCTTTGGCGGCGACGAGTTCGCGGTACTGCTGTGGAACCTGAGTGAACAAGACGCCCGCGCCAAAGCACGCTCGCTCGAGAGAAACATTGAGTCGCTGCGAATTCGGCTGGCAGCGGGCTGTGTATCGGTAGGTGCGTCGGCCGGCGTTGCCATGCTGTGCGCGTCGGACTCCGCGAGTCAGACCATTAACCGCGCCGATGCCGACATGTACTTCCGCAAAATGGCCAAAAAATCGGCGCCCGACTACGATCTCGCCACGTTCCCGGCAGCTTCATAAAGACCACCGCTCCGCCGCTTGTTGAGCAAAGCCTCGCGTGATTTAAGGAGCGAGAACAAGCCACTTAAGCGGAAGAACACGCATGCGTTTTGAAGGCACCGACGCCTATGTCGCCACGGACGATCTCAAAGTCGCGGTCAATGCGGCGATAGCGCTGGAGCGGCCGCTTCTGGTCAAAGGCGAGCCCGGCACCGGGAAGACCGTGCTGGCCATCGAAGTCGCCAAAGCGCTCAGCGCCCCCCTGATTGAGTGGCACATCAAATCGACCACCAAGGCGATGCAGGGGCTTTACGAATATGACGCCGTCACCCGATTGCGCGACAGTCAGTTGGGCGATGCGCGCGTCAAGGACATCCGTAATTACATCAGGCGGGGCAAGCTTTGGGAAGCGTTCGTCGCCGACGAACGTCCGGTTCTGCTGATCGATGAAATCGATAAAGCCGATATCGAGTTTCCCAACGATTTACTGCAAGAACTCGATCGCATGGAATTTTTCGTCTACGAGACCGGCGAAACCGTGCGCGCGCGGCGGCGGCCGATCGTCGTCATCACCTCGAACAATGAAAAGGAACTGCCGGACGCCTTCCTGCGCCGCTGTTTCTTCCACTACATCCGATTTCCCGATGCCGAGACCATGCGTTCGATCATCGAAGTGCATTTTCCCGGCATCAAGCATCGTCTCGTGGCCGAAGCGCTGCGGCTGTTTTATGAAATCCGTGACGTGCCCGGCATGAAGAAGAAGCCTTCAACCTCCGAGCTGCTCGATTGGCTCAAACTCTTAATGGTCGAGGATATTTCCATTGAGACGCTGCGTGAACGGGATCCGAAGAAACTCATCCCGCCGCTGCATGGCGCGCTCATCAAGAACGAGCAGGACGTACACCTGTTCGAACGCCTCGCCTTCATGAGCCGGCGCGAGGCGCGGTGATCCGCCGGCGGGCGACAGCTTGCCCGCTTCAAACCGAAGCTAAAGAAATCCGCTCAAGTGATCGGCGGCCTCTGGAAAACGGCTGTTACCAGTTGCCCCAGTTGAAGCGCCAGACCAGCGAGGTTGTAACGGTCTGCACTTGCGGACTTTCGCGCTGCCCAAAACCGGTAGGCGCACCGGTTGCGGTGACAAACGACGATACGTCAGCGTTTTGATATTGGGCATACCGATATTCGGTGCGCCAGAACAGGCCGTTGATCGGCAGCCATGTGAAGGCGTATTCGGTACCGCCGCCAATGAACCAGCCGTTGAAAGTGTGCCCATTGAGGCTGGTTCCTGTCGGCAGAGACGGCACGGTGAATTGCGTCGACAAGTTCATTCGATCGAACCGCGACTCGGTGAAGCCGCCGTCGACATAAGTCAGGAGGCTGGGCAACGGCAGCACGCCGGCACGCGCACCGGCATACCACGCGCCGCTTTGATTCAAGTTGCCACCGAATCCGCTGGTGGGGTCGGCCGTAGTGCCGCTGATGTTTGAGAAGTCGTAATCGGCCAGCAGCCCGATGACGGCCGGCCAGGTGTTTAAGAGAGTGAACTGGTAATCGCAGCCGCCGCCTGCCCTGCCGAGCCAGCCTCGGCCGCCGCTGGTCGTCGACGACGATGTCGGCACCAATCCGGGGATCGTTTCCCCGTTGTGGTCGATATTCGAGACGCCGTAGCCGACGCCGCCATCGATATAACAACCGCTAAAGGTCGGCGCCGGGGGCGGCGCTTTGTAAACGGGCGCATAGGCCGGGGGCGGCGCTGGCATGTCAGCAGCGAATGCCGCGCCCGAGAATACCGCTAAAACCGAGCATGCGAGGAGTATCTTTTTCATTGAGTGCCCCAATCTGCGTGAGTGCCGCAATTGCGCCGTCACGAACGTAAACAGATTCTATCACACAATATATGTGACTTATTACTTTATTGCGGTGCCGCGGTCAGGTCCGCAGAAATTGCGGTGCATTGCGGCAAGCGGGCAACACTGTTCCTGCTACGCGCATGGCGGCTCTTCGCCGGACGCGGAACTTGGCGCGGGCTCTATATCGCCGGACTGGAAATCGGCGTTTGGCGGCATAGGCGGAGCGGGCAAATCCTGGACGTTATCGGCGGCTTGACGCCTCAGCCTCTGCGCGGTCTCGGCGGCCCGTGCGCGGCGTTCAGCCCATGCTTCCCGGAGCCGCATCGCGTTGTAATAAGCCTGCGCCGTTGCACGCCCGACAATTCCTCCCGCCCACACGAGCTCGAAAGCGCTGAATCGTTTCCACGTCGAATCGCCATCGACCATGCCGCGTGCAATGAGAAGGCCGGCAAGCGCAGTCGTATTAAGGCCGTGACCGCTGAACCCGCTCGCCAGCCACAATCCGGGACTGAGCTGGCCGATCTGCGGCATTCCGTGAACCGTATGGCCCAACGTGCCCGACCAAGCATACTCGCTCACTACATCGCTGAGCTGTGGGTAAGTCCTCTTTATGTCGGCAACCAGCATCGCTGCGTATTGCCGAGGATCGCCTTCCCGTGTCGTCAGGCGTCCCGACCACAACAAGCGGTCGCCATCGACGCGACGATAGTGATTGTCGGCAAGTTCGCTATCACTGACTGAACCGCCATAGGCAACTGCGTCGCCGATGCGCGCTCCAAGCGGGGCGGTGGTGATGACATAGGTCGTCAACGGGATAAGCGTGGCCGCAATTTCCGGCATCACGCCCGCCATGCCCAAACTGCCGCAAAGCACAATGTGATTGGCCCGCAGCCGCGCATGGGCGGTGTCGACGCGTTTGCGCACGCCCGCGGCGTCGACCGCCAAAGCGGTCGTGTTCTCGTAAATGCGAACCCCGGCGCGTTCGGCAGCGGCAGCGAGACCGAGTGCGTAATTCAACGGATGGATGTTCAGCGCGCCGGGATAATGAATGGCATAGAAATAGCGTTCGCTGCGCAGCACGGCGCGCACACGCTCGGTCTCCCAAGCTTCGATTTCGGCGCCGAATTCTACCAGCAATCCAACCAGCCGAGTCAAATCATCGGCGTTATCGGACTTTGATACCTGGAGCCAGCCATTCTGCGGACTTACTCCCGGCAGGGCATCGTCACGAATGGTGTCGCGGACGTATTCGACGCCGCTTTGTGACAGCGCCCAAAGATCGGCGGCTTGGGCAAAACCTACGCGTTTGACCAAACCTTCGGCCGAAGCCGCAAAGCCGGGAAGTACGAAACCGGTATTGCGCCCTGACGCTTGCGCGGCAATGCGTCCCGCCTCAAGGACCGCGACCGACCAGCCCGCCTTCACCACTTCTCGCGCGACGGTCAAACCCGCAAGTCCGCCGCCGACAATACAGACGTCGACATCGAGATCACTCGTGAGCGGCGGCCGAACCGGCGCGCTCACTTTCGTGGCGGCGTACCAGCTCTGCCCGTAGGCAGCATCGTCTTCGAAGTGATCCACGATCCAGGCACTCATACCGCATGACTGCGCGGGCTGCGGGAGCGAGCTGGAACGCTCCCGCGGCTCGTCGCGAGACTATATGAACTTCAAAGCCGCCACACTAAACTGTGTTTGTCAGGAGAGCGTAGCATAATGGCTCGTTTGCTGCTGTTGCGTCATGCCAAGACCGAACGCGCGGAGGCCGGCGAGCGCGATCGCGACCGCAAGCTCACCGCGCGGGGGCGTACCGATGCGGCGACGATCGGTGCTTACATGGTCCGCCATCGTCTCCTTCCCGACCTTGTACTCACTTCTCCGGCGGCCCGCGCCGAAGAGACTCTGGCGGGCGTCGCCGCCGAATTCGCAAAGTCGCCGCGCGTGGCGCACGAGGAGCGCATTTACAACGCCAGTCCGGACACGCTTATTCGCCTCATCCGCGAGACGCGCGGCGCCAAAACCCTGCTTGTAGTTGGGCATAATCCCGGACTGCACGACGTCGCGCTGGCGCTCGTCGGATCGGGCGATACCGAAACTCGCGAACGTTTGGCCGAGAAGCTGCCGACATCGGGGCTCGTGGTCATCGATTTTGCGTTCGATGACTGGTCGCGCCTGCGCGTCAATTCCGGCACGATCGAGCGTTTCATCAGTCCGCGGTCGATCGAAGCGGCGAACGATTGACCGCACCGCACGCCGTGCAGAAGTCCTATTCGTAAAAATCCGGAGACTTCTTCTGCGCGTCGCTTTGCGGTTTGTCGTGGTTGATCCAGAGCTGCGCGTGCTCCTTCGCCAGAATGTCGGCAATACGCTGCATGGAAGCGGCCGTTTGCTCCTTGCTGAAGTTGAATCCGGGCACGCGCCGATTATCCCAGTTGCTCTGAAAATGCGCGGCGTCACCTGAAAGCACGACGGCGCCGGCTTTCGGCAACCGCACCAGCAGGGATTGGTGGCCCGGCGTGTGCCCCGGCGTCGAGAGCAAAACCACCGAACCGTCACCGAACACGTCGTGGTCGCCTTCGACCTTGGTCACCGGATGCTCGGGCTTGAAGCGCGGCGTGCCGTCGGCATTCGGCCAATCGTATTCGGCCTTTTGTACGTAAAGCATGACTTGCGGAAATTCTTCGACGTTGCCGATGTGATCGGGATGGGTGTGCGAGATACCGACGCCCTTAATGTCGGAAGGCTTTACGCCGAGTTGCGCCAATTGGTCCGACAAAGTCTTTGATCGCGCCGCGGTGAGACCGGTGTTCGGGTCTTTTCGTCCTTCCGGCAGCGCGGCCAATGCATCGGACAGGCCGGTGTCCCAAAGAAACCAGCCCTGCGCGTGCCGGATCAGATAGCAATTATCGGATAACTCGATCGGCACGCCGACATTGACGCCGGGCGACCAGCGCGACTGGTCGGGCGCGGAAAGCCGGCCGCAGTCGAGGACGTAGAGGCGCTCGACGCCGGCGGCGGATGCGGCCGACGAGCCAAACGCGACGCCGAGCGCGGCAGCTATCAAGAAAATAAGCTTCATGATCTTCTTCCTCCCTGCGGCTCTCAATCAGCCAGCGCCGCCAAAATCCGCGCCCAAGAGCGGATGCCTTTGTGGAAGCATTTGAGATCGTACTTTTCATTCGGCGAGTGCACGCGGTCGTCGTCGAGCGCAAAGCCCACCATCAAGGTGTCCATGCCGAGCACGTTTTTAAAATCCGCGACAATCGGGATCGAGCCGCCGGCGCCGACGGTCACCGCCTTCTTGCCCCATTCCTGACTGAGCGCCGCTCGCGCCTTGGTCAGCGCGCGATTGTCATAGGCGACCTGGAATGCCGGCGCGCTGGTGAAATTGCCGAACTCGACCTTGCAATCGCCCGGCAAGCGCGCCCGCACGAAATCACGAAACGCGATGCTGACTTTCTCCGGATCCTGAGCGCCGACCAGACGAAATGACACTTTCGCCATCGCTTTGCCGGGAATAACGGTCTTTGCGCCCTCCCCGGTATAGCCGCCGATGATGCCGTTGACCTCGGCGGTTGGCCGCGTCGAGATTTGCTCGATCAGCATGCGGTCTTTTTCGCCCGCAGGAATTTTCAAGCCGATAGGACCCAGGAATTTCTCGGCTGTCAGTCCGAGGCCGGACAAGTCGGCTTTAATGTCGGACGGCAACTCGGGAACTCCATTATAGAATCCAGGAATGGCGACCGAGCCGTCCGGCCGGTGCAGCGCCGAAAGAATGTCGGCGAGCACGTGGATCGGGTTGCGCGCCGCGCCGCCGAATAGCCCGGAATGAAGGTCGCGGTCGGCACAAGTGAGCACAACTTCCTCATAGACCAGCCCACGCAGCGACGTGGTGATGGACGGCGTTTGGGCATCCCACATGCCGGTGTCGCAGACGAGCGCCAAATCACGCTTAAATTCGTTGGCGTTGTCGCGCACGAAGCCGAAAAGGTTTTTCGAGCCGCACTCCTCCTCGCCTTCGATCATCAAAGTGATGTCAAGCGGCAAGGCGCCGGTCACGGCCTTGAAGGCGCGGCAGGCCTCGACGAATGTCATCGCCTGGCCTTTGTCGTCGCAAGCGCCGCGGGCGACGATGGCCTTGCGCCCATCGTCAAGCGTCTCAATGCGGGGCTCGAAGGGCGGAGTATCCCACAATGATAGCGGATCGACCGGCTGCACATCATAATGGCCGTAAAACAGGACGCGCGGCGCTTTGCCGTTGGATCCGTTGTGCTTTGCGCCCGGATGGTTCGCTGCGATGACCACCGGATGTCCCCCGGTCGCACGCACGCTCACGTCCAGCCCGAGGCCGCGCAGTTCGGCCGCGACATGATCGGCGGCCGCACGGCAATCCGTTGCGTATGCCGGATCGGTGGAGATCGATTGGATACGCAACAGCGCGAAGAGGCGCTCGACGCTCCCGTCGAGACCATTATCAATATGTTCGAGAACCGCCGGCAAGGCATCGGAAGCTGTCATTATTTCACCGTCAGTGATCGGCTCGCGCGAAGGCGTGCACCGCAATGTTGCTGCTTCTGCGCAGTTTTGTCATGAAATTTGTGCGTGACGCGCTCTTTAAGAGCCTGTTTCAAGATCAAACGGGCGTTCCCTCAGCCAAAACTTGAACCCGCTGGTCTGATTTTCCAATTCGGGGCCGCCTGACCGTTGCTCCTTTGCAACACGCGGCGCCGTTCGGACCAAAATTCCGCGGCAATCGTCGCCTTTGGGCGTGGCAGCCTTGTCACGCCAAAATCGAACGTACAATATGGCAATAACGTGCCAAAAATACGGGGCTGGCGAGGGCACAATGGACGAGCTGATCGGGCGTCTCGTCGCCAATCTTGGCGTCGAGCGGACAACTGCCGAGACAGCGGTCGGCATCATCCTCGCTTTCCTGGCTAAGGAAGGCCCGCCGGACAAAATCCAAATCCTTTTGGCCAAGCTGCCTGGAGCCGAGGCTTTGATCCAAAAAGCTCCGGCCGAAGGCGGCGGCATGGGCGGAGTCATGGGCGCGGGCATGCAAATGATGTCGGCAGGCCTGAGCATGGGTCAGGTGCAGGAAGTCACCGGGCAATTCATTGCTTTTGCCCGCGAGAAGGTCGGCGAAGACGCCGTAGGCGAGATCGTCGGCTCTATTCCCGGCTTATCTCAGTTCGTTTGAGTGCGACCGTGGTTGCCCACACGATATTCGACGACCAAGAGGAGGCAACGATGGCGTATCCCATCAAGGAGATTCAAGCCATCGGAGCCGATGCCGCCCAAATCCTGAAGTCGGAAGGGATTCGCACCACCGTTGGGCTGCTGCGTTCAGGCAAAACCCCGAAACAGCGGCTCAAGATCGCCGAGAAAATCGGTATCGACGATGAGCATGTGCTCAGTTGGGTGACTGCCGCTGACCGGATGCGGGTCAAAGGGGTCGGATGGGAATACGCACAATTGCTGCTTGCCGTCGGGGTCAAGACCGCGAAGGAACTCAAATATCGCAACCCGCAGAAGCTGGTCGACCAGATGGCCGAGGCCAATACCAAGCGTAAACTGGTTCGCGTGTTGCCCTCGGTCAGCATGGTCAGTCGCTGGATCGACAGCGCGAAGAAACTTTCCCCTCTCATTCGCTATTGATCGCCCGGGCTCAGAGCGGCGCAAGCGACCTGCCGCGGATGGCAGGCAAGAGCAAATTCAGCTAGCCTCGGGCTTTGCGGCCGTCGGTTACCGACCGCGCCGACTTTCCG
>DAIUEQ010000157.1:0-8741 GCA_036845025.1 Xanthobacteraceae bacterium | reverse complement strand
CGACAACGGTGCCGGCCTTACCGGCGGCAAGGGCACGTCTTCGGCCGTCGGATCGGCAATCGCATCGGCGCCCACTTCCGCAAAGACGCCGGTCGGACGTTCCGGTGGTAGCGGGATGTTTTGCGCCGCGATGGCCGGATCGACTTCACGCGGCACCAGCATCACGAATTGCCCGGTGTTGCGAATGCGCCCGGCGATGCGGCCGGCCTCGTCGCCGGCGCCGAAATAAATATCGGCTCGCGCCGGCCCGACGATGGCGGAGCCGGTGTCCTGCGCGAAAACCAGCCGGCGAAATTTGGTCCCCGCCCGATCGTTGGTGATGGGCAGGTCGGCAGCGATGAAAAATGGAGTCCCGTAGACATGCAGCGAGCGATCGACCGCAATGGAGCGGCCGGGCATCAGCGGCACACCTTGGGCGCCCACCGCTTCATCCTGATTGGACAAATCGGTTATCCGGAAGAACACGTAACCCTTATTCAGGCGCCGCACATCCTTGGCCTGATCGGGATTGGCTTCCATCCAATCGCGAATGCGCTGCATCGAAACTTCGTCTTTGGTGAGAATTTTACGCTCGATGAGCGCGCGGCCGACGGCCGTATAGGGCCAGCCGTTATGTGAATCATAATTGACCCGCAAAATCGCGCCATCCTCGAGCTTGATGCGCGCCGACCCTTGGATTTGCGCGAACAAAACGTCGAGCTGATTGCGCAGATAGCAAATTTCCAGGTGCCAGCCATCGAGTGCGCCGTCTTCGATCTCACCACGATCGTAATAGGGCACTATTTTCCGGCGGCCGACGCGGCGGCCGACTTTGACGCCTTTGCTCGGAAAAGCATCGCCGAGCTTTCGCCGCCCGGAAATGGCAAGGTTGGGCGGCCGGCGGTACAGCGGCGCCTGGAATTCGCCCGTCGGCACCCGCGAACCGTCAATGATCGGTTCGTAATATCCGGTCAGAAACCCGTCGGTCTCGCCAAGCCTGCTGATGCGCAGCGGCCGGAAATTGTCTTCGAAGAATTTACGCGCGCCGTCTTCTTCAAGCGGGACGGCGGCAAAACCTCGGGCACAGATGAGTTTCAGCGCGTCTACAATCTGGCCAGGTGTCGCCGACTTGATCGCGCGGCAGCTTTCCAGGAAGGCCGCAAAGGCGGTGGCGTGATCGTCGTTGGCCCAGCCATCGAGGCTCGCCCAACTCACCGGCTCATATTGGGTGTCGGGAAATTTGATCGGCTCGCGCTCGGTGGCGTGACTGGCCGTGGCGACGCCTGAACAAGCCATCGCGATGGCGATGACGACCGCGAAACGGGGAACGGACATCGCCCTCACTGTCCGGCTTCGGTAGCGATGACCTTCCAGTTGGGATCGCGCGAGGAGATGTCGCGCGCAAATGTCCAGACATCGGTGACGTCGGTCACCTTTTCGGCGTTGCCCTCGATCACCGCGCCGGATCTGTCGCGGGTTGCGGTGATCAGTTTGGAAACGAAGCGGATGGTGATCTGCGCGGTGCGGGCGCGCAACTCGGCGGCGGTAACGGTGGCGCCGTCGATCGAGACGAAACGGGTTTCGGCAGTTTCGCCGCGGCGCTCGCGCTCGCTGATCGCGGCATCGAAACCGTCATAGACCTCACGCGAGAGCAGGTTGCGCAATTGACGGCGGTCGCCTTCGGCGAAGGCGGTGACCACCATCTCGTACGCGGCACGCGCCCCGGCAATGAAGTGCTGAACGTCGAAAGCCGCATCGGCCGAAATGATAGCGTCCAGTCCAGTCGCCGTACTCGATCCAGAGTCGGCCACGCCTTTCCAGCGGTCCGCCGGCGCGGCAGGCACGTCGACCGATCGTACCGGCGCAGGCTCCTGGGTCGGACGGGGCGGCAAAGCCACGACCTTATCGGTTGCGGGTGTGCGAACCTCGCGAGCGGAATACGGGTCATAGGGCGGACGCTCGCGCCCGGTGCGCTGCCCCAAGACGCTGCGAAGGCGGAGGAAAATAAAAACCGCCAGCGCCAGGAAAATGATGGTGTAGATATCGAACACGTCTCAATTCTTTCGGCGTCTCAAGACGACACGGCGAGCCCCGGAAGCGATTTCAAGTAGCAAATCCGCGGGCACCTGATCCCCTCCTCATGTAGGCACGCAAGGGGAACCATCCAGTAGCCGCCATCGGATATAAGCGTGCCAGCGGTGAAGCTTAGACGATCGGGGCTGCCGCGCCAACAACGGAAGCAACTTCCGCCGATCACCTTTAATAAACTCCGCTACTGAGGCGAATTGGCGGCCACGGCGACGACGTGATCGCGCCGGCAAAACCCTGCCGCCGCCGTAGAATTGCAGCGCTGGGCCCGCCATTGTCCGTCCCGGACGGCTATGTTAGCCAGACCTTAAGCCTGCGCGGGAGAAAGCATGTCGGCTACAAATGGCGGTCCTCAGCCACAGGCGGCGCCTCACATCGGCGTGCTCGCCCAATACGTCAAGGACTTCTCGTTTGAAAACCCCAACGCGCCGCGCTCGCTGGCGCCGACCGGGCAGCAACCGAGCATCAACATCCAAGTCAACGTCGAAGCTGCGCCGATGAGCGCCACCGATTTCGAGGTCAATTTGCGCCTCGAAGGCAAAGCGGAATTGCCGGGGCAATCGCCGATGATGCTGTTCAGCTTCGAGCTGATCTTTGGCGGGCTTTTCCGCGTTCAAAATGTACCGGCCGAAAGCACGCAAGCGATCGTACTGATCGAGTGTCCGCGCCTGTTGTTTCCTTTCGCGCGGGAGATTGTCGCCACGGCGACGCGAAACGGCGGCTTCCCACCGCTCCTGCTCGATCCGGTCGATTTCGTCGCCCTTTACCGCCAGCGGCTCGCCGCTGAGGCGCCGGCGTCGCAGCCCGTCAACCCAAACTGATGTAGTCGAGCCAAATCGCGCCGTCGCCGAGATCGGCGAGAAACGCGCGATGGGCGGCTCGCTCCTCGGCCGATAAGGCCGAAACCAGCGGCGTCGGCCGCACGCGGACAATGATGGGCTCGCCGGCGACCCGGCCGGCAATCGAGGCTTGCGCCAAAACGAGTTGCGCCTGGCGCGTCCCGGTCAGCTCGACATAGACTTCGGCGAGCAATTCGGCGTCGAGCAGCGCGCCGTGTTTGGTCCGGCGGGAATTATCGATGCCGTATCGCGCACAAAGATCATCCAGCCGGTTTGACCCGCCCGGATGTTTGCGGCGCGCGATCAGCAACGTATCGACCAAGCGGTCGCGCGCGAGCGGCGGCCGGCCCGCGCGCTCGAACTCGGCGTTCAAAAAACCGAGATCGAAGGCGGCGTTATGGATGACGAGCGGCGCATCGGCGAGAAAGGCGACGAGATCGTCTGCCGCCTCGGCAAAAAAAACCTTGTCCTTGAGAAAGTCCTCGCTCAAGCCATGAACGGCGAAGGCTTCCGCCGGCATGCCGCGTTCCGGATTGAAATAGCAATGGAACGTTTGGCCCGACGGGATGCCGTTGACGAGCTCGATGCAACCGATCTCGACCAGGCGGTGGCCGTCAAGCGGATCGAGGCCTGTGGTTTCCGTGTCGAGCACGATTTCGCGCATAAATTTCAAACCGTCTGGTAGAAGCGCCCGCTTCACGAATCACGGGCGCGTCTCGGCATTGTAGCGATCAGGCGCAAAATGTCGCGCACCTGCGCCCGGGCGTGATCGAACGACTGCGATGTGTCCACGACAAAATCGGCACGCTGCCGCTTTTCCGCATCGGGCAGTTGTTTGGCAAGCAAAGCGGTAAATTTTTCCTCTGTCATGCCCGGCCGTTCGAATGCCCGCACGCGCTGCATGGCGGCCGGCGCCGAGACCACGACCACCGCATCGCAAACCCGTTCGCCGCGGGTCTCGAAGAGAAGGGGTATGTCGAGCAGGACGGCTTTCGCTTTATTCGCCCGCGCATCGGCCAAAAACTTCTCTCGGCGCGCGGCGACCAGGGGATGCACAATGGACTCAAGCCGGGCCAGCGCCGCATTGTCGCCAAGCACCAAGGCCGCAAGTTTTACCCGATCGACCTTGCCCTCCACCACGGCGCCAGGAAAAGCTCGGTCGATGACCGGCACAGCTTCATTGGCGTAGAGCTCGTGCACCACGGCGTCGGCGTCATAGACCAGAACGCCTTGTTCCGCGAAGAATTGCGCAGTCCGCGATTTGCCCATGCCGAGCGAACCGGTGAGGCAGAGGATGAAGGGCTGTTCGTCGCTCATGTCGCGAGGCTGCCGTGGCGGCGCAGAAAATCAAGCGTCGGCAACAGCGGTAATCCGAGAATGGTGAAATAGTCGCCTTCAATCCGATCGAACAATTGGATGCCCGGCCCTTCGAGCTGATAGGCGCCGACACTCGCCGTCACCGCAGCACCGGCGAGGTCGAGGTAGCGATCGAGAAACTCATCGGAAAACCAGCGCATGGTCAGCCGCGCCGTGTCGGCATGCTGGAAAAGCGTGGTCGCGTCCTGCACCAGTGCGACCGCCGAGTGAAGCTCATGCGTGCGACCGGCAAAGGCACGAAGCTGGGTCCGGGCTGCGGCACGATCGGCCGGCTTTGCGAGGCGTTGGCCCTCGAGCGTCAATATTTGGTCCGCGCCGAGCACGAGTTGCCCCGGAGAAGATTTCGCGACCAGCGAAGCCTTGGCGCGCGCAAGAAGCCCGGCGATTTCCGCCGCAGGCATTGCTGAAACCTCGCCTTCCAAGCGCCGCTCGTCGATATCGGCCGCACGTACCGTGACCGGGATGCCGGCACTTTCGAGTAACGTCCGCCGCACCGCGCTGGCCGACGCCAGCACAAGCGGTTGCGCGGAAAGCCACATTGGCATTGTTCAAGACGCCAGGTGCCGGCGCCGATCAGTCAAAAGCGCCAGCACGGCGGCTGCGGTTTCCTCGATGGAGCGTCGGGTGACATCAATCAGCGGCCAATTGTGTTTGGCGCATAAACGCCGCGAAACGGCCAGTTCCTCGGCGACCGCTTGCTGATCGATATATTTGTCGCCGTCGCGATGCGCCTTCAGGCCGAGCAAGCGATTCTGCCGGATTTGCACGATACGTTCCGGCGAGGCGAAGAGGCCGACCACCAACGGCCGCTTGAGACCTTCGATACCGGGCGGCAGCG
Source organism: Xanthobacteraceae bacterium (assembly GCA_036845025.1). GTDB lineage: Bacteria > Pseudomonadota > Alphaproteobacteria > Rhizobiales > Xanthobacteraceae > BOG-931. The sequence goes on along the minus strand of DAIUEQ010000157.1, from coordinate 3,620 downwards.
CAATGCCCGGTACTAACGGGATATTCGCCGTCTTCACGCCGCGATTGGCCAGATAAATCGAGGTCGGTGTTTTCGAGGTCCGCGATACGCCGATCAACAGAACGTCGGCCTCTTCGAGGTCGCCCGCATACTGTCCGTCGTCATGCATCATCGTATAATTGAGAGCGTCGATGCGGCGAAAGTATTCGGCATTAAGTGTGTGCTGAGCGCCAACCTTATGCGTTGATTCAGCGCCTAAATACGATCGGAACAAGTGCAACACCGGACCGAGAATCGACATGCACGGCAAGCCGAGCGCGCGACATTTCTCTTCTAGCTTGGTCGCTAGATTCTCTTGCAACAACGTGTACAGCACAATTCCGGGCGTTTCTTCGACGTCGGCCAGAACTCGGTCGAGCTGCTTCAGCGTGCGAATAAGCGGATGCACATGCTCGACTGGAAGCATTTTCGCGTATTGCGCCGTCGCGGCGCGAGCGACCGTGATCAACGTCTCGCCGGTCGAATCCGAGATCAAATGCAGATTGAAATGACCGGCGGGTAACGTCATCGGGGCTGTATAACCTGTTAGCGAATGGGGAGAAGGCCACGGCTTTGGCCCCGGTGCAAGAACCTTCGGCTTGAAGGCTCGAAGTTCGTCCACATTGTCGCTGGCGGGATGCGAAAAACACCGCGGGTAAACCGCAACGATGATATGTGGACAGCGATAGGACAACTAGACGGGCGACGGTAAAGAAACATAAGCCGCGGGCTTTTCCTTCGCGTATCGCCTTTGCTTCTAACTGACCGGTGAATATGTGGGCGGCGACGAAATGAAATGTGGGTAGCGATGCGTGACCGCAATCCACGCACCAACCACTACAACAGAGTCTTTATAGATTTATTTAGTTTAAGAAGGAGCCTATGACGACTGTCGATGCACAAGCCGCTTCTCGACGTTCTCACCGGTCACCGCCAAAAAGTTCCGCCGATCTGGCTGATGCGGCAAGCTGGAAGATATTTGCCGGAATATCGCGAGCTCCGTCGCAGGGCAGGAAACTTTCTCGAGCTCTGCTTTAATCCGGAGCTCGCCGCCGAGGTTACGCTACAACCGATCCGCCGCTTCGGCTTCGATGCAGCCATCTTGTTTTCCGATATTTTGGTTATACCGCATGCGCTTGGACAGCGCGTCAGTTTCGAAGAAGGCGAGGGGCCGCGTCTCGATGCGATGAAGGATCCTGCTGCGCTTGATCGATTGCGGCGGGATGTCGATCAGCAATGTTTGGCGCCGATTTACGACACGATTGTGCGCGTACGAAATAAACTGCCGGCGGGAGTTGCACTGATCGGATTTTGCGGGGCGCCTTGGACGGTCGCGACCTATATGATCGCCGGTGCGGGAACGACAGATCAGGCGCCGGCAAGGCTGTTTGCTTATCGCTTTCCCGAGGCATTTGCCGGGTTGATCGATATCTTGGTCGAAGCTTCGGCAAGCTATTTGATCCGGCAGTTCGCGGCTGGCGTCGAAGCCGTACAAATTTTCGACACCTGGGCGGGGATTTTGCCAGCGGGTGAATTCGAACGTTGGTGCGTGAAACCTTGCGCGCGTATTGTTGAACGGGTGCGCAAAGAAATTCCGGACGCAAAGATCATTGGTTTTCCGCGCGGGGCCGTGTCGGGGTTGCGGCATTTCCTCGACGAGGTCGCGGTCGATGCCGTCGGTGTCGATTGGACGGCGGAGCTTGGTTTTGTCCGCGATCAGATTCAGCCGCTGCGGCCCATCCAAGGTAATCTCGATCCGCTAGCGCTGATGGCAGGCGGCAGCGCGCTCGATCGATCGATCGATGCGATCCTCGCCGCATTTTCATCCGGGCCTTTCATTTTCAACCTCGGTCACGGCGTGTTGCCCGATACGCCGATCGCGCATGTTGAGCAGCTTGTTGCGCGAGTTCGTGGCGCGGCGCACGGCTAAAAGAACTTAATCGAACGTAGGCGGAGACGACAGGTGGACATCTACGCGTGGGTGAAAGCCTTCCACATCATTGCGGTGATCGCCTGGATGGCAGGGATGCTCTATCTGCCGCGGCTTTTCGTCTATCATTGCGCGGCGGAGAAAGGCTCGGTCCAATCGGAAACCTTCAAGGTGATGGAGCGGCGGTTGCTCCGCGCGATCATCAATCCGGCGATGATCGCGACGTGGGTTTTCGGCGTGGCGCTCGCCTGGTCAGTCGCTGATTCTCACTACCCGTTGCTCTTGCCGTGGTGGCTTTGCGCCAAAATCCTGCTCGTTCTGCTCATGTCGGGGGTGCACGGCCTATTCGCCCGCTGGGTGAAGGATTTCGCCGCGGATAACAATCGGCATTCCCAAAGATTCTACAGGATTATCAATGAGGTACCGACTGTGATCATGATCCTGATCGTGCTCGTTGTCGTCTTGAAACCGTTCTGATCCGGGGCGTTCTTTAAGCAAACCCCGTTTCGCCCCTTGCCTGAAGTCCCGTCTTTTCTTATATTTGCGGCATCCCACCGAACGTAGGCGGATGCAGTAGAGTTCTGGCTCCATAGAAATCGGAGCCTCCTGATGCATCGGGCCGGGGTCGTAAAGCCCCTCGCGCCCGTGGACCTGCGACCTTCTCTCTCCCTTGCCAGCGACGCTTTTTTCCCTCCGAACCGCTGGCCCAATTTCCGTAGGAATTCCCCATGCGGGAAATGAAACTCCAAGAACTAAAAACCAAGACTCCAGCCGAACTCGTTTCCTTCGCCGAAGAGCTCGAAGTCGAGAACGCCTCGACCATGCGAAAGCAAGAGCTGATGTTCGGCATTCTCAAACAGCTCTCCGCGCGCGAGACCGATATTGTCGGTGAAGGCGTCGTCGAGGTGCTACCGGACGGCTTCGGCTTTCTGCGCTCGCCGGAAGCAAACTATCTGCCGGGCCCGGACGACATTTACGTTTCGCCCTCGCAGATTCGCCGCTTCGGCCTGCGCACTGGCGACACCATCGACGGCCACATCCGCAGCCCCAAGGAGGGCGAACGTTACTTCGCTCTGCTCAAGGTCAACTCGCTCAATTTCGAGGACCCGGAAAAAGCCCGCCACAAGGTCAACTTCGACAACCTGACGCCGCTCTATCCGGACGAGTGGCTGAAGATGGAATACGAGGATCCGACCAAGAAGGATCTCTCCGCGCGCGTCATCGACATTGTCGCGCCGGTCGGCAAGGGCCAGCGCGCCCTGATCGTGTCGCCGCCGCGCACCGGCAAGACCGTGCTGCTGCAGAATATCGCCCACTCGATCACGCACAATCATCCGGAATGCTATTTGATCGTGCTGTTGATCGACGAGCGGCCGGAAGAAGTCACCGACATGCAGCGTTCGGTGAAGGGCGAGGTTATTTCCTCGACCTTCGATGAACCGGCGGTGCGCCACGTTCAAGTCGCCGAGATGGTGATCGAGAAAGCCAAGCGCCTGGTCGAACACGGCCGCGATGTGGTGATCTTGCTCGATTCAATCACCCGGCTTGGCCGCGCCTACAACACCGTGGTGCCGTCATCCGGCAAGGTGCTCACCGGCGGTGTCGACGCCAACGCGCTGCAGCGGCCGAAGCGCTTCTTCGGCGCGGCGCGCAACATCGAGGAAGGCGGCTC
>DAIUEQ010000156.1:0-8787 GCA_036845025.1 Xanthobacteraceae bacterium | reverse complement strand
CACATGGATCGGCGTCGTCGTGGCGCTGGCGGCCGCGGCCTGTTTTTCGCTCGCTAACACGGCTGCGAGCATCGCCGAGGGCGGCGGCAGCTCGCCGCTGACAATCTCTGCCATCAGATTCCTCGTACCAGCGGCGGCTCTCGTTATCTGGCTGCGCCAGAGCGGCGTTTCCCTGGCGATGCCGCGGCGGGCGGCGTTGGTGTCTATCGCAATGGGCGTCGTGAGCGCGCTCTACACCTGGGCCCTGCTCAGATCGTTCGGTCTTATGCCGTTCGCTTTGGCGGTGCTGATCTTCTACCTGTTTCCGCTCATGGCGGCCGTCATTGTCGCGGCCTTGGGCTTCGAAAAGTTTTCCTGGAGAACCGGCGCGGCGACCATCGTTGCACTGGTCGGACTGGCGCTCGCGCTTAAAGTGCAGGGCGGCGGTTTCGCGCCCGCGGGCCTCTTGCTCGCACTTTTCTCCGCCTTCGGTCTCGCCATTGTGGTCGTGGTGTCGAGCCGCGTATTCGGCAGCGGCGACGCGCGGCCGATGACCATGTACATGGCGGCGTCCGCTTCAGCGTTGCTGTTCATTATTTGCGCCGTGACCGGAGACTTTGCCTTGCCGCAGTCGAGCGCGGCATGGCTCGGCTTCATCGCATCTTCAGCGATTTACGCCTTCGCCATGATCGCGTTCTACATCGCCGTGTCGATGATCGGCCCGGTACTGAGCTCGATCTTGTCCTACGCGGACGCGGTCATATCGGCCTGTTTAGGCGTGATCGTGCTCGATCAGTCGCTGACAGCAGTACAGATTGCCGGAATAGCGCTGGTCATCGTCGCGCTGGTCGGCGCAACCATCCAGAGATAGGCTTCGTTGCGATGCAAACGGTTGAGCGTGGATGACCGGCGGGGTCGCAGTGCGTGTCGCGGAGCCCACAAGCGCGCTGGGCGGGAATGGACCGTCCGCCGAAGGGGCCACCGCCTCCATCTTGGGCGTCCGCCATTTATCGAAGAGCTTCGGTCCGATCGCCGCGCTCAAGGACGTGTCGCTCGACATCGGAGCGGGCGAAATCCGCGGCATCTGCGGGGAAAACGGCGCCGGCAAGAGCACGCTCGTTAAGATCCTGACCGGCGTGTACCGGCCGGATCAAGGCGCCATACTGATCGACGGAGCGCCTGCGAGCCTCACCACGCCGAGGCAGGCGCAGGAGCGCGGCCTCGCCATTGTCGCGCAGGAATTGAGCCTGTGCCCGGATTTGTCGGTAGAAGACAATATCTGGCTTGGCTCGCTGCGCGTTCCGTTTTTGCACAAGCGGCCGGCCTTACGGAGGCGCGCCGCGGAAACGCTGGCGCTCCTCGGCGCCTCCCACATCAAGCTGGACGCGCCGGTTGCGACGCTTGCCATGGGCGAGCGTCAGCTCGTGGAAATCGCGCGACTGCTGACCCGCGACGCGCGCGTGCTCATTCTCGACGAACCGACCGCAACGCTGACCGACGTTGAGATCGAGCGCATTTTCGCCGCGCTTGTTGCGGTCAAGCGCGAAGGCCGCTCCGTACTCTACATCACGCACCGGTTGGCCGAAGTCTACGAGATCTGCGATCAAGTGACGGTATTGCGCAACGGTGAATTGGTCGCGACCTCGCCGCTAAGCCTGCTGTCGCGCGCGGCGCTAATCGAGCAAATGCTGGGGCGCCCGAGCGGCGAGATGTACCCCGAGGAGACGCTCGCAAGCGGCGCGCCGGCGCTCGTGGTTGAAAGCTTGTCATTGCCGGGCAGCGTCGACAATTTCGCCATGAAGGTTTGCCGCGGCGAAATCCTGTGCATCGCGGGGCAGATCGGCTCGGGTTCGGCCGAAATCATTGCCGCGCTCGCGGGCCTTGTGCACGACGCCAAGGGCCGGGTCACCGTCAACGGCCGCCCACTCAAGCTCGGATCGCCGGCGCGCGCCGCGCGGCGCGGGATCATGTTCGTGTCCGGCGACCGGGCCGCCGAAGGCGTGTTTCGCCGTCTAAGCGTCTTGCAAAACCTGGTGGCAACGCGGCTGCGCGAGTACTCGATCTTCGGCTTTTTGCGCGGTGGCGCGCTACGAACGGCCGCCAGCCGGCTCGCCAAGCGGGTCGGCGTCGACCGGCGCCGGTTGCGGGCGCGCGCCGAGGAGCTCAGCGGCGGCAACCAGCAAAAGCTTGCATTCGGGCGCAGCATCGAACGCCGCAACGGCGGGGTGTTGTTGATGAACGAGCCGACGCGCGGCATCGATGTTGGGGCGCGAGCCGAAATCTATCGGCTGATGCGAAGCTTCTGCGAAGAAGGCTACGCATTGGTGATGGCCTCGAGCGATCTCGAGGAGATTGTCGGATTGGGCGACGTCGTGATTACGCTCTATCGCGGACGCCAAGTCGGACTTTACCGCCGCAGCGAAGTAAACATGCATCGCATCGTTGCCGACATCACCCACCCGGCAGAAGCGGCGATATGACCGACCAAGGCTTGGCAATCGCCTGGCGGGAGGCATGGCGGCTTCCGCTGCCGACTTCGCGCCGCGGACGTGTGCTGGTGGGCATTCGCGTCGCTGCCCTGTTGGCGCTCCTCGCCATTGTCGCGACCACGCCCGGATTTTTTACCGCCGTAAGCCTGTTCTCGCTGTTGAACACGACCTCTTTCATCGGCTGCGTCGCCGTCGGCATGACTTTCATCACGCTGAGCGGCAATATCATGTCATTTGCGCTAAGCGTCACGCTCTCCACGAGCGGCATGGTGTTCATGGCCGCGCTGCCGCTCGGATTGCCGGCGGCACTCTTAATCGCTTTTGCTTACGGCGCAGCATTGACCGGCTTTCAGGGCGCCGTGATCGGTTATTTCCGCGCCAACCCGATCATTGTCAGCATGGCGGCGCTGGCGCTGATCACCGGCGGTGCAACGCTGATCACCCAGGGGCAGGGCATCTATCCGCAGGACGATGCCGCGGCCGCTTTGAAGGGCCGCATCTTCGGCGTGCCGATGCCGCTCGCCGCTTTCATTGTCACCGTCGTCGTTGCCCAAATCGTGCTGTCCTTCACCCGCTTCGGGCGTCAGCTTTACATGGTGGGCAGCAATTGGCGGGCGGCGCTTGCCGCGGGGCTAGAGCCGGCTCGCGTCGTGCTCGGCGCTTACGTCGCCGCCGGGCTATGCACGGCGCTTGCCGGTATCCTGATGGCGGCGCGCTATTCGAGCGGCGATCTCGAGATTGGGCTCGGCTTCGACTACAGCGCCATCAGCGCCGTGCTGGTCGGGGGCACGGCAATCTCTGGCGGCGAAGGCTCGGCGATCCGCAGCCTCATTGGGGCGTTCATTATCGCGGTCTGCCAGGTGCTGCTGCTCTTGCACGGCTTCTCGACGCAAATCCAATACCTCGCCATCGGGCTGATAGTGCTGTTCGTCATCATGCTGCAAACCCTCGCCGATTCCGACTGATCGAGATGCGCGCTCTTTTCGCCAATCGCTCCGTGCGGCCGTATCTGCTCCTCGTCTTCATCACGTTGGTGCTGTGGGCGCTCGACCGTGGGCAAGGCAGATTCCTCACCACCGGCACCGCCTACAGCGTCCTGCAACAATTCGCCACCATCGGGCCGATCGCGCTCGGGCTCGGCCTGTCCATGATCATCCGCGAGTTCGACCTTTCCGTCGGCGGCATGCTCAGCCTCTCTGGATGCGTTGCGGTGTTGACCGGCGCCGACTATCCGGCGCTCGGCGTAGCACTGGCGGTGCTCTGCGGTCTGGCCTGGGGGCTGTTCCAGGGCGCGATCATGGTGTGGCTGCGGCTCGGCTCGATCGGCGTAACGCTCGGCGGTCTCTTGACCCTCGGCGGCCTCGCCTACGTGGTCACGGGCAACCTGTCGATCAGCTATCCGCGCATGGACGTGGCGATGGCGGTGAATCATCCAGTGCTGGAGATTCTCTCGCCGCGCAGCCTCGTCGCGCTCGCCGCTTTCCTCGCGGCGGCATTTTTCATGGCGCGCACCCGGGCCGGGCGCGATGTTTATGCGACCGGCAGCGACCGCCGCGCCGCGATGGTGGCGGGCGTCCGCACCTCGCTCATCCTGCCGGCGGTTTTCGCCTGCTCGGGCATGCTCGCGGCGCTGGCTGGAGCGCTCTTGAGCTACAGCCTGGCGGCCGCTTCCGGTGTCGCGCTCACTGATGCGCTGGTGCCGGCGACCGCAGCCGCAATCATCGGCGGAGTTTCCTTGACCGGAGGCAAGGGCACCCCGATCGGCATTGTCGGCGGTGTGTTGGTGCTCGGCCTGCTCAACGCCGGACTAAACGCCATCGGCACGCCGCCGGCGGTGCAGGACGTCGTCACCGGTGGAGTCTTGTTCATAGTGGCGGTCGCCGACGCGGTCGATCTCGACCCGAGGCTGTTTGCGATGCGCCGTACCTGGGTGGAATTATTTTATCGGCCGCGCGAACCGTCGCCGGCCGAATAAATGAAAAGCGGCGCGACGATTTACGCCGCGCCGCTTCAGTATTTGTATCGACGTTAGAACGTGCACTCGGTCTTGTATTTCTCGACGTTCGCCTTGGTGATGATGTCGAGCGATCGTGACTGCTTCTTCGGCACTGCTTCGCCTTTGAGGATTTTGGCGACCGTATTGCCGGTGTCGCGTCCCATATTGATCGGCGTATGGTAGAGCGTCGCATACATCGTGCCTTGCTCGATATCGGCGATACCCATAGCCAGACAATTGCCGCCGACAACCACGAGCTCGCCGTTGCCGGTGCCGAGCTTTACGCCGGCCGACTGCGCGCCCTGAACGGCGCCGTTGGCGAGCGGATCGTTCATGGCGTAGATGCCGTCGAGGCCGCCCTGACCGGAAAAGCGGGCGAGCAACTGGCCGGCGGCGCGTTCGGCTTCGGGCGGTGCCCAATGGGTTTCTTCGATCGCGACCACGGTGATTCCCGGATGACTTTCGATCTCCTTCTTGAACGCGGCGACGCGGGCTGGAGCGATGCCTTCGTCCATGCTGCCAGCGATGACGGCGACCTTCGCGGATGCACGGCCCTTTAGACCGTCCGCCATCGCTTTCGCGGCCGTCGCGCCCATATTGTTGCTGTCCTCGCCGACGAACGCCGTATAGAGGTCCTCCTGCGGGATCGGCGTGTTGATCAAAATGACCGGAATGTGTGCTTCCTTGGCGCGAGTGAGTGCAGGGAGCAGCGCTTTCTGACTCATGATCATCATGACAATGGCATCGACCTTTTTAGCGATGGCGTCATCCATCTGCTGCGCTTGCAGTGCCGGGTCGAAGGGGCTTTGCACCACCGACACGTCGAGCCCGTTAGCTTTAGCGGTCTCGGTGAAGCTTCGCGTCAGGCCACCGACATATTTATCGGCTACCGGTCCGTCGAGAAAGGCGACCCGTTTGCCTTGCGCCGAAGCGCATTGCGGCGCGAGCAAAGTAGCCGCCGCGAGACTTGCGCAAAGGGCGATTGTGCGCGCTTGCATGTGTGCTAGTCCTCCCTATTGATTTTGTTCAACGAAGCGAAACGCCGCGCTGGCGATCCGTCGCTCGAACAAGCATGACCTTCACTCGGGCAAAAGGCAATCAGCCCGACGCCCAGCGCTAAGCCGCGCAGGACGGTAATTCTTGGAATCGCGCGCCATCCGGAACATTGACCGGCCATGTTGAGACGTTTTGTTGCCCTCGCGGGAATACTGCTCGCCGGTTGCATAACCGCATTTGCACAGTCGGATGTGGTGGATTCCTACGGGGAAGCCGTCAGCCGCTTCAAGGCGATCCTGAGCGAACGGCGTGCCCAAATCAGCTCGCACCACTTACCGGATTTGCCGGGTCAGGCGCTCTATCATGAGCGTAATGACGTGATCAGCACGTACAAGGATCTCACTGACGCGCTTCCGGCAAAAATCGGACGGCCCAACAAATTCGGTATCCCGCCTGCCTATTTCGATGCCGACAATACGCCGCTCCTCGATGAGTATCGCAGTCTCTTTAACGTCATGCAGGCGCCACCCGCTGATGCGCAATATTCCGAGACGCCGTTCAAGGACGTGGTCGCGCTTGGAACCGCGATTGCGCGCGCCAAGGGGCTCGATGCGGCGGACGCGGCGGTAGCCGGCCGCATTAGCCTCGGGATTTTCTTTGGCGAAACGAACGGCATGCAGAATCTGGGGAACGCGCGCTCGAACGCCTACAAAGGCAGCTTTCAGACCGGCGTGTCGGAAGATGCCAACGGGCGGAAAAAATGGTTGGCAATAAAGAACTCAATTGCTTCGTTCGATCCGGCGCTGATCGTCCGCGACGACAGAGAGGAAGCGCGCGTCGGCAATCTCGATCGCCGGTATAATCACTGGATCGCGGCCCGCGACGGCCTGATGAATGCGCACGCCGAGTTGTTCCGGCAAATACCCGCCATCGTGAAGGCGCTGCCGGACCCCATCGATCAGATGAAGGTCTTTGAGCTCGTGCAGATCGTCCCGACGCCGACCCGGGCCGCGCTTAAATCCGGCGACCTCGCCGGCTATCGCATCTCCGATCCGACGGTCATGCGATATCTCCGCAACAACAGCATCTTCACGTTCGGGCGCGCTGACCGGGCCAGGACGTCCGCCACCTTTCGCCAAATTCTCGATGCCATGTGGCTGTTCAACGACAAATTCGCCACCGCATTGGCGAAGTTCAACGAGATCAAGACGTCGAGGTAGCGCCCGTGCGATCGACGCCGCCGTCAATGCCATCCATCACTGCGGCTTGGCGCTGCCGCGCACCGTTGCCGAAACCCGCGCATCGCTAATTCCAGCGCCAAACGCCGTAAGCGTGGCCGTTCTGCATCTGCGGCGCGATATAGATCGGCTTGTGATTGCCGATGGCGCCGAGCATTGCGATCCAGTTGAGCAACTCGCCGCCGACATTACCGGCCTTGAGAAGCTGGTGCTCGGTCGCCTCCTTGAGCAGCGTATCGACCTGCTGCTCTTCCATGAGCTTGATGATCCGCCACGCCCAATCGGGATCGGGCACGCCGTCGGTGCGGCCGGGCGCCATGCGCGGCCCGGCGACCTCGAGCGAAAAGCTTCCCGAGCCCATGATCACCACGCGCAGCGGCGCCGGCCAGGAGGCGATGGCGCGCCCGAGCGCCTGTCCGAGCGCATAGCAGCGCTGCGCCGGTGGCAGCGGTGGGAGGTGGCCGCTGATGAAGAACGGCACCACCGGCACCTGCATCTGCGGCGTGAGGAAGTGCAGCGGCACAGCCACGGAATGATCGACCGAGTAATGCTGAAGCAGCGCGGTGTCGAAGCCTGCCTCAATACTGTTCCGGCGGATATGCGCCGCCAAATCGAGCGCGGAGGGGATTTTGTAGACCGGCATTTCCCGCGGCTCATCGTTAGGGCCGGTAAACTCCTTGTCCACACCCACGGCGAAGATCGGCAGATTATCGAGGAAGAACGTATTGAGGTGATCGGTGTCGAACATCACAATGACGTCCGGACGCACGGCGGCAAGCTGCTCCTTCTGCGCCGCGAACAATTTCGCGGTTTCACTCTCCGGGCCGTCGCGCTTGACGAAAAACGGAAATACCGGCGTGTGCGGCACCCCGAACCCGGCAACTATATTCGCCATCTCACAACTCCCTGTCGTCCATTCACTCGCACACGGGTGTTATGCGACATTAGTCCGGCGACGTGAAGCCGCCAGAGTAGCCAGGAGGAAACCGTGCCGCGCAAACCAGCGAAGAAGAAACGTTCTGCGAAACCCCATGTCGCCGCCGCGGCGATACCGACCGAGCACGGCCGCTTTGAATATTCGGCGATCATCGATCGGCCGCGGCTGTCGTGGCCGAACGGTGCGCGCGTGGCGGTATGGGTGATCCCCAATATCGAGCATTTCCTGTTCGACCGTCCCTCGACGCGCCTCACCAACCTGCCGGTCAATCCTGACGTGCTGAACTATTCGTGGCGCGACTACGGCGTGCGCGTCGGTATTTGGCGCATGATGGAGATCATGGAGAAGCACGGCGTTAAGGGCACCGTCGCGCTGAACTCGGACGTCTGCACGCACTATCCGCGCATTATCGAGGAGGCGAATAAGCTCGGTTGGGAGTGGATGGGCCACGGCAACAACAATTCGACGCTGATTAACAGCCAGACCGAGGCTGAGGAGCGCGCTCTCATCAAGCAGGTGGTGGGCGCCATCACCAAGGGTGTCGGCAAGGCGCCGCGCGGCTGGCTTAGTCCGGCGCTGAGCGAGACGGTGCGCACGCTCGACATTCTGGCGGAGAACGGCATCGACTATGTCGGCAACTGGGTCAACGACGACCAACCCTATCCGATGAAGGTGAAAAAGGGCTCGATGATCTCGATGCCGTATTCGACCGAGATCAACGACATCCCGGCGTTCCTCGATCTACACCAGAGCCCGGAAGTCTTCGGACAAATGATTTGCGATCAGTTCGACGTGCTCTACGAGGACGGCGCCACGACCGGGCGCGTGATGTCGATCTGCCTGCATCCGTTTTTGGTAGGCTATCCACACCGCAGCAAATATTTCGCCAAAGCGCTCGAGCACATCACCTCGCGGCAGGAAGTGTGGATCACGACCGGCAGCGAAATCGTCGACTGGTACAAGAAGAATTATCAAAAGCGCTGACGCAACGGCCTGGCCGTGAACAAGGTCGCGGCTCACGGCCAACTCGCGGGTTCGCCGCTAGAAGTGTTGCGCGTTTATCTGAAGCTCGGCGTCAGCAGCTTCGGCGGACCGATTGCCCATATCGGTTATTTCCGCCGCGAGTTCGTCCTTCGCCGCCAATGGCTGGAC
>DAIUEQ010000155.1:0-8884 GCA_036845025.1 Xanthobacteraceae bacterium | reverse complement strand
GGCCCAGCAAGCGATTGATCAACGTCGATTTGCCGGTATTCGGACGTCCGACGACAGCGATGCGAATGGGCTTTTCGGTGGCGACTGGCTCGGCGGGCTCACTCTCGGCGGTCGCTTCGGGGAGTGCAGTGCGTAGCGCGTCATAAAGCCCGGACATACCCTCCCCGTGCTCGGCGCTCATCACAACCGGATCGCCGAAGCCCAACGCGTAAGCATCAAGGGCGGCAGCTTCGCTGGCCCGGCTTTCGCTTTTATTGGCAACGAGAATGATCGGCTTGCCGGATTTGCGCGCGATATCGGCAAGCTCGCGATCGGCGCCGGTAACGCCGGCGCGCGCGTCGACGAGAAAAAAAACGGCGTCGGCATGCGCCATCGCCGCCACCGTCTGCGCCCGCATTCTGCCGGGTAGGCCCTCCTTCACAGCCTTTTCCAATCCGGCGGTGTCGATCACGGTAAATGACAAATCGCCGAGACGCGCCTTCCCCTCGCGCCGATCGCGGGTGACCGCCGGTTGATTGTCGACAAGCGCGCGCCTTGCGCCGACGAGGCGGTTAAAGAGCGTCGATTTGCCCACATTGGGCCGGCCGACGAGAACGACGGTGAAGGGCATGGCGCAGGCCGCTATGAGGATCACGACGCCGCGACGCGCATGCGCCGCGCGGGTTCAGGGCTGCCTCTTTATCACGAAGCGGTCAGTGGGAAGACGTGGCCGGCGCCGGTGGGTTTGGCCAGTTGATCTGCCCCGACTGAGTGCCCGGCTGCGCTTGTCCGGCCGGCGGCGGTGGCGGCGGCCAAATTCTTCGCGCGCTCGCCGGCGGGGCGGGCCAGTTCGTTTGCGCCGGGGGCGCGGATTGGCCACCGGGGGTGGACGGCCAATTGGTCTGCGGCGACGCCTGTTGTTGCGGCGCAGGCCAAGCGGCATTTCCTGGCTGAGGCGCTCCGGGCGGCGAAGCCCTCGCGACGGCGGGCTTTGGTTTCGGCTTCGGTTTGGGCTTGTCGGCGACCGGTGCCGACTTGGCCCCAATGTTCGGAGTTTCCACCGCCGCCGCCTGCTCGGGAGGCGCCTGGTAGCCTTTCATCAAATCGGGCGGCACGCCGGTTTCGGCGCCGGGGACGCCGTTCGGAAATAACGGCGCGCGTTCGCCTTGAATCTTTTTCTTGCTGTCGAACACGTCATTGGACAGCAGCTCGGTCGGATCGAATTGACCGCCGGGCGTACAACTGCCCAGCACGATACCGACCCCACACAGCGCGGCGGCCCAAGCAAATTTCGAAAAACGCGGGCGCACCATCCGTCAGCCCTTGCCGCCCGCAGAGATGAGTTGGTTCAAAACTTCGGCACGGCTGCGTGTTCCCGGCGGGGATTGCGGGTCGGAAAGGATTACATCAGCCCATTGCCGCGCCGCGGCGGTATCGCCCGCTTTCCAGGCGGACAGAGCCAGCAACTCGCGGGCGCTGTGGCGGAATGCCCGATTGGCGCCGGTCAAAGGTTCGAGCGCCGTCTTCAGATCGCCATAAGAAGTCGTGTCGACCAGCAGATATCCCGCCCGCAACGTGGCGAAGTCCCGCATCACCTGGTCGGCGCTGCCTTCAGCGGCGATTTCATCATAGGCTTTGATCGCCGCCTTCGGATCGGTCCGGGCGATCTGGGCGGCTTCGCGCAAACGTGCCAGCACGCGATAACCGGCGGTGCCGTCGGTCGCGAGCTTGGCAAAAGCGGCCTCGGCTTCCTCGTGCTTGCCGGAAGCGGCCAACGCCACGGCTTGCTCGAAAGCGGCGCCGGATTCGGCGGCCTTCTTACCTTGCCACCACTCGTAGCCGCGCCAACCGCCCACGGCCACCACGACGATGATGCACGCTGCGGCGATGTAGTTGCCGTACCGCTGCCACAGCTTTTTAAGCTGCTCGCGACGGACTTCCTCGTCTACTTCCTGGAAGATATCGGCCACGGAACCTGCCCCAGCACCCGCTCAAAATTGATACAGTCGCCTGCGCGCCCTCGCCGGCAGCAGGTCGACCTCAAGTCGCACGACGACAAATCAAGGAATTTCCGGCGGTTAGGCCCGGAAAATCCGCCGCGAACTAAAATAATCATGTGGCGCGAGCAAGGCAAAGCTTTTGCTGGGACTGCGACGATTGCGCGGGGAAAATTAACACCGGCCTCCCGTAGCCGAAATCGCGCGGTTCCGTTGCGATCACTTAAGGTTTCGGCTTTCGCATCGCGTAAACGTTGTCCGGACCGGGGAAGCTGCGCGCCCGCACCTCCTCGGCATAACTCTTAACGGCCCGCTCGATCGAAGGCCCAAGTTCGCCAAAACGCTTGACGAATTTCGGCACCCGCGGCGACAGCCCGAGCATGTCTTCGAGCACGAGGATCTGGCCGTCGCATGCCACGCTGGCGCCGATGCCGATTGTCGGAATTGCAACCGCGCCGGCGATGCGCCGGGCGAGCGGCTCGGCGATCGCTTCGAGCACGACGCCGAAGGCACCGGCGTCGGCGACGGCATGCGCATCGGCTTCGATTGGCGCCCAATCGCTCTCGTCGCGGCCCTGCGCGCGAAACGAGCCGATGGTATTGATCGCCTGCGGCGTCAAACCGACATGGCCCATGACCGGCACGCCGCGCTCGACCAAAAACGCGATAGTCTCTGCCATGCGCCGGCCGCCTTCGAGCTTAATGGCGCCACAGCCGGTTTCCTTCAGCACCCGCGACGCCGAAGCGAACGCCTGCTCCTTGGACGCTTCGTACGAGCCGAAAGGCAGATCGACAATGACAAGCGCGCGCTTGGAGCCGCGCATGACGGCATGTCCTTGCAAAATCATCATGTCGAGCGTGACGGGCACCGTGGTTTCGAGCCCGTGCATGACCATGCCAAGCGAATCGCCGACCAGAATGATGTCACAGTAACGATCCACGATGCCCGCCGTGTGCGCGTGATAGGATGTCAGGCAGACGATCGGTTCGCCGCCTTTACGGGCGCGGATGTCGGGCGCGGTCAGCCGCCGGATATCGTCGTGAACAGACATGATCAAACAAACATGGCTCTAACGAACATGAGTCAGGGTCCAAAGGCCGGCAAGCGCACGACCAGAGGATGGAACAAGAAGCCGAGCGCCAGATAAAGACCGGTGCCGACAACAATCGCGATGACATCGTTGCGCCAGCCGCCAAGTGGAATCGCCGGGGCTCCGGAGTCGCTGCGATGTTTGAGCGTGGCGCGATCGTAGCCAGCCCAGATCAGCACCGAACCGAACAGGAGTATTCCGCCGAGATCGCCGTTCGCACAAAGATGCGCGATGGCCCAAAGTTTGACGCCGACCAGCATCGGATGCTTCAGCACGCGTTTGATATTGCCGGGAATATAAGCGGCAACCACCGCAATGCTCGCCGGCCACATCAGCGCGACGACGATGTGGCGCGTCCAATGCGGCGGATACCAGAGCGGAATCAGGCCTTCGACGCGATAGCGCGCAAAGCCGTAGCCGATCAGGATGATGCCGACGATCGAAACAACCGAAAACAGCCCCAGATAAGGTCCGTGGCCCCAGCTAGAAATCAGCGCCGCCCGGTTCTTGCGCAAAGACACAAATACGTGCGCGCCAAGAAAAAGGACAAGGCCGATTATTTCTAGTGAAAGGCCCATGCTCGCGGCTCGTTCTTACGCCTTCGACACCATCGCGGGCGGCGATCATGACCGCCGTCCTGCCCTTGTCAATGATGACATATGGCGGTCACTGGCGGCGTGCCGGCATTGTTCTCATCACGGTAAAGCGGGAGAGACACCGCTCGCGAATGCGCAGTTCGCCCGCCGCACATCGTTAATCCGCCAACGACCGGCTGTAGAGTTCCGGCGAAAATCCCACCAGCAGTTTGCCGCCGCCGAGTTCGAGCACCGGCCGTTTGATCATCGAAGGCTGCGCGAGCATCAGCGCCATCGCCTTCTTCACGTCGAGACCGCTTTTGTCCTTGTCCGGCAGCTTGCGGAATGTTGTGCCGGCGCGATTGAGCAAGGTCTCCCAGCCGACCTTCTTTTCCCAGCGCTCAAGCCGCTCGCGCGCAATGTCCTGGGTTTTGTAATCGTGGAATGCGTAGGCGACAGCATTTTTGTCGAGCCACGCACGCGCCTTCTTCATGGTGTCGCAGTTCTTGATGCCGTAAATGGTGATCGACAAAAGCGCACCTCCCTGGCGCACCATCATACGCACTTCGCGGCGAATGTCAGGATCGGCGCTTCAGATCGTCCGAATGCCCGGCTTTGATGCGAGGCCATTGCACTATGGGACGTCCGTCGTCGCGATAGGGGTGGGAGTCTTCTGGCCGCCGCGGCCAGCCGGAAGGCGAATCCTCCCATGACTCTTGGCGTCCGTAGACCGTCAGATCGAGCAACGGATAACTGTTGCCCACCACCTCGACGCCGCGTCGGGTCGTCCAATAAGTCTCGAAAACTTTCGATCCCTGCCGCAGGTAACAAACAATGTGCATCATGCCGACCTTGCGTCCGACCAAGAGTGTTTCGAGCGATTGCCGGCTGGCCGAATACCAAGGCATCTGCCAGCCCATGAAGTCGCAGTACCGGACGCTCTCCTCATAGGGACCCTGGCAGAACGTAGCGTAAGTGACGTCGCGGGAATGCAGGAACGACAGTTCACGCACCTGCGCGGTATAAAGACTGCACCCCTCGCACTGCTCCGCCGCAGAATGGCCGGCGTGCCACATAAAATAATAAGCGATCAGGAGCCGGCGTCCCTCAAACGCGTCCAACAACGTCACCGGCCCGCTGGCGCCGACAAGCGGCGTGGCTGCGTCCACCTCGACCATCGGCAGGCGCCGGCGAACTGCCGCGATTGCATCGCCTTCGCGCGTGTGCGCCTTCTCGCGAATTCGCAAAACGTCCAGTTCCGATTGAAAGATCGCCCGGTCCACGATCCTCGGCCCTCCGGTTGCTTTCGTGCTCGGGCTCATCGCTCTCTCCGTTTGAACACAGGTGTTTTTGCCGCCACGCCAACCGGGTTGCTTAGCTATTCCCAGCTGTCGAGCTTGATTTCGTTCGGCCAAGGCTCACCTTTGCCGGTTTCTTGAAGCGACTTCAGGCTTAAGAGAAAGACCGCCCATTTGGTGCTGCAATGGTGCATAAACTCTACCGGCGCCTTCCAGCCCTGGTGCTTGAAAAGAACAACCGTCCAATCGCCATTCTGGTTGAGGTCGAAACCGATTTTTGTTCCGATCCATTCTTCCGGCCCGTCGACCACCTGCCAGAGCACGCGTTTGCCGGGTTCAAGCTCGAGAACCTTCATGTCGAAACCGCCGTCGCCGAAGCGAAATTGCAGCTCGCCGCCGACCTTGCTTTCGCCGCGCGTGGTAGTGGTCCACCAGCTCGACAAGCCGTCAATCGTGGCCAATGCGTTGTAGACACTATCGAGCGATGTCGATTTGATTCCGACCTTATGCAAAATGTCAGGCATGTCCGTTTCTCCGTTCCACGCTGTGACGGTGAGATGGACTTAATGCCGGAAGCGGCAGCGCCGGGAGTTACAAGTTTGGCGGGATTCCCATGGACTCGCTGACCAGCGCCGCCGCGCAGGCGCTGGCGACGGGCGATCCGCTCGGCGCGTTGAAGCGCATCGCTTTGCGCAACGACGCACCGGCACTGGCGCTGCGCGGCATCGCCATGGCGCAGCTCGGCGATCTTGTTCGCGCCAAAGCCCTGCTGCGAAAAGCGGCGCGGGCCTTTGGCGCGAAAGAGGCCGTCTCGCGGGCGAGATGCATCGTTGCCGAAGCCGAGATTGCGCTGGTCTCTCGCGACTTGAGCTTTTCGGGCAAGGCGCTCGATGCGGCGCGGGCGACGCTCGAGCGGCATGGGGATGCGAGCAACGCCGCCCACGCACGGCATCTGGAGATTCGGCGTCTGCTCTTGATTGGCCGTCTCGAAGCAGCCGAGCGAGCGCTTTCGAAGTTTGACACGGCGCCCTTGCCGCCCGCATTGCGCGCCGCCCACGAGCTTGCGGTCGCGGGCGTAGCGATCCGCCGTGTACGGACGAGTCGCGCGCGCGAAGCGCTCGCCGAGGCCGAGCGCGCCGCATGGCAATCCGGCATCCCGGCATTGGTGGCCGAAGTCAAAAACACGGCACTTATTCTCGGCACGCCCGCCGCGCGCCTGATCGCGCCGGGGGAGGAACGCTCTCTCCTGCTGGGAGAAGTTGAAAGGCTGCTCGCCTCCGGTGCGCTTATCGTCGATGCTTGCCGCAACGTCGTGCGCGACGCCGACACGACGGTTTCACTGACGACGCGTCCGGTCTTGTTCGCATTGGCGCGCGCGCTGGCCGAAGCGTGGCCCGCGGATGTCTCGAGGAGCACGCTGCTGGTGCGCGCCTTTCGCGCCAAGCATGCCGATGAGTCGCATCGCGCGCGGTTGCGCGTCGAGATTGGGCGGCTTCGCACCAAACTGAAAGCATTGGCGAAAGTCAACGCCACTGCCCTGGGCTTTGCACTGGCGCCGCGGCGCGCGCGTAAGATCGTCGTGCTCGCGCCGCCGGTTGAAGGCGAGCATGCAGCGGTGCTTGCCTTCCTCGCCGACGGTGAATCGTGGTCAAGCTCGGCACTGGCGCTCGCGCTTGGAGCCAGCGCCCGAACCGTGCAGCGCGCGCTCGACGCGCTCACCACCGCCGGCAAGGTGCAGCCGTATGGTCGAGGGCGAGCCCGCCGCTGGATCGCCAGGCCGGTGCCGGGTTTTGCGACAACCTTGTTACTCCCCGGCCCGCTGCCCCGCGGCTAAAATATGATCAGGAAAAGTGGTTCACGGTTTTCCGACGAGATCATATTCAAGAAAGAGAGCCATGATCAGAAACACTGCATTTTCCTGAAGAAGGTCATGTGCCGATGAAGTATCGAGCCAAGAAAAAATCACGAGCCAAAATCCTCCGCGAATACGGGCCCTTTCCCGGCGTCGATCACGTGGCAGGCGTGACCTATGACGGCGAGCACGTCTGGTTTGCGTCTGGAGACAAGCTGAACGCGCTCAATCCCAAGACGGGCAAAAAAGTTCGCGCCATCGATGTGGCCGCGCACGCCGGAACGGCGTTCGACGGCCGGCACCTTTTTCAGCTTTCCGGCGACCGTATCCAGAAGATCGATCCGAAGACCGGTCGCGTGCTCTCGACCATCCCCGCGCCGGGAGGCGCCGGATCGGGGCTCGCCTGGGCCGAAGGCACGCTATGGGTAGGGCAATATCGCAACCGAAAAATTCATCAAATCGATCCCGAGACGGGCGCGGTTCTGCGCACTGTCGAAGCCAACCGCTTCGTCACTGGCGTGACGTGGGTCGACGGCGAGCTTTGGCACGCCACGTCCGAAGGCGACGAGAGCGATCTACGGCGAATAGATCCGCGAACCGGTGAGATTTTGGACAAACTCGACATGCCGCGAGGCGTCAGCATATCGGGACTGGAATCCGACGGCGGCGATCAATTCTTTTGCGGCGGTGAGAGCAGCGGGAAAGTTAGAGTCGTTCGCCGGCCGCAACGACGATTTGCGGCAGACTAGACTCAAAGAAATTAGCCCAACTTCCAACTGCCGATTTAAAAGTAATCGAAATTGTCTTCATCAAACAAAATCTTTCGCTGCGGCGAGCATGCAGCGCTCAGCAAATCGTCGTCGATTTGCCGATGATTTGTCGATCAGTTTCCGACTGTACGGCGATTATCGAGGCGATTTCCGTCAAAGCTTACTAAGCGCCTGCGGGTACAAAAATGCTGCCGAATTTCCGGCAGGCGGGAAAAAGACGCGGAGGGACGGAAAGGAAGAGACCATGAGCAGTAAAATCGGTTTGCTCACGCTCGCTTTTGCGGGGGCGCTCTCGTGTAGTTCGTTTGATGTGGCCCAAGCGGCGGCGTTTCCGAACGATTCGTCCGCCGTGAAAGCAGCTCTGCAAAGCCTCGACAACGTCGTCGAGGTACGAGGCCGAGGCGGCGGCGGCCGCGGTGGCTTTGCCGGTGGCCGCGGTGGTTTCGGCGGCGGCCGTGGTGGATTTGCCGGCGGCCGTGGTGGTGGTGGCGCACGTTGGGCTGGTGGCGGGCGTCCCGGGTATGGCGGCGGCCGCTACGCCGGACGCTACGGCGGCGATGGCCGCGGCGCGGCGTGGGGTGCAGCCGCGGTCGGTGCCGCTGCCGCTTACGGAGCCTCTGGCTATTACGGCTCGTACTACAATTCCGCACAGTGCGGCTATTATCCGTATCCAGCCTGCCCGTACTGAATCGGCCGAACGATCACCGACCGCTTCGAACGGCCGGCGAGCAAGACTCCCCCGGTGCTTGGCCGGGGGATTTTTTTAACCCCCGCAATCCTAACTCCGCGCTTGGGATTAGACGCGTTCCTTCGGCTCCCTAGTATATATCGGTTACGAATTTCCGGCCCCGCAGCGAGGCTTGATCGTCATACGCGGCTTTGCGCGAGCGCTTCGGCAGCCTGATCTTGGGCTGCGGCACTTTCCTGTAAGGTAGCAACTCAAGAATCCGTGCGATGCAATTGAGCCGGCCGCGACGCTTGTCGTCGGTCCGCACAATGTGCCAGGGCGCAACATCGCTGTCGGTAGCCGCCAGCATGGTATCGCGGGCTCGCGAATAATCGTACCAGCGACGATACGATTCCAGGTCCATCGGGCTAAGTTTCCATTGTCGCAACGGGTCGCTGATGCGTGCGAGAAAACGCCTTTCCTGTTCCTGTTGACCGACCTCAAGCCAGAATTTGATAAGCTGGATGCCGGCGTCTGTGATGTATTTTTCCACCCCGGGCGCAAGTTTGAGGAACCGCCGCGCTTCTTTCTCGTCGACGAAACCCATGACCTTCTCGACGCCGGCCCGGTTGTACCACGACCGGTCGAACATCACG
>DAIUEQ010000154.1:0-8996 GCA_036845025.1 Xanthobacteraceae bacterium | reverse complement strand
TGCTTGAACTGCTGCGGCGCCTGCGGCAGCGCGTAGAACTTTCCGGGATGCAGCCGCGATGGCACCAGATAATCGCGGGCGCCTTCTGGCGAAGAGGCGGTCAAAATCGGCGTCTGAAATTCGAAGAAACCCTGTTCCTTCATGCGCCGCCGCAACGAATCAATGACGGCGCCGCGCTTCATGATGTTGTTGTGCAGATGCTCGCGGCGCAGATCGAGGAAGCGATAACGGAGCCTGATGTCTTCCGGATATTCGACGTCACCAAATACCGGCATCGGCAGCTCGGCGGCGCGCCCCAGCACTTCGATCTCGTTTAAGTAAACCTCGACCGCACCGGTCGGCAGCTCGGCATTCTCGGTATCGCCGGGCCGCCGCCGCACCTTGCCGTCGACGCGCACCACCCATTCGGCGCGCAGCGTCTCCGCCACCTTGAAGGCGGGGCTGTCCGGATCGGCAACCACCTGGGTCAGGCCGTAATGATCGCGCAAGTCGATGAATAGCACGCCGCCGTGGTCGCGGATGCGATGGCACCAACCGGACAGGCGCACGTCGCGGCCGATGTCGGCCTCGCGCAGTGCCCCGCAGGTATGGGTGCGATAACGATGCATGGTTTACGGCGTATTTGCTTCCAAAAGGCCCTACGGCCGGAAGGCGGAAAGCACATGCACGGCCGGTTTTGTCAAGGCAGGCATGGCTAATTCCCGATTGCAGGCCGCGCGGCGGCGACGCATTCTCTCGCCCTCACATCGGATGCCCATGGCCACGCGAAAAAAATCGGCGAAAAAGCCCGCGCAAGGAAAGCCCGCGCAACGAATGACCACCGCGGACGCGGTTGTCGGTACCCTCATTGCCCATGGCATCGACACCATTTATGCGCTGCCGGGCGTGCAGAACGACCACCTGTTCGACGCGCTGTTTCGGGCCGCGGATAAGCTGCGCACCGTTCACCCGCGCCACGAACAAGGCGCGGCGCTGATGGCGCTTGGCGCAGCACTCGCCACCGGCCGCCCGCAAGCTTGCGCCGTCGTGCCGGGGCCCGGTTTGCTCAACGCCGCAACCGGCCTGCTCACGGCCTACGCCATGAACGCGCCGGTACTCGGCCTGGTCGGGCAAATTCCCCACGCCGATATCGGCCGCGGGCTCGGCCACCTCCATGAGATGCGCGACCAGGCCGGCATTCTAGCAAGTCTGGTCGATCACACGGCGCTAGTGCGCGCGCCTGAAAAAGCTTCGCGCCAGACGGCGCTGGCGCTGCGCGCCATGCGCACCGGCCGGCCCGGACCGGCGGTGCTCGAATGCCCGATGGATATCTGGGGCAAGAGCGGGCCGGTGACCTCGCAAGCGCCGCTGCCGCTGCCGCCGACAAAAATCGACGCCGGCGCGGTACGCCGTGCGGCAAAAATACTTGGCGCCGCCAAACGGCCGATGATCGTCTGCGGCGGCGGCGCGCAGGATGCGTCCGCGGAAGTGACCGCGCTTTCAGCGTTGTTGCAGGCGCCGGTGCTGGCATATCGGCGCGGCCGCGGCGTGCTCGACAGCCGCGATCCGTTCAGCGTCACGCTGCCGCTCGGGCACGAATTGTGGGGCGAGGCGGACGCGGTGCTTGCGGTGGGTACGCGGCTACTGATCCCGTTCCGCGAGTGGGGCGAGCGCAACATTCCGATTGTGCGGATCGACGCCAATGCCGAAGAACATCACCGCTGGCGGCGGCCCAAAGTGGCGCTCACCGGCGATGCCAAACCGATTTTGCAAAGCCTGTTGGCGGAATTGCCCGCGCACAACGGGAAGCGCGCCTCGCGGCGGCCCGACATGGAAGCGCGGCAGGCGAAGTGGCGGCAACGCTTGGCCAAGATCGGCCCGCAGATCGCTTTCCTGGAAGCCATCCGCGCCGAATTGCCCGAGGACGGCATTCTTGTCGACGAAGTCACGCAGCTCGGCTTTGCCGCACGGCTAGCCTTCCCGGTCTACAAACCGCGCACCTTTCTATCGCCCGGTTACCAAGACCCGTTGGGCTGGGGCTTTGCCACCGCGCTCGGCGCGCAAGACGCACGCCGCGATGTCCCGGTAGTCTCGATCACAGGCGATGGCGGCTTTTTGTACACCGCAACCGAATTGGCGACGGCGATGCGGCATCGCATCCCGCTGGTCACCGTGCTGTTCAACGACGGCGCGTTTGGCAACGTGCGGCGCATCCAAAAGGAGCGCTATGGCAACCGCCTCATCGCTTCCGATCTGGCCAATCCGGATTTTGTCGCTTTCGGCAAAAGCTTCGGCGCCGAGGCCGAGCGGGTCCACACCCCTGAGGAATTGCGCCGCGCATTACGCCGCGCCTTCGCCCATCGCGACGGCCCAACCCTTATCGAGGTGCCGGTCGGGGAATTTCCTAGCCCCTGGGAGTTTATCCATTTGGGGCGGGTGCAAGCGTAAGTGCCGCCGACGACAAGCGCGCGCGATTCCGCTATCACAATCCCGATGCAACCGATCACGACAACGTCCGAGCTCGCCGCCGTCTGCCGGCGCATGGCCTCGATGCCTTTCGTCACCGTCGATACCGAGTTCCTCCGCGAGACCACCTATTATCCGCTTCTGTGCGTGGCGCAGATGGCCTCGGCTGACGAGGCCGTGGTCATCGATGCTTTGGCGGCCGAGATCGATCTCGCGCCGTTCTTCGAGCTGATGGCCGACGAAAAAGTGATGAAGGTCTTTCATGCCGCACGCCAGGACATCGAGATTGTGTGGCATCGGGCCAAGCTGATCCCGCAGCCGATTTTCGATACTCAGGTCGCCGCCATGGTGCTCGGCTACGGCGATTCCATCTCTTACGATCAACTGGTGCAGCGCATCACCGGCGATGTGCTCGACAAATCGTACCGCTTTACCGATTGGACGCGACGGCCGCTCTCGGAGGCGCAATTATCTTATGCCGTTTCCGACGTCACGCATTTGCGGCAGGTCTATACCGCGCTGGTGGACGACCTCGGCCGGCGCGGCCGAGTCGACTGGGTGCTGGAAGAGATGCAGGTCCTGACGTCCGCCGATACCTACCGCATGGATCCGGAAAACGCGTGGCGGCGGCTGAAGACGCGCGTGCGCAAGCCGAAAGAGCTCGGCGTGCTCATCGAAGTTGCGGCCTGGCGCGAGCGCGAGGCGCAAGCGCGCGACGTGCCGCGGTCGCGCGTGCTCAAGGACGAAGTGGTCGGCGACATCGCCGTTCAGGCCCCGAACACCCTGGAAAAGCTCAAGCACCTGCGCTCGCTGCCGAAGGGTTTCGAACGCTCGCGCACGGCCGAAGGGATTGTCGCCGCGGTAATGCGCGGACTTGAGCGCGACGCCAAGACGCTGCCGCAGCTTGCGCGCCTGCCGCCGCCGGTCAACGGCACCGCCGTTGTCGAATTGCTCAAGGTGTTGCTGCGCATGATTTCGGAGCGTCATCACGTCGCCGCCAAAGTCATCGCCACCGTGGACGACCTGGAACGCATCGCCGCGGATGACGATGCCGCGGTGCCCGCGCTCACCGGTTGGCGCCGGGAGCTATTCGGCGAACGCGCATTGGCGCTCAAGCACGGCAAGCTCTCGCTCGCCATCGAACGCGGCCGGGTGGCCGCCGTCGAGCGGGAATGAGCCGGGCCGACAAAGCGCGAAATCTCAAGATTCGGCGGTGGGTAACCTTGGTCAAATCTTGACCGCTTGGTGCGGCCACACAGCCAAAATGCTAACCCAACGAGCGGCATCTGTTTTACCCCCGCCCGTCGAGGCCTGAAGAATGCTGGGTTGGTTTCAAGCACTGATGCCCAAGGAGGAGCGCTTTTTTCCGCTCTTCGAGAAACACGCGACGATTGTCGTCGCCGGCGCCGAGGCGCTGCGCGGACTGCTGCAAGGCGGCGATACCATTGAGACTTACTGCAAGCAGATTTTCCAGCGCGAAGCCGAGGCTGATGAAGTCACCCGCGAGGTTCTGATCGCGGTGCGGCGAACCTTCATCACCCCGTTTGACCGAACCGATATCCAGTCTTTGATTAGCTCGATGGACGACGCCATCGATCAAATGAACAAGACCGCCAAGACCATCGTGTTGTTCGAAGTCCGCGGCTTCGAGCCGCAGATGCAGCAGATCGGCGACATCATTCTGCAATCGGCCAAGTTCGTGCTCGAAGCGGTGCCGTTGCTAAGCTCGATCGGCAGCAATGCCGGCCGTCTCGGTGCGCTGACGACGAAAATCATTGCGGTCGAAGAAGAAGCCGACGATCTTTACAATCGCGGACTGAAGGCGCTGTTTCTGGCGAGCCGCTCCGAAGGCAATGCCGGCGACGCGATGAAGTTTGTTATCGGCTCCGAACTGTATGATCACCTGGAAAAGGTCGTCGATCGCTTCGAAGATGTCGCCAAGGAAATAAGTTCGATTGTCGTCGACCAGCTCTAGTGTGGCGGTTCAGAAGTCCGCATCATTCTCGCCGCAAACGCGTCATGCGGACTTCTGAACCAAAAGCCACACTAGAAGGATAATTTGCTAGTGTCCTTTCGATTCCGAAGTTCGCAAACGAGGGTGCCGCACAATGATACGAACTTCGGAATCGGGACACTAGGACAGCTTCGCTATGATCGCACAGCTGGGCCTGCCGGCTTTGATTGCGCTTATTGTCGTCGCGCTGGCGTTCGACTTCCTCAACGGCCTGCACGACACCGCCAACTCAATCGCCACGCTGGTTTCGACCCGCATGTTGCGGCCGCGCTACGCGGTGATTTGGGCGGCTTTTTTCAACTTCATCGCGTTTCTGGTTTTCGGCGTCCACGTCGCACGGACCGTCGGGGTCGGCATTGTGTCGGCCGAAGTGATCGACGCGCAAGTTATTTTCGGCGCCCTGGTCGGCGCCATTTCCTGGAATCTCGTCACCTGGTGGTACGGCATCCCCTCAAGCAGCTCACACGCGCTGATCGGTGGACTGGTCGGAGCCGGCGTGGCCAAGGCCGGGCTGAGCTCGATCGTATGGCCAGGACTTTTAACGACCGGCGCCTTCATCGTGCTTTCTCCGCTGTTTGGTTTTTTTCTGGCGTTGCTCCTGGTGCTCACGGTGTCGTGGGCATTCAAGCGCGCCAATCCGCGCACGGTGGAGCCGACATTCCAATGGCTGCAATTCGGCGCGGCGTCGCTGATTTCACTCGGCCATGGCGGCAACGATGCGCAAAAGACCATGGGCATCATCGCCGTTCTGTTGTTCTCGCAAGGCCATCTCGGCGGCGATTTTTATGTGCCGTTCTGGGTGGTGATCACCTGCCAGGCCGCCATCGGTCTCGGGACCCTGGTCGGCGGCTGGCGCATTGTGCATACCGTCGGCTCAAAGATTACCCGCATGACCCCGGCCCAGGGCTGCTGCGCTTCCGCCGGCGGCGCCATCATGCTGTTTGCCGCGACCTATCTCGGCATACCGGTGTCGACCACGCACACCGTGACCGGCGCGATTATCGGCGTCGGCGCGGCAAGGAAAGTCTCCGCGGTGCGCTGGAATATCGCCGGCAATATCGTCATCGCCTGGGTCATTACGCTGCCGGCAACGGCGCTGGTGGCGGCATTATGCTATTTATTGTCGCGCGTTTTCGGCTAAAAACGGAGACCTAAACGACGGCTGCGGGCCGATTTTTGTTCGGCGCCAGCCTGCGAGTCGAGCCGAGTTTGGAGTCGTCATGTTCGCGGTGATTGCCGGTGTGGTCCTGGCGTTGGTTTTCCTGGGATTGCCGCTGGGAATCATCGCTTTATTCATTACGAGCATTGTCGATCAAAGAGCGATCCGGGCCGGCCGCAGGCAGCGGAAATCAACAACAATCAGCCAGGTTAATGTTGTCAGATACCCGGAACAGAAACCGGAAAGAGCGACAACGAAACGCCGGGAGCAAATGATTGTCTGGCGAAATCCCGAAGTGAAACGGCATATGAGCGCCAGGTGAGCGGCGAGTAGAATCGGCCGCGGCGCCGACGGACGATCAATCCTCGCCGTGTCGCTAAACCCGCTGCCGGTATCCGAGCGCCGCTCGCGCCCGTGTTATTTGCTGCCGAATTTCTTGGTGCCCGAATAAAGCGACAAGACGTAGAAAAAAAGCAGGATCGCGTAGGTCCCTACCAGGACCCAGCCTCCCGGATTCATGACGTGAGTGACTGTCGCCCAGATTGAAACGATGAGGCCCAAGGCGTAGCCGACCGTGCCACCGATCAACAGGCCGCGAAGCGCGATCCAATCGTGCGAGGCCCGGACAAACCAGTTGATGAGCCCGAACTCGATCAAGGTCAGGCCCAACAATCGGAAACCCAGCATCGAGCCGGCCGTAACCTCAACCCCGTAAGACGCCAGCACGGCTCCCGGCGCCAACAGCAGCAGTATGCCGTTGAGAACGGAAATCACGGCAATGACAACGAAGAAGCGCTTCAGATTTTCCATTATTTCCCCCCGATAAGCGCCACCGTCAGCACGGTTCGCCTTCAGCCCCCACTAGCCGGGCGGCATTGAACCGCACCGCTGCGGCGTTGGCAACGTGCCGTCGGCTCGGATTACCCAAGCAGCGTCACCGGCTCCCGCCCGATCAACCGCGCCAATGAACGCAACCGCGCCGACACCCGCTCGCCGTTGAGCGCGGCGTATTCGCCCGGAAGATGCAGCGCCAGCCGGTGGCGTTCCACGGCGAGCTTGGTCTTCGGCAGCACGCCGGGCATCGCCGCCGAGACGACATAGGCCAGACGCATCGCCGCGCCCAGCACGCGGGCGCGATCGATGGTGCGCGTGGACGCGAGTTCGCGGAGACGCGGCGACAATTCATCGTCCATCACCAATCCGGAATGGCGGTAAAACACCGCCAGCGCCAGATAAGCACGGCCCGGATGGTCGATGGCGGTAAAGCCGCCATGCGCGATGATGTTGAGCGATTGCTCGCCGCGATAATCGGGGTGGGCGCGCCAGCCGATATCGGCGAGCAGACAAGCGGCGTGGCGAAGCCGGCGTTCTTCGGCGACCTCATCGAGCCCCGAAGACGCTATGAACCGATCAGTCCATTCGATCAGCTCCTCGCCGTGCCGAGGCGAACGCGACCGCAGGCGGTTGAGTTCACGCGCCGCTTCGATCAGGGCGTCCTTTTCCTTGTCTTTCTGCTTGAGCAGCGAATAGAGCAAACCCTCGCGCACGCCGAGCGCGGAAAACATCACCCGGTCCGGCTTGCCGATGCGCAAAATGTGCTCAAGAACCAGCGCCGCGTAGGCGAGCAACGGACGCCGCTCCCTGTTGACCACGTCGATATTCGACAACGTGTCGACATTAACGCGATGCACCAGCCGGGCGAATTCGAGCGCTTCGTCGGCGGGAATGGCGTAGCCGTGCATCACGTGCAGCGGATATCCGGTTTGCCACATGTGCAGCCGAGCGAGCGCTCGCCAAGTGCCGCCAACCGCGTAGAAGGTGCGATCCTCGCAGTCGCGCAAGACCGGCAGTGTGCCCAGCGTCTTTTTGACGAACTTGTCGGCCTTCTTCAGCGATTTCGCCGAAATGTCGGCCAAGGCGAGACCGCCAAGCGGCCGCGTCAACCCGCGCCGCGCGCGGGTGCCGTGAATATCGATGAGTTCGAGCGAGCCGCCGCCGAGATCACCGACCACGCCGTCCGGCTGATGAACGCCTGATATGACGCCGAGCGCGGTCAGCTCCGCTTCACGCGCGCCTGACAAAACATCGATATCCGCTCTGATGGTTCGCTCGGCAAGCTTGATGAAAGCCCGGCCGTTCTTGGCGTCGCGGCAGGCGGCCGTCGCAATCGCCAACACCTGTTTGGCGCCCATGGTCGTGCACAACGCCCGGTAACGTTTGAGCGCGGCCAGGGCTTGCTCGACCGCGTCGGCCGGCAGCAAGCCCGTGGTTTGCACTTCGCGGCCCAAACCGCACAACGCCTTCTCGTTGAACAGTGCGGTCGGGCTGCGCGAGAGCCGCTCATACACCACGAGGCGAACCGAGTTCGATCCGATATCGACCACGGCGAGTGGCGGCCCGTTGTAGAGCCGTCCGGGTGAGTCGGTTTTAGCGCGGCTCATTTGTTGAAATCGGTGCGGCGCGAATATTCAGCCGGCACCTTTGTTCAGCTCCGCTCGGCGCGGGGCAAGCGCGGAACCGAACCCTTTGGCGATTTTCCGCGGCCGGAGAGGCTTGGATTGGTCATGAAATAGGTATGTGCGTTGAAGCCTTCTTCGCCGGGGGCGAGTTTGATGCGCGCCGACGAGCCGTCGGGCAGAAATTGGTAGCTCTGCTCGTTATCCTTGAAATTGGCGACCATGATCTGGTCGAGCACCTGCTCGTGCACCGTGGGATTGAGGATTGGGCAGAGCACTTCGACCCGGCGGTCGAGGTTGCGCGGCATCAAATCGGCCGACGAAATATACACGGCCGCTTTTGGATGCGGCAGACCATGACCGGCGCCAAAGCAATAGATGCGGCCATGTTCGAGGAAGCGGCCGATGATCGACTTGGCGCGAATATTTTCCGACAGTCCCGGCACACCCGGCCGCAGGCAGCAGATGCCGCGCACCACCAGTTCGACCTTCACTCCCGCGCTCGAAGCCCGGTAGAGCGCGTCGATGATGTCGGCATCGACCAGCGCGTTCATCTTCAGCCAAATTCCGGCGGGACGGCCGGCTTTCGCGTGCGCGATTTCCTGCTCGATATGCTCGACAATTCGGGCGCGCAACGTGAGCGGCGAGACGGCCATGCGTTCGAGACCCGCGGGCTCGGCATAGCCCGTCACGTAATTGAACACGCGGGCGACGTCGCGCGCGATCAACGGATCGGCGGTGAAAAACGACAGATCGGTGTAGATGCGCGCCGTGACCGGATGGTAGTTGCCGGTGCCGACATGGACATACGAGGCGAGCGCGGCGCCCTCGCGGCGGACCACCAGCGAAAGCTTGGCGTGGGTCTTTAGCTCAATGAAGCCGTAGACCACCTGCACGCCGGCGCGTTCGAGGTCGCGCGCCC
>DAIUEQ010000153.1:0-9012 GCA_036845025.1 Xanthobacteraceae bacterium | reverse complement strand
GGTCTCGTCGATTTTGACCTGAGATTCCGCGTCGAAACCACTCAAGGCATCGAAAATTTCGCCGTTAACGGCTTCAACCGCCTTGAGAACGCCCTTGCCCGAATAACGGCTCTTATCGCCGTCGCGCAGCTCGACCGCCTCATGGGTGCCGGTCGAGGCGCCGGACGGCACCGCGGCGCGGCCGCGCGAGCCGTCTTCCAGCACGACATCAACCTCCACGGTCGGATTGCCGCGGCTATCGAGAATTTCCCGGCCGACGATATCGATAATGGCGGTCATGGGTGCGCTCCCGGATTCCCGAGGTGCTTCTACAGGATCGCCAACACGCTTGTCATGTCAGCCCGGCGCGGGCATGGATTGCGCCGGAAGCGAGCTTTCATGCCCAAAAAGACACCGCAACTCGGCCGCCCCGCGGCAATTCCCGCCTCCCCGCGCGAGGCCGTGCTCGATCGCGTGCACAACCCGCACGTGGACGCCAACTACGTCGCGCGCTTTATCTTCCCGGAATTCACCGCGATCTGCCCGGTCACCGGCCAGCCCGACTTCGCCACTCTCGTCATCGATTACGTACCGCGGGCGTGGCTCGTGGAATCGAAGTCGCTGAAACTTTATCTGAACAGCTTTCGCAATCACGGCGCATTCCACGAAGAATGCACCGTGAGCATCGGCAAAAAACTCCTCGCCGTCCTTAAACCGAAATGGCTTCGTATCGGCGGCTATTTCCATCCGCGCGGCGGCATGCCGATTGACGTTTTTTGGCAGGCCGGGAAATTGCCGGCCGGCACCTGGGTGCCAGACCAGGGCGTCAGTACCTATCGCGCCCGCGGATAGCCAGCGAGCCGGTTAGCGTCGAGAGCAGTGCCGCCGTTTCCCGCTCTGGATCTGATGCGCGCATCACCGAACCCATCACGCCAACGCCGGCCGCGCCTTCGGCGATTAGATCCGCGATGCGCGCCGTATTGATGCCGCCGATCGCCAGCACCGGCACGTGCGCCACCCGCGCAATTTCCGAAAGTCCTTTGCGGCCGAGTTCAGGGCCGTAACCGGGCTTGCTTGCCGTCTCGAAGGCCGGTCCCGCGAGCACGTAGTCGACCGACGCCGGATCGATGCCGTGCGCCTCGGTCACGGTATGAATCGACATGCCGATGAGTTTGTCTTCGCCGAGGAGCGCCCGCGCGGCCGCTGCGTCGCTGCCAGCGGGAAGATGCA
Source organism: Xanthobacteraceae bacterium (assembly GCA_036845025.1). Classification (GTDB taxonomy): domain Bacteria; phylum Pseudomonadota; class Alphaproteobacteria; order Rhizobiales; family Xanthobacteraceae; genus BOG-931. Next base: position 7,803 of record DAIUEQ010000153.1, on the reverse strand, counting down.
CGCCGTCCACCCCCGCGGCGGCCGCAAGCGCGGCGTCGCCATGAATGGTCAGCCGCGCGCCTTGCGCGTGCGCCGCAGGGATCAGCGCGCGCGCCAGCAGCGCTTGCTCGTCGGGCGGCAAATCCTTCTCGCGAACGCTGATCCAGCGGCAGCCGCCCTTGATCGCCGCCGCGACCACGTCCGCCAACGGCCGGCGCGCCTGCCGGCGATCGGTAACGATGAGAAGCGGCGGGCCGGGAACTCTCAATTTGCGCCTCTATTTGCGCGGCTTCATTTCGCGCGACGCCGGCGCCCGCAGTGTCGACCGTCTTGCATTCGGCGGCAAGGCGCGCCAGTTACCACCCGAGACCAAACATGAACCGCCCTCCCCGCATCTCGTTCGTGTCGCTCGGTTGCCCGAAGGCGCTGGTCGATTCCGAGCGCATCATCACCCGTTTGCGCGCGGAAGGGTATGAGCTGTGCCGCGACCACACCGATTCCGACCTCGCCATTGTCAACACTTGCGGCTTTCTGGAAAGCGCCCAGGCGGAATCGCTCGCCGCAATCGGTGAAGCACTGGCCGAGAACGGCAAGGTCGTGGTGACTGGCTGCATGGGCGCCGAGCCGGAAAAGATCAGCGCAGCGCATCCGAACGTGTTCGCGATCAGCGGGCCGCAGCAATATGAAAGCGTGCTCGAAGCCGTGCACCGCGCCGCGCCGGCGCCGCACGATCCTTACGCCGACCTTATCCCGCCGCAGGGCATCAAGCTGACGCCGCGGCATTATGCGTATCTGAAAATTTCCGAGGGCTGCAACAACCGCTGCTCGTTCTGCATCATTCCGAATTTGCGCGGCCGTCTGGTCTCACGGCCGGCAGCGGATGTGCTTCGCGAGGCCGAGCGGCTGGTCAATGCCGGCGTGAAGGAGCTGCTGGTCATTTCCCAGGACACGTCTGCCTACGGCGCCGATCTGAAATACGCGCCCAGCGAATGGAAAGGCCAAACCCTTCGTTCGAAATTTCTCGATCTGGCGCGCGCGCTCGGCGAATTCGGCGTCTGGGTGCGCCTGCACTATGTCTATCCCTACCCGCACGTCGACGAGGTCATTCCTTTGATGGCAGACGGGAAGGTGTTGCCGTATCTCGACGTGCCGTTCCAGCATGCAAGCCCCGCGGTGCTGAAGCGCATGCGGCGCCCGGCAGCGCAGGAAAAGACGTTGTCGCGCATTCACGCGTGGCGTTCGGTGTGTCCCGATCTTACCATCCGCTCGACATTCATTGTCGGCTTTCCCGGCGAGACCGAGGCTGATTTCTCGGAGCTGCTTGACTGGCTCGACGAAGCCGAACTCGACCGCGTTGGTTGTTTTCGCTACGAGCCGGTCGCCGGCGCCGCGGCGAACGAACTTGCGGCCCCGGTTCCCGACGAGATCAAGGATGACCGATGGGACCGGCTGATGCGCCGCCAACGCGAGATATCGCGCCGCCGCCTGGCGCGCAAAGTAGGCACCCGCCAAGCGGTCCTGATCGACGAAGTGGCAAAAGGCTCGGCTAAGGGCCGCAGCAAAGGTGATGCGCCGCAAGTCGACGGCGTCGTCCACATCAAATCCCGGCAGCCGCTACGCGTCGGCGAAATCGCGACCGTAAAGATCGAGCGCGCCGACGATTACGATCTGTACGGTAGCGCCTAGTGGAGCGGATTGACGTTCGCATAACGCCTGCCGGAACTTGGATGCGAATGTTAGAATCGGACCACTAGGCTATTGATTCCCCTATCGTATAGCCTGTGGCCAACGCCGCGTTTTTCTCGGTTTTCGCTGGTATTGCCTGACGTTCGGCGCTTTCATAGCTCCGAGGCAGAGAGATCGTGACCGCAATTTTCATCACCGCGACGGGAACCGAGGTGGGCAAAACCCAGGTCGTCGCTTCGCTTATTCGCCAATTCAGGCAAATGGGCCGGTCGGTAGAGGCGGTCAAACCGATCGTCAGCGGATACGATCCGGCGCAAGCCGCAGCGAGCGATACCGGCATACTCATTTCGGCGCTGGCGCTGCCGTTCTCGCCGGAATCGATCGACCGCGTGTCGCCGTGGCGGTTTCGCGCCGCGCTTTCGCCCGACCTCGCCGCGCGGCAAGAGGAGCGGACGATCGACGTCGATGCCGTGGTCACGTTTTGCCAGAACGCCATCTCGCAACGTGGCGATCTCCTTCTGATCGAAGGCGTTGGCGGGATCATGACGCCGCTTGACGGACATCGCACCAGCCTCGACGTGATGATGGCGTTGCAATTGCCGCTGATTTTGGTGACCGGCAGTTATCGCGGCGCCATCAGCCACACGCTGACGGCGCTCGATTCACTGTTCCGGCGCGACATGAATGTGCTCGCGACCATTGTCAGCGAAACACCTGGAAGCGCGTTGGCGCTCGACGACGTCGTTTCCGCGATTTCGCGCTTTACCGCGCCGGTCATCGGACTGCCGCGCACACGTGGCTAGAGCTCGATCCCGAAAAGTGAACACCGGTTTTCGGAAAAGATCACGCGCCATCAACAAGCTCCTGGCGCAACCTCCGTTCAAGAGAAAAACCAGGCCTGCACGGCGGTCTCCAGCGTGCCTTCCACATTGAACAAAGCGTGCAGGATGAACGTCAACAAAGTCGATCCGCTGCGCCATCGCATCCAGCCGAGAAACAAGCCGATGACGAAAATCTGCAGCACGCCGGTCCAGTCATATTGGATGTGCAGCGCCGCCCATAACAACGAAATCACCACAATGGCCGGCCACAACGCGCGGTCGGAGCGCGCCCAGCCGCGGAAAATAAAGCCGCGGAACATAATCTCTTCGCCAGCGGGAGCGATGAGAATAGCGGCGGCGAGCAGCGCCGGCAGCCATCCCTCGGCGGCGGCGCTGGCGTAGGACTGCGTCTGGAACGGCGTGACCAGATCGCGTCCGCTGAGATAGAGCGCCAAGTCGCTGATGATGACGAGCCCGATGAGGCAAAGGACGCCAATCCCGACATCGCGCGCTCGCGGCAACACCAGCGCCAGGTAAGCGGCTTGTTGCGCCCGTGCGAGCCGCACCGCCCCGGCCAGTACGGCGATCATGAGCGGATTTGAGATTACGATGAAGAGCGTGACGCTTTTGCCGTCGAACGGCGTGCTCAGAATCGAATCGAGATCATTGATCCGCCACCACACCAGCACTGCCAGCGCCAAAAATTGGCCGACGATGAAGGCGAGCACCGACCAACCGAACGTCGCCCAATAGCCCCAAATCTTCATGAATGACCGCGGGCGCTCACGGTATCAGGATCGATGAACCCGTGGTGGTGCGGGCTTCGAGATCGCGGTGCGCCTTTGCCGCATCGCGCAACGCGTATTTCTGGTTCACCGGGATCTTCACTGCGCCGCTGCCGACGACGGCAAACAAATCGTCCGCCATTTTCACGAGGTCCTCGCGCTTGGCCGCATAAGTATTGAGCGTGGGACGCGTGGCGAACAGCGAGCCCTTCACCGACAGCAGATTGATGTTGAAGTTGTCGATCTGCCCCGACGCGCTGCCGAAGCTGACGAACATGCCGAGCGGGCGGATGCAATCGAGCGACGCGGGGTACGTGTCCTTGCCGATGCTGTCATAGACGACATCGCACAATTTGCCGCCGGTGATCTCTTTGACCCGCGCCGGAAAATCTTCCTCGCGATAAAGGATGGTGTGATGGCAGCCATTGGCGCGCGCCAACTCGGCTTTGTCCTTGGAGCCCACCGTTCCGATCACGTTAGCGCCGAGATGGTTTGCCCATTGGCAAAAGATCAAGCCGACGCCGCCGGCGGCGGCCTGAATGAGCACGGTCATCCCCTTCTCTACCCGGAAGGTCCGGCGCAGGAGATATTGGACCGTGAGGCCCTTAAGCATCATGCCGGCGGCTTGCTCGTAGCTGATATTCGCCGGCAGCTTGATCGCGCGATCGGCCGGCAAGACCCGCTCCGCGACGTAGCAGCCGGGGCCGGCGGCATAGGCGACGCGATCGCCCGGCTTGAATTCGCTGACGCCTGAGCCGACCTCGATCACTTCACCGGCGCCCTCGCTGCCGGCGACGAACGGCAACCCTCCTGGCGGCTGGTACATGCCCTTGCGGAAATAAACATCGGTGAAATTGACGCCGCAGGCATGCTGCTTGACGCGAATCTGGCCGGCGCCCGGAGCCGGGACGTCGATCTCTTCGTAGGTCAGGACCTCGGGTCCGCCGAATTTGTGCACGCGTACCGCCGCAACCATTGTCTGTTCTCCTGAGGGCAAAGCTGGTGGCGCGGGATCATAGGAAGTCGCCGCTCGAGTGCAAGCGATCAATCGGTGCGGCGCATAAGGCCGGCGGCGACGAAATAGAGCGCAATGGCGCACAGCGCGGCCGCAACCCAGCCGGGGGGCTGCAAATCTTGCGTCAGGGCCCACAGCCCCAGAACCGTCCCGCACACCAGCATCGCCAGGGTAAGCCAGCGCCAGCGCGATACCCGCAGCGGATGAATGAAATAGATGGGCGCAAAGGTCGCGGCCGAAAGCGCGATAATGGCGAGTGCGCCGAGCCAAGGCGGGGGCCGCAGCACGAATAGATAAAATGCTACGACGTTCCACAACACCGGAAAGCCGCGAAAATAGCCGTCCGCTGTTTTCATTTGCCGGTCGGCAAAATAGAGCGCTCCGGTCACCGCGATGACGATGCCAAGCGCGGGCGCGACCGTTTGCGGCAAAATGCCTGCCGTGGCCAGCGCATAGGCCGGCACCAACACGTAGGTGGCGTAGTCGACGACAAAATCGAGGACTTCGCCCGACCAGCGGGGCAGGACCGCACTCACATCGAGCCATCGGGCAAAGGTGCCGTCCACGCCGTCGATGAAGAGCGCGACGCTGAGCCAAATGAACATCTCCGTCCAGCGAGCGCCCGCCGCCGCCAATAAGGCGAGGAGCGCACAGGCTGCGCCGCAAGCAGTAAAAACATGTACGGAAAATGCCGCGGCGACACGAAGCCTCGTGGGCTCCTTGGAAGAGTTGGCCGGCGGCATGGTTGCCTCGCGCAATCCCATCGTGACTGGTAAGGTTCCGCAGGTAAATCACAAGCCGACGTAACTAGCGAAGATCAGTAATGGTTGGCGTTAACGAGGGCGTGGCGGCCAAAGTGGTCGTAATTGGCGGCGGACCGGCGGGCCTGGTCTGCGCCATCGCGCTCCAAACCGCCGGCGTCGACGTGCTGCTCGTCGCGCCACGGCCGCCGAAGGATCATCGCACCACTGCCCTCCTCGCCGGTTCGGTCACCGCGCTCACGACGCTCGGTGTATGGGAACATTGCCGCGCGCACGCCGCGCCCCTCGTCAGCATTCGTATTGTCGACGCCACCCGGCGGCTTGTGCGCGCGCCGGAGGTGCTATTCCGCGCCGAAGAAATCGGTCTCGATGCCTTCGGATGCAACATTGAAAATCGTCATCTGGTCGCGGCGCTTTCGGCCCGCGCCGCCGCGCTCAACGTCGGGCGCATCGAAGCGGCGGCAGATGCGGTAACGAGCGGTTCCGACGAGGTCACCGTCTCAGTCGCCGACAGCACGGTCCGGTCTCAGCTTGCGATCGGCGCCGACGGCGCGCACTCGCTGTGCCGCGCCGCGGCGGGCATCGGCACCAATCGCCATGTTTATCCGCAAACGGCGCTCACGCTCAACCTAGCGCATGACCGGCCACACCAAAGCGGCGCGACCGAATTTCACACCGAACACGGACCGTTGACGCTGGTGCCGCTGCCCGGCGCGCGCTCGAGCGTTGTCTGCGTGGCTGCTCCAGCCGACGCTGACGCGCTGTCGCGAATGAACGACCATGAGCTCTCGGCGGAGATCGAACGGCGCGCCCATTCGCTGCTCGGAAAAATGCGCGCCGAGCGGGGCCGCGGGCTGTTTCCGCTGGCGACCGAGACCGCGCATGCATTCGCGCGCGCGCGCATTGCGCTGGTTGGTGAGGCCGCGCATGTGGTGCCGCCGATCGGCGCGCAAGGGCTCAATCTGGGACTTCGCGACGCCGCAACCTTGGCCGAAATCGTCGCCGACGCACGGCGGCAAGGCGCGGATCTCGGTGCAGCCGCAATACTGGCGGGCTACGATCGCGCCCGCCGCGCCGACGCGACCAGCCGGCGCATCGCGGTCGACGTCCTCAACCGAAGCCTGCTTACGGACTTTCTACCAGTGCAAAGCGTGCGTGGTCTTTCACTGTTTCTGGTCGATCGTGTCGGATCGTTGCGTCGCGCGCTGATGCGCGAAGGCGTCTCGCCTCGCGTCGCGCAACCGCGGTTGATGCGCGGCGAACCGGTATGAGCCGCATTTCCGACCAGTACTGCCGCGAAAAGCGGCTTGGCGATGGAGCGCCGGCCGTCTTACCGTTGCGATCGGAGCGGGGAATCGCCGCATGAAACTGCCGCGCAATTTTTTCAAACCGTTGGCGATCGGGGCGCCTGCCCCATTGCGCGATTTGCCGCTCAAGCTTGAGCGCATGATTCATTTCGTGCCGCCGCATATCGAGAAGCTGCGCGCCAAAGTGCCGGACCTGATCCGCGAGGTGGATGTCGTCCTGGGCAATCTTGAGGATGCCATTCCCGCCGACGCCAAGGAGGCCGCGCGAAGAGGCTTCATCGCCATGGCGAACGCGTCGGACTTCGGCGCGACCGGATTATGGACCCGGATCAATGCGCTCAACTCGCCTTGGGTGCTGGACGACATCCGTGAGATTGTCGCCGCCGTCGGCGACAAGCTCGATGTCATGATGTTGCCGAAGGTCGAGGGCGCGTGGGACATCCACTATCTCGATCAACTGCTCGCGCAGCTCGAAGCCAAACATTCCCTGAAAAAACCGATTCTCATTCACGCCATTCTGGAAACGGCCGAAGGCGTCAATAACGTCGAGGCGATCGCCGCGGCGTCGCCTCGCATGCACGGCATCAGTCTTGGACCCGCCGACCTCGCCGCCTCGCGCGCCATGAAGACGACGCGCGTCGGCGGCGGCCATCCAGACTATCGAGTTTTAGCCGATGCCACGGATACGCCAGCCAAGGAGGGGCGCGCCTCTTATCAGCAAGACCTCTGGCACTACACCATCGCAAAGATGGTGGACGCATGCGCGGCCGCGGCAATAAAGCCATTCTACGGTCCGTTTGGCGACTTCGCCGACAGCGCGGCGTGCGAGGCGCAGTTCCGTAATAGCTTCCTCATGGGGTGCGTTGGCGCTTGGACGCTGCATCCTAGCCAGGTCGCCGTCGCCAAGCGGGTGTTTTCGCCCGATCCGGCGGAGGTGGCGTTTGCGCAGAAAATCATCGCCGCCATGCCGGACGGCAGCGGCGCGGTCTTGATCGACGGCAAGATGCAGGACGATGCAACCTGGAAACAGGCCAAAGTGCTCGTCGATCTCGCCCGCCTTGTGGCGGCCAAAGACCCCGAGATGGCGGCCCGCTATGGGCTATGAAACAGCGAAAATTCGTGACATGGACGGTGATCGCCGGGCTATCCAACCGGCGGTCCTTCAATTGCCCGCCGCGCGCCATAATTGTGTTGTCTCGCTATTGCCATGAATAAGTTCCGGATCGCCAAATTTCAGATCGGCCAGGTGGTCAAACACCGCTTGTTTCCGTTTCGCGGTGTCATCTTCGATATCGATCCCGTCTTCAACAACACCGAGGAATGGTACGAGTCGATCCCGGCGGAGATCCGCCCGCACAAAGACCAGCCGTTCTATCATTTGTTCGCCGAGAACGATCAGACCGAATACGTCGCCTACGTCTCCGAGCAAAATCTTTTGCCCGATGATAC
>DAIUEQ010000152.1:0-9040 GCA_036845025.1 Xanthobacteraceae bacterium | reverse complement strand
CTTTAACGGATTGAAACTGACGCGCCCGAGCCGCCAAGCGGTATCATCGCCGAGAAGATGCGCAACGAAGCCGTGCGCCGCCTCGTGAAAAGTGATGGCAATAAGCGCCGGGATCACCCAGATCGTCGCCAGGTAAATAAAATTCTCGGCCAATTCCTCCCCCCAAACCGCGATCGCCGCGCGCTACCCAGAGACCGTTAGGCAGTCACTTAAAGTCACGAACCGTTTATCGCCTCGATCATTACCTAACATTAATTCGCTCTCCACGCGTGCGTAACGTGCAAACGCCAATTTAGCCCCAGGTGCCGCACTGGCACGCTCACAATAAATCGATGGAGATCGAGTTATGACTGACAACACCCGTTACAATGGTCGCGCGGCATTGCGGCCGGGCCGGCTTGCGCTGCTCGGTTCCGTAGCCGTTCTCGGCGCGGCCGTGTTGGTCGCAGGACCGGCTGGATATTTGCCGATGCCCGTGTGGTCCACTTCGGCACATGCCGCCGACGCTACGTCTACGGCGCCCGCGGGGTTTGCCGACTTGGTGACTAAAGTAAAACCCGCCGTCATCTCGGTCCGCGTCAAAATCGACGAAACCGCGAACATGGCCAGCATGACCGAAGACAACGAAGACAGCCGCGCCGTGCCCTTCGCGCCCGGTTCACCGATGGAGAAGTTCTTCCACCAATTTGGCGAACAAGGCCAGCCTAACGGCATGCAGCGCCATCACGTCATTACCGGCGAAGGCTCGGGCTTCTTTATCTCGGCCGACGGCTATGCAGTGACCAACAACCACGTCGTCGACCACGCCAAATCGGTGCAGGTCACGACCGATGATGGCACGATCCACACCGCCAAAGTGATTGGCGTCGATGCCAAGACCGATCTGGCGTTGATCAAGGTCGACGGCAAGAACGACTTTCCTTTCGTCAAGTTCGCCCAGCACACGCCACGCGTCGGCGATTGGGTGGTGGCGGTCGGCAATCCGTTCGGTCTCGGCGGAACAGTCACGGCCGGCATCGTCTCCGCGCGCGGCCGCGACATCGGCGCCGGCCCCTACGACGATTACGTTCAGATCGACGCACCGATCAACAAGGGCAATTCCGGCGGACCTGCCTTCGACGTCAGTGGCGATGTGATCGGCGTCAACACCGCGATCTTCTCGCCGTCGGGCGGCTCGGTCGGTATTGGCTTCGACATTCCCGCCGATACCGCAAAAATGGTCGTTGCCGAGTTGCAAGAGCACGGCCACGTGACCCGTGGCTGGCTCGGCGTCCAGGTTCAGCCGGTAAGTGCCAGCATCGCCGAGAGCCTTGGCCTGAAGAAAGCCGAGGGCGTCATCGTCGACGAGCGGATGGCGGATTCTCCAGCCGCCAAAGCCGGTCTCGAAGCGGGCGACGTCATCACCGCGATCAACGGCAAGCCGGTCAAGGACGCGCGCGAATTCGCGCGCACTGTTGCGGGCCTCGCGCCGAACTCAACGATAAAGTTCGACGTCATGCGCAACGGCGAAGCCAAATCGTTGACCGCAACGCTCACGCAAATGCCCGACGAGCGCACGGCGGCGGCGGACACCGACGCCGCTGCGCCGCCGGCGAATACGCCGCATCTCGGCCTTGCCGTCGAACCGGCGCGTGACACGGACGGTTCGGCGCAGAAAGGCGTCGTGGTCACCGCCGTCGAACCCGATAGTCCTGCCGCCCAACAAGGCATCGCGACCGGCGACATCATCCTCGATGTCAACGGCAAACAAGTCAGCAACGCAGCCGATATACGCAAGGCCATGACCGAGGCCAAAGACCACGGCAAGCATGACGTGCTGATGCGCGTGAAGACGGCAAAAGCGACGATGTTCGTCGCCGTGCCATTTACCAAAGCCTAGACGCGATAGCCCACGTCTCACGCTGTGATCGCCGGGTGCCGTTGGCGCCCGGCGATTGCTATTTAGACCCCGGCCGGCGTACGGCGAGCCCGGTTTGCCGCCGCCTTGGTCATTCCGCTGAAAATCTAAGCAGAGAGGGCCGACCATCCGGAGCGAGCGGGCCCGGCTTGCCATTTAACTTGGCGCGAAGATTGCTACATCTGTTGTGCCGCTCGAGCGCCGGATGCGCTTTAAGCGGCCCGGGGGACGTGGATGTTCGACGAGATGGGGGGCAACGAAGGTTCGGTCCGGCCGGCCTATGTCGAACTGTCTCGCTGGCTGAAAGAAGTGCCGCCCGACGTGCTGGATTTCCGGCGGCGCGAGGCCGAGCTGTTCTTCCGCCGGCTCGGCATTACCTTCGCCGTTTACGGCGACCCCGAGGCGCAGGAACGCCTGATCCCTTTCGACATCATTCCCCGCATTCTCGCGCAGTCGGAATGGCAGCTTCTCCAGCGCGGGCTGGAACAGCGCGTCAAGGCCATCAACGCCTATGTCAAAGATGCTTACGGCCGGCGGGAAATTCTGCGCGCCGGCGTCGTACCGGAGGATTTGGTTTTCCAAAATCCGGTTTTTCGCCCCGAAATGAGCGGCCAGAAAGTGCCTCACGACATTTATGTTCACGTCGCCGGCATCGACGTCGTGCGAGTCGACCCCAACGATTTTTACGTGCTCGAGGATAACGCGCGAACGCCCTCCGGCGTCTCCTACATGCTGGAAAACCGCGAGATCATGCTGCGGCTGTTTCCGGAGCTGTTCTCGCGCTACCGCGTGGCGCCGGTCGAGAACTATCCGGACGAACTGTTGGCGACGTTGAAGTCAATCGCGCCACCCACCGCATCTGCCGAACCGAACGTGGTTTTGCTGACCCCCGGCATCTACAACTCCGCCTATTACGAACATTCATTCCTCGCCGACAAACTCGGCATCGAACTGGTCGAAGGGCGTGATCTCGCGGTGAAGGATGACATCGTCTACATGCGCACGACCGAAGGATTAAAGCGCGTGGACGTGATCTACCGCCGCATCGATGACGACTTTCTCGATCCGCTGGTCTTTCGTCCCGACAGTGCCCTCGGCGTCGCCGGCCTGATGTCCGCTTACCAGGCCGGCAATGTCACGCTGGCCAATGCGGTCGGCACCGGCATAGCTGACGACAAGGCGGTCTACAGCTATATGCCCGAGATCATAAAGTTCTTTCTTGGTGAGGAACCGCTGCTCAAGAACGTACCGACCTGGCGTTGCCGCGAAACCGACCATCTCGCCTACGTTCTCGATAATCTCGAAGAATTGGTGGTGAAGGAAGTCCATGGCTCCGGTGGCTACGGCATGCTGATCGGCCCCAAGAGCGACAAAGCCTCGATCGCAGCCTTCCGCGCCAAGCTTAAATCCGAACCGAAAAACTTCGTCGCCCAGCCGACGTTGGCGCTATCGACTTGCCCGACATGCGTGGAGGAAGGGATTGCGCCGCGCCACGTCGATCTGCGCCCGTTCGTACTCGCCGGCCGCGATCGTGTGCGTACCATTCCCGGCGGGCTCACCCGTGTCGCCCTGAAGCGAGGATCGCTGGTGGTGAATTCGAGCCAGGGCGGCGGCACCAAAGATACCTGGGTGCTCGCTGGATGAAGCGCCACTGAACGATGCTTTCGCGCACCGCCGATAATCTTTATTGGCTCGCACGCTACGTCGAGCGTGCCGAATATCTTGCGCGCATTTTAGAGACGACGTACCGCCTCACCGCGCTGCCGCTCAACTACATCGGCGCGTCCAACGAGTGGGAGTCGGCGGTTGCCACCGCGGGGTGCGCCGGCGCCTTCTTCGCCACCTATGAGGAAGCCAACGAAGAGACCGTTACCGAGTTTCTCGCGTTCTCGGCCGCCAATCCGTCCTCGATCCGCAGCTGCTTCGAGACCGCGCGCATCAACGCGCGCGCCGTGCGGACGGCGCTGACGATCGAGATGTGGGACACCATCAACAGCGCCTGGCTCGAACTACAGAAATGGGGCAACGGCCCCCGCTCGCGCGAGGAGTTTGCCCGCTTCCTGCGTTGGGTGCAGGAATCTTCGCTGCGCTTCGACGGCTCCGCCTACCGCACCATGTTGCGCAACGACGCCTACTGGTTTTCCCGGCTCGGCGTTTATATGGAGCGCGCCGACAACACCGCCCGCATTCTCGACGTCAAGTATCATCTGCTGCTGCCGGCGCACGAGAACGTCGGTGGCGCGCTCGACTATTTTCAATGGTCCGCAATTTTGCGGTCGGTGTCCGCGCTTACCGCCTATCATTGGGTTTACCGAGAGAACCTCAAACCATGGCGCATCGCCGACCTGCTGATTTTGCGGGACGAGATGCCGCGCTCATTGGCGAGTTGTTACGAGAATCTGGTGCAAAATCTCGATCGAATCGCCGGTGCATATGGCCGTCAGGGCAACTCCCAGCGTCAGGCGCGCATAGTGCGCACGAAACTGCAAAACAGCCGGATTGAGGAAATCTTTCAGAGCGGCCTGCATGAGTTCATCGACGAATTCGTCGAGAACAACAATCAGCTCGGTACCGCGATTGCCCAGCAATATCTCATGTGACCGGGCGGGCAGATGACAGGGGACAGATAGAAAGGCTGTCGGCTATCATCCGCCGTCGGTCCCCTGTCATCTGTCTTCGGTCATGCGCCTTCGTGTTGCCCACAGCATCGTCCGGCATTTCGACCCGCCCGCGCCCGCGGTCAGCCAACTTCTGCGGCTTACGCCGCGCAATCACGAAGGCCAGCACGTCATCAATTGGCGCATCGATGTCTCCATTGATGCACGGCTTAACGCGCACCAAGATGCGTTCGGCAACATCACCCATTTCTTGAGCGCAGCGGAACCGCTGGACGCGCTGCGTATCAGTGTCGTCGGCGAGGTCGAGACGCAAAACGGCGACGGTGTCGTGCGCGGCACGGTCGAGCGATTTTCGCCGAGTCTGTTTCTGCGCGATACCTTGTTGACGCAGGCCGATCAGCGCATCGGCGATTTCGCCCGCGACATCCGGGAGTCCAAAAAAGGCGATGTGCTCGCCGAACTGCATTTACTTCTGGATCGATTACACCAGGAGATGCGCGGCGAGGACGAGCCATCGCAAACAGAAGCTGCGACCGCCGCCGAAGTGTTTCAGCGCAAGCGTGGCGTAGCGCGCGACCTGGCGCATATTTTCGTCGGCGCCGCCCGCAGTCTCTCGATCCCGGCACGTTTTGTCGCCGGCTATTTGTGCATTGACGGCGTTGAGCAGCGCTCGGGCCACGCCTGGGCCGAGGCTTATGTACCGAAACTTGGATGGATCGGCTTTGATCCGGTGAAAGGCGTCTGCCCCACCGAGGCGTATATCCGCGTCGCCGTTGGGCTCGATGCGTTGGGAGCCATCCCGATTCGCGGCGCGCATTACGGCGGCGGTACCGAGAAACTGGCTGTCGCGATTGAGGTTAACCAGTAAGCTTGCCCCGACAACCCGGCGAATATGCTGTAAAGTCTCCCCGCGGAGCGACCAATCATGACTTATTGCTGCGGCATCCTCGTTCGTGAGGGACTGGTGATATTCGCCGACACCCGTACCAATGCCGGTGTCGACAACATTGCCACCTTCCGAAAGCTGCATGTCTTTACCGATCCGGGCAAGCGCATCATGGCGATTGCTTCAGCCGGAAATCTATCCATCAGCCAATCGGTCGTGAGCATACTGACCGAAGGCTACGACAATCCCGAAACTGGCGAGCGCGAAACGTTGATGAACTCGCCGAGCATGTTCCAGGCGGCTCAGCGCGTCGGCGAGGTGATCCGCACGCTGCTTTCCACCGAAGGCAAGGCTTTGGAGGCGTCGGACGTGACCTTCGACGTTTCGTTCTTGTTGGGTGGTCAGATTGCCGGCGAGCGCATGCGTCTGTTTATGATTTACTCCGCCGGCAACTTCATCGAATGCACCACCGACACCCCCTATCTCCAGATCGGCGAACACAAATACGGCAAGCCGGTGCTCGATCGCGCCGTCTCCTATGGCATGGACATTTACGACGCGCTTAAGGTGGGCCTGATCTCCATCGACTCGACGATGCGTTCCAATTTGAGCGTCGGCATGCCGATCGATCTCATGGTCGTACGGCGCGACGTGTGCGACGCCGAGCTCATCTACCGAATCGAGCCAGGCGAGCCTTATTTCAGCGACTTGCGCGAGCGCTGGTCGGCCGCATTACGGGCCGCCCACATCGCCATTCCCCGCCCTCCCTACAGCCATAGGCGCTAATCGCCCGGCGCGCCGATGGGCGCTGATTGTCCGTGATGGCGGACCACGACGCGGTCCGATTAACGAGTCGTTAACTTCGGCGCGCACCGCTGCGCCGGAATGGCAAGCGAATTGCAATCTTTCTCTTCCATTCTTGCCGCGAACAAGATCGCCACTAAGGAAGAACGCGTGACCGCTTCGGCGCCACCGCCGCTCGTCGCGAGCCAGTCGCGTTGGAGGGATGCCCGCGCGCGTTTCTTCATCTTCGTCGCCGCGTTTGTCGCGTCGGCGATCCTTGTCGTCTTTGCATTTCTACTCACCTCGGCGCGGCGGACCGACGACGCGGCACAGGCGCGTGAGCAAAAACTGGTCCAACAAGCCGTCCTTACCCGCGGCCTGCGCATTCTGCATGAGGTCGAGAGCGTTGCAGCGACTTCTCGCGCTACCAAACACATTCGTCAGGCCTTCGATCCCGCGTGGGTCGACCGCCGGGTCGGCGGGTGGTTGGAGACCTACTTCGATCAGGATTTGGTCGTGGTGGTCGACGCGACCAACCATGTCGAATACGCGCGCTCTCGCATCCAGGGAGACCTCGGCACGAAAGTCCCCGAGGATGAGCTCGCACCGAGCATCGAGCTACTGCGCCGGAAACTTGTCGAGCTGCCCAGCGGCGTGATGCGTATCGTCGCGTCACCGGATTCGGCGCCGGCCAGCCGATCGGCTGTCGTTCTGCAACACTTCATGGGGAAACCTGCTTTCGTCGCCGCGGTCGCCGTCGGCGAGGACGATGATCTCGCTCATGGCGCCGAAAGCGCGCCGATTGTCCTTTCGGTCAAATACCTCGACGGCACGTTGCTCAAAGAGCTGGGATTCCAGCTGCAATTGCGCGGGTTGCGGGAAGCTGACGACCCCGCGGAAGCGCCGGATCCGCAAGGTTTAGCCATCGGCGACGCGCAAAGTGGCCCGATCGTGCGCTTGTCGTGGATACCGAGCGGATCGGACGGCCTCAACGGCTGGCTATTGCTGCCGATCGCCCTTTCACTAGCCGGTCTCGCCCTTCTGGTTGGGCTGGTGGTCCGGCATATGCGCGGCACCGCCGAGAAGATTGCCGCCGGCGAGAGCCAATTGCTGCATCTTGCCCTGCACGACCCGGTTTGCGGACTTCCCAATCGCATCTATTTCGGCCGCCGGCTCGAAGAAGTTATCGGCGAAGTACGCCGCGGCAGCCATTCGGCGGCCGTGTTCTACATCGACCTCGATCATTTCAAGGACGTCAACGACACGCTCGGCCACCACATCGGCGACGAGCTTATCCTCAGCGTCACCCAGCGGCTAAGCCGCATCATGCGCGAAGACGATCTCGTCGCCCGGCTCGGCGGCGATGAGTTCGCGATCATCACCGTTTGCCCGTCCGATTCATATTCGCTGCAAGCGGTGGCCGGCCGGATCATTTCCGGGGTCTGCGCGCCCTATTCGATCGACGGGCACACCATTGTCATCGGCGCGTCCATCGGCATCGCCGTCATCGATCGCCGCGCCCGCGCCGCTGGCGACATCTTGCGCTACGCCGACATGGCGCTGTACCGGGCCAAGAACGAAGGCCGCAATCGCGCGTGCGTCTACGATGCGGCGATGGATGCCGACCTTTCGCAGCGTAAGCTTCTCGAAGGCGATTTGCGCGATGCCATCAAAAACAATGCCATCACCGCCGCTTATCAGCCCGTGGTCAACTCCAGCGGAGAAGTCATCATCGGTGTCGAGGCGCTGGCGCGCTGGACCCATCCGACCGCGGGCGTCATTCCGCCTTCTGAGTTCATCCCGGTTGCGGAAAATTCTGGCCTCATCGTCGAACTCGGCGAATACATGCTGCGGCGCGCCTGCCTCGACGGTAGAGACTGGCCGAATTTGACGGTCGCGGTGAATGTTTCGCCGCTGCAATTCCGCCGCTCGGACTTTGTCGACATGGTCGAGCGGATTCTCAAAGAAACCGAGTTCGACCCAAACCGCCTCGAGCTTGAACTGACCGAGAGCACGCTGCTCGGCAATCTAGAGGCCGCGGAAACGCCGATGCTGCGGCTCAAGGCCATCGGCGTGCGCTTCGCGCTCGACGACTTCGGCACCGGCTACTCGAGCCTGCTCTATCTGCGGCGTTTCCCGTTCGACAAATTGAAGATCGATTCAAGCTTCGTGCGCAGCATCGAAACGGCGCCGGATGCCGCCGCCATCGTGCACGCGGTCGTCAGCCTTGGACGCGGACTTGGCATGCGCGTGACCGCCGAAGGCGTCGAGACGGCGGAACAGCATCTGTTCTTGCGCGCCGCCGGCGTGCATTCGATGCAGGGCTATCGCTTCGGACGGCCCGGCCCTGCCGCCGATATCACGGCGCGGCTCAATTCGCCCGACGATTACCGCGTCGCCAGCCCCGATCAGGAAATCGCCCTGGCCGGCTGACGCAATTCCGCCTCCCGCCCGGCGGCTCGAGATGCTATCCCATTCCGCCGACGCAAAAGGATGGGAGGCGCTTATGCCCGCGCAGAAAATCGCATTGGTCACCGGAGCAGGCAGTGGCGTCGGCCGCGCCGCGGCGCTTGCGCTTACGCGCGAGGGATACTCGGTTGTGCTTGCCGGCAGGAAGGCGGAAAATTTGCAAGCCGTCGCAAAGGAAGCGGCCGGCGAAACGCTAGTGGTGCCGACTGACGTGAGAGAGGCCGCTTCCATACAGGCCTTGTTCGCGAAAACCAAAGATGCCTTCGGCCGGCTCGATCTCCTGTTTAACAACGCTGGCGTCAGCATGCGCGGCATGCCGCTCGAAGACATCCCCTTGGAGCGGTGGCTGTCCGTTGTCGCCACCAACCTCACGGGTCCGTTTTTGTG
>DAIUEQ010000151.1:0-9063 GCA_036845025.1 Xanthobacteraceae bacterium | reverse complement strand
TATGCCGCATTTCGAGTGCGGTGCATTCAACCACTCTGCCACCTCTCCAGGCGCAAGCCGGTTGCCGCGCGTATGTAGAACAGGATCGGGCCTGACACCAGCGGGGACCCCGGCAAGGCCGCTTTTCCGCAACGATTCTTTCCCGTCGTTAGGATAATGCGACTAGTCGCGCTTCTTGCGGAGCAGCACCAGATTGGCGGCGAGCGAGAGCACCGCGCCGGCGCAGATGATCGCGGTCATCGGCCGCGGCGTGCCGTCGGCGAGCCAGCCGGTCGCGGCGCTGATGAACGCGCCGCCGCCGAATTGCAGCGCGCCGGCAAGCGCCGCCGCGGCGCCGGCGTTGGGCGCGACCGCCAGCGCACCGGAGATGCTGTTCGAAGCCACCATGGTCAGGAGCGACAGCACCACGAATAGCGGCACGGCGATGCCGGGCACGCCGGCAAAGCCAGTCACGCCGGTCGCCAGCACAACGAGGCTCGCCGCCGCCCCGATGGTGCACGCGGTGCGCAGCAGCGGATCGGCGCCGCGGCGCATCACAATGCGGCTGTTGACGAACGTCGTCGTGATCATGCCGATCATGTTGACGCCGAACAGGAAGCCGTAGAACTGCGCCGGCACGCCGAAATATTCGATGTAGACGAACGGCGAGCCGGCGATGAACGCGAACAAGCAGGAAAAATACGACGTCGAGCAGGCGACATAGCCGAGATAGCGGCGGTTGCGTAAGAGCGCGGCATAACCGAGCAGCAAAGCCAGCGGATGCGCCGCGCTGCGCCGCGCGGCGGCAAGCGTTTCCGGCAGCACCAGCGCGGCGATAAATGCCAAACCGCCGAACGCCACCAGCACCCAGAAAATATAACGCCAATCGAGCCAGAGCAGTATTTGGCCGCCAATGAGCGGCGCCACGATCGGCGCCGAAGCCGTCACCAGGAGATTGAGCGAGAGAATGCGGGCGCTCTCGTTGCGCGCATAGAGGTCGCGCACCATCGCCTGCACGGTAATCGGGACGATGGCGCCGCCCAGCGCCTGGATGAAGCGAAACAATATGAGCATGGTGATGCTCGGCGCCAAAGCGCAGCCGGCGGAAGCGGCGATGTAGACGGCGAGCGCGCACAGTAGCGGGCGCTTCCGCCCGAAACGGTCGGTTAGCGGCCCGAACAATAACTGGCCGCCGCCAAAGCCGATGAAGAAAGTGGACAGCGTGTAGAGCGTCTGCGCTTCGTTGGCGGCAAGCGCCGCCCGCATTGACGGCAGCGCCGGCAAATAAATGTCAATCGACAGCGGCGCAATCGCCGAGAGAAAGCCGAAAATAAAAATCCTGCCGCCCGGGCCGATGGCCGAAGGGGGCGCCTTGATTGCAGTCATTACGCCAATTTCATTTCAGCAACGCCGGAAGGCACCGCAAAATAACAAGCAAAACGCATTCCGGTTTCAGCTGCCGGTAAACTTCGGCTTGCGCTTTTCCATGAACGCGGTGCGGCCTTCGGTGTAGTCGGCGCTGGCGAAGCACGCCTCGACCATGGTCTCGACCCGCGTCATGTCGCGCGCGCTTTCGTCCTTGAGGATTTCGCCGACAGCGAACTTGACCGCTTTGATGGTCAGCGGCGCGTTGGCGCAGATCGCGTCGGTAATGCCCTTGACGGCGGCTTCGAGCTCGGCGCTCGGCACCATGCGATTGACCAGACCCATGGTCAGCGCCTCGGCGGCGGTGAATTGGCGCGCGGTGTAGAAAATCTCCTTGGCGAACGACGGGCCGACGACATCGCTGAGCCGCTTGAGCCCGGCATAGCCGTAACCCAAGCCGAGCTTCGCCGCCGGCACGGCGAACACCGAATTGTCAGTGCAGACCCGCAGGTCGCAGCACACCGCGAGCGCGGCGCCGCCGCCGATGCAATAGCCGCGGATCATGGCGATGGTCGGCTTGGGAAATTCGTAGACGCTGTTGAAGGCCGCGGCGGTGACGACGTCGTAGGCGCGCGTCGCTTCAATGGAGGCGCGCTCGCTGGCGAATTTCGAAATGTCGGCGCCGGAGACGAAGGCCTTGCCGCCGGCGCCAGTGAGAACGACGACGCGCACCTCGTTGTCGGCGGCGAAGGCATCGAGGGCTTCCTTGGTCGCCTCCCACATTTCGAGCGACACGGCATTGTGGCGTTCCGGATTGTTGAAGGTGACGAGGCCGACGCCCGCCTCCTTGCGCGCGAGAATTTTGTCGGTTGGCGCCATATTTTGATTCCCTAATGCGTCATGCGCGGGCTTGATCCGCGCATCCATGCTGCTTCACCGCTTTATGGATTGCCGGGTCAAGCCCGGCAATGACGATCATAAAAGTGTCCTCATATAGCTCCGGCCTGGCGCAACGCGGCAATCTCGCGCTTGGAAAAGCCGAATTCCTCGAGCACCGCGCCGGTATGCTCACCTTGCCCGGGCGGCCGCCGCACGAGCTTGGATGGCGTGCGTGACAGCGACACCGGCTGGGCGAGAAGTGTGAGCGCCTTCGCATTGCTTTTGCCCTTACCGCCGCCGACGGCCTGCGCGACTTTGAGATGCCGGACTTGCGGATCGGCGAACACCTTGTCGATGGTGTTGATCGGCCCGCAGGGAACGCCGGCGGCATTGAGCCGTTCGACCAAATCGGCGCTGGCGTGCAACTGCGTTTGCGCTTCGATTTCAGCATTGAGCGCGTCGCGATGTTTGGATCGCGCCGAGGCGGTCGCGTATTCGGGCTGGCGCGCGATCGCCGCCGCACCGATGGCGTCGCAGAACCGCTCCCACATTTTGCCGCCGGTGGTGGCGATGTTGATCAAGCCGTCCTTGGTCTTGAACACGCCGGTCGGAATAGTGGTGGGATGATTGTTGCCGGCTTGCTGCGCCACTTCGCCTTCGACGAGATAGCGCGCGGCCTGAAAATCGAGCATGAAAATTTGTGCCTGCAGCAGCGACGTCGCCACCGCCTGGCCCTTGCCGGATTTATCGCGTTCCAGAAGCGCGACCAGAATGCCGAGCGCGGCAAACAGTCCGGCGGTCAGATCGGCGACCGGAATGCCGACGCGGTAAGGTCCCTGCCCCGGCGGGCCGGTGATCGACATCAGTCCGCCCATGCCTTGGGCGATCTGATCGAAGCCCGGGCGGCCGGCATAGGGACCGTCCTGACCGAATCCGGAAATGCTCGCATAGACCAGCCGCGGATTGATGCGCGCCAGCGTCTTGTAATCGATGCCAAGTCGCTTTTTCACGTCCGGACGGAAGTTCTCGACCACGACGTCGGCTTTCTTGACCAGGCGCTTGAACGCTGCCAGCCCTTGCGGGCTTTTCAAGTTCAGCGTGATGCTGCGCTTGTTGCGGTGCAGGTTCTGAAAGTCCGAATTACCGCGCGGCCCGCCCATCGGTTCGTCGCCGTCAGGCGGCGCCTCGACCTTGATAACGTTGGCGCCCCAATCGGCAAGCTGGCGCACGCAAGTCGGCCCGGCGCGCACGCGCGTGAGGTCGAGTACGGTAAAGCGCGCCAGCGCTTTCGACGCGCGTGGGCTAGGCACCGCGAATGCTCCTATTCATGGCGACGTAAAGTTCGGATCGGCCAGAACTTCCCCCATCCGGCCGGTGTTGTCTACCGCAGCGCAAATCTCCGCAAACCATGTCTCGCCGTTGTGGGCCATCTTTCGGGCGTTTTCGCCGTGCGATCATACATAAAGACACAGCAACCAAAGCAGTGACTTAAACGGACATCAGATATGACTGAACATTTGCGCCGTCTTTTTATGGCCTGCGCGCTGGGGCTTGCGATCGCCACGCCGGCAGCCGCCGCCGAAGAGCATCCGAGCCGCCACGCGGAACAGGGACGGCAGGAGCAAAGCGGCTCAGGCCCCGGCGTGCTTTCGTTGCTGCCGGCCAATTCCGTGACTGAGCACTCGATCGATTTGCCGAACGGCAAGCTCGACTACACCGCAACCGCCGGGACCTTCCCGCTGTTCGATCAGTCGGGCGAGCGTTCGGCCGCGATTTTCTATACCGCGTTTGTCGCAAAGCCCAACGATCCGCGCCGGCCGGTAACTTTCGTGTTCAACGGCGGCCCGGGCGCCGCCTCGGCGTTCCTCAATCTCGGCGCCGCCGGACCGCGCATCGCCGTGTTCGGCAACGGTTATGACGGCGCCCACGTGCATCTCGCCGATAACCCAGACACCTGGCTCGCCTTCACCGATCTGGTGTTCATCGATCCGGTCGGGACCGGCTGGAGCCGGCCGGCCAAGCCGGACGGTGGCAGCGGGTTTTGGGACGTGCATCGCGACGCGGAGTCGATGGCGAAAGTCATCGCGCTTTACGTCGCCAACAACGGGCGCGTCTCTTCGCCCAAATACATTCTCGGCGAAAGCTACGGCGGCTTCCGCGCCGCCAAGGTGGCGCGCGCCCTGCAGAACAATCAGGGCATCATTGTCAGCGGCATCACCATGATCTCGCCGCTGCTCGAAGGCCAATTCACGTTCGGCGGCGAGCGCTTCGCGCTCGGCGCAGCGCTGCGGCTGCCTTCGCTTGCAGCGGCCGAGCTCGAGCGCAAAGGCGCTTTCAGCGCGGCCGCTCTGGCGCAGGCCGAGCACTTTGCGCTCACCGATTATCTGGCGGCGTTGGTCGGGCCGCCGCTGAAGGGCGACGTGGCGCAAGCGTTTTATAAGGGCGTTGCCGACATGACCGGCTTGCCCGAGGACGTCGTCGCGCGCACGCGCGGCTTTATCAATGAATCGTTTTTGAAAGATCTGCGGCGCGACGAGCACAAGATCGTCAGTCACTACGATGCGACATTCGCCGCCGACGATCCCAATCCCGAAGCCGCGACGGCGCGCGGGCCCGATCCATTCCTGGACGGATTTATTCGCGCTTATGGCAGCGCCTTTGTCGCCTACGCGCGCGACGAGCTCGGTTTCAAGACCGAGATGACCTACACTCTCTTGGCGCAAGAAGTTTCCGGCAAATGGGATTGGGACGACGGCCGCGCCGCCGCAAGTGTGACCGAAGACTTGCGTGAGCTTTTGGCGTTGACGCCGTCATTTCGGCTCATGATCGGCCACGGCTACAGTGATACGGTGACGCCGTATTCAGATTCGCGTTACGTGCTTAATCACCTGCCGCCTGATCTCGCCGGCGAACGCGCCGAGCTCCGGCTCTATCGCGGCGGCCACATGTTCTATGTCGATCCGCAATCGCGCAAAGCGTTCACGCAGGATGCGAAGACATTCTACGCGGCGCCGTAAGAGGCGGCGGCCGCGACCGCCGATCTAAGTGCCGGTACGGTCACTCTCCCAGATACGCCGCCTTCACCTTCTCGTCCTTGGCCAGCGCCGCGGCGCTGTCGGCGCCGACAATGTGTCCGTTGTCGAGCAGATAGCCGCGATCGGCGATGGCGAGGCTCTGCTTGGCGTTTTGCTCGACCAGGAAGATGCCGACGCCGGTCTCCTTGATGCGCGCCAGCGTCCGGAACAGCTCGCTGCATAGAAGCGGCGCAAGCCCGAGCGACGGTTCGTCGAGCAACAATATAGTCGGCGCCGACATCATGGCGCGCCCGATCGCGACCATCTGGCGCTCGCCGCCGCTCATTGTGCGCACGATCTGCTTTGGCCGCTGCTTGAGTTTCGGAAACAGGCCAAGCACACGCTCCAGATTGTCCGCCTCGCCGGCGCGGGCCCGCGCCGGGTGAGCGCCGAGGATGAGATTCTCCTGCACGGTCAGATCGGCAAAGATGCCGCGGTCCTCGGGCACCAGCGCGACCCCGGTCTCGACGATCTCGTAAGGCTGACGATGGGTGATGTCGGCGCCGTCCATCAGCACCGTGGCGCCGTCCACCTTGCGCGTCTGGCCGGCGACGGCGCGCAAAAACGTGCTCTTGCCGGCACCGTTGGCCCCGAGCATGACCACGATCTCGCCTTTCGAGATTGTCGCCGAGACATCTTGCAGCGCTTGGTGGCGTCCGTAGAAAACCGAGACGTTGCGGGCCTCAAGCATTCTCGTCTCCGAGGTAGGCCCGAATGACGCCGTGGTCGGCGAGCACTTCCGCCGGTGTGCCCTCGGCGATCTTGGCGCCGGAATTCATGACGATGCAGCGGTCGCATAGGCTGCGGATTGCGTGCATGACGTGTTCGACAATGATGATGGTGCAGCCTTCGGTGCGCAATTGGCTGATCAGCGAAATGCCGATTTTCAGTTCGGTCGGGTTCAGCCCGGCAAGCCATTCGTCGAGCAGCAGGACTTTCGGATCTGATGCCAGCGCGCGCGCAAGCTCGACGCGCTTCTGGTCGATATAGGTGAGTGCCGATACCGGGGCATTGCCGGCATTCGGCAAACCGACCCGCCGCAGCAGCGCATGGGCATAGTCGTCGAGCTCCTTGCCCCACCGCCGTGCGTGACCGAACACGCCGCCGGCGCTGACATTTTCCAGCACCGTCATGGCCGGCAGCATCCGCACCAATTGGAAAGTGCGGGCCACGCCTTTGCTCGCCACCCTGCTGGCGCCGGTACCGGAGATCTGATGGCCGTAAAGCTTGATGCTGCCGGAACTCGGCTTGAATGCGCCGGAGATCAAATTCATCATCGTGGTCTTGCCCGAGCCGTTCGGCCCGATCAGACCCAAAACCTCTTTCTCCACGAGGCTGAACGACATGTTGTCGACCGCGACCAGACCGCCGAAGCGCTTCGACACGGCGGCAGCGGATAAAGCTTCGTTGGTCGCGAGCTCAGGCATGATCGGTATTCCGCCGCAGCAATTTCTTCAGCGGGGCGAATGCGCGCTGCAGCGGACCTTCGGTCGAGCCGCCGCGGCCGCGCCAGGCATCTTCGATCAGCCCGGTAATGCCGTTCGGTATGACGTAAACGATGAGCAGGAAGCACACACCGAGCAGCAGCGTCGTCTGGTTGGGAAACTCGATCGCGATCGCCTCCCACACCAGCACGAACGGAATAACGCCGAGCAGCGGTCCCCATAGCCGGTGGGTACCGCCGAGCAGCGCCATAAGGACGACCTGAAACGAAACAAACGGGTTGAACGCGACAACAGGTTCGACATAGCCCCAGCGCGGCGCCACCAGAGCGCCGGCGACGGAGGCGAACGCGCTCGAGATGACGAACAGCACGACTTTTGCCAGCGCCGTGTTGATGCCGCAGTGGACCGCGACGACTTCATCGTTGCCGATGATGCGCAAAGCAAAGCCGAGACGCGAACGCCCGATCCACCAGCCGACCAGATAGACCACGGCGGTCAGCAGCAACAATTGCCAGTAATATTCCGGCTCGCTCCGCTCAATCGTGACATAGACGCCGCTCATCGTGCCCAGCACGTGCTGCAGCCACGTCATGATCTGGCGCACGAGTTCGGCAAGGCCCAGCGAGAAGATCACGAAATAGACGCCGGAAACGCGCAGCGTTGCCAGTCCAACAACCGCGGCCAGTGCCGCGCCGGCGACACCCGCCAGCAGGATCAGCACGGGATACGGCAGAATCTCGATACCACCCGCCGCCGTATACATGCCGATGCCGAAGAACGCCGCGGTCGACAGCGCGATATAGTTGGTCGGTCCCGAGAACAAGAGCCACGAGGTTGCGAGCGCCGCATACATCGCAATGTTGATGGCAAGCTGCAGCGGATAGCCGCCGAATACGAAGGGCACCAGCGCGGCAAGCACAAAGATGCCAGCGCTGATCAGGAGCTTTCGCAGCTCGCCGCTGTTCAGACCGACGCCCCACCGCACCGCCGGTCCCGTGTCCGTGAGATTGCTCACGCTGTCCGCCTCCCGAACAAACCCTCCGGCCGGACCAACAGCACGATCATGAACAGGACGTAGGCGGATGCGAGCGTAAGGCCCGGGTCGACCAGCGTGGCAACGGCGGTTTCAGCCAAACCGAGAATGAACGCCGCGAGAATCGTACCGCGGATATCGCCAACGCCGCCAAGGATGACAATGATCAGCGCTTTCAAGGTGAAGACGACGCCATAGGAAGCGTCGAATGTCAGGTACATGCTCAGCAATACGCCGCCCGCCGCCGTCACCGCGCCGCCGAGTGCGAAGGCAAACGCCGAGGCGCGCGCAACATTGATCGAAACGAGACCCGCCGCCGAGGGATTGACGGAGATGGCGCGCAGCGCCAGCCCGGCGCGAGTCTTGTGCAACCAGACATACAGGCCGACGCAGAGCACGACAGAAGCGAGAAAGGCGACGACGCGATTGAGGCCGTAGCGTTCGCCGAAAATAAAAACCGGCTCCGAAAGATAGGCATAGTCGGTGTATTGCGCGCCGAACACCGCGACCATGACGCCGATGAAGATAAAGCTCAGCCCGAATGTGGCCAGGATGCTGTCGACTTCGAGCTTGCCCTGGTTTTTGGCGCGCCGCACCAGCGGCAGGATCAGCACGCGGTAGATCGCCCAGTTCAAGCCGAAGGCAAGCGGAACGACAAACAATAGCGCGAGCAGCGGGCTCGTCTTCGTCCCGGCATAGAACCAGAAGGCGCCGAAGGCGCCTGCGATCAACATCTCGCCATTGGCGAGGTTCATGATGCGGGCGACGCCGTACTGCAGCTGCAAGCCCATCGCCATCAAGGCATAGGTGCCGCCGAGCAGCAGGCCAATGATCAGGATGTCCATGTCCTAAATTGCTAGTCGATTGTGGACGGAGCCGGGCGTGTTTTCTGCGGCCGTCAATCAGCTCCGGTTAGTCTCTTCCCCGGCTTTCTTGTGCCGGGGACGTTCACCCAGACCGCGGAGCTGGTGCGCACGGCGAGGCGGCTTGCGCCGCTTCGCCGCTGCTTATTGGTCTCAACCCCAGTTGGTCTTCAGCTGGGCCTTGCTGTAGTTGCCGAAGCCTTCGCCGTTCACGGCAGTGAAGAAACCGTTTTGCCACTGACCGACAGTGTAGACCTTGTCGAGGATCTGGCCGGGCAACTCGATTTCACCGACGAGCGTCTTGAACTTGCGATTGCGGAAGTGAGCCGCAATGGCTTGGCGGTCGGTGGTGCCTACCGCCTCGATCGCCTGGGTCAGCATTTGCAGCATCGAGTAGTAGAACGGGCTGCCCCAATAGTCGGCGT